>CATPBP010000001.1 GCA_955652675.1 Candidatus Dormiibacterota bacterium
ATGCCAAGCTCGTCCGCGGCTGATCGACATCGCCGCGGACGAGCTTGGCATCGACCCGGTCGAGATCCGCCGGCGCAACCTCATCCAGGCGTCCGAGTTTCCGCTCACGACCTTGACCGGCGCCGAATACGACAGCGGCGACTACGGGAAGGTTCTCGACCGGGCTGTCGCACTCTCCGGCTATGAGGAGCTGCGCGCCGAGCAGACCGCCAGGCGGGAGCGCGGGGACCGCCAGCTGCTCGGAATCGGCGTGTCGACCTACGTCGAGGTCACGGCCGGTGGTGGGGGGGAGGAGTACGGGCGGGTCGACGTCCAGGACGACGGCAGGGCGACGATCAGAGTCGGTACCTCGGCCCACGGCCAGGGACATGCGACGGCCTTTTCCATGATCGTCGCCGATCTGCTGGGGATCCCTCTCGACGACATCGACTTCATCCAGTCCGACACAGCCCTCGTGCCCAGGGGCGGCGGCACCGGTGGATCGCGCTCACTTCAGATGGGTGGGAGCGCGGTGCGGGCGGCGGCTGAGATCGTGCTCCGCCAGGCTCGGACGCTGGCCTCGTCACTCCTGGAGGCGAGCCCGGACGACATCGTGGCGGCAGACGGCCGTATCGGCGTCGCCGGCGTCCCTGCCAGGGGGCTCACGTGGTCCGACCTGGCCCAGCGCGCTGAGAGCGACGGCAGCCGGCTCTCCGCCTCCGCGGATTTCCGCCAGACGGGCGCCACCTTTCCTTTCGGCGCCCACGTGGCGGTGGTCGAGGTCGACGCCGACACGGGACACGTGCGACCGCTCCGGCACGTCGCGGTGGACGACTGCGGCCGGATTCTGAATCCCCTCCTGGTCACCGGGCAGCAGCACGGCGGGATCGCGCAGGGGATGGCTCAGGCGCTCTGGGAGGAGGTGCTCTACGGGCCGGACGGAACTCCGCTCACCTCGAGCCTGATCGACTACGGCATGCCCTGTGCGGCTGAGATGCCCCCGGTGGAGACCTCGAACACGGAGACGCCCAGCCCGCTCAACCCGCTTGGGGCCAAGGGCATCGGCGAGTCGGGGACGATCGGCTCCATGCCGGCGGTCCACAACGCGGTCGTCGATGCGGTCAGCCACCTGGGGGTGCGCCACATCGAGATGCCATGCACGCCCGACAGGGTCTGGCGGGCAATTCGAGACGCCGAGGCGGGCACGCTCCCCGAGCTCTGGCGCGACCCTCCGCCGGTTTTCGCCCAGCTGCCGACCCGCCGCAACGCCGAGCGTCCCGAAGCCGCCGACGTCGACATCTGATCCTCCCCCGGAAGGGGGGAAGAAGGGCTCAGTCCTTTTCTGTGTAGACCACCTCGTACAGATAGCCCTCGTTGGTGGCCAGCTTTCTGATCTCCTCCATGTGCCCCTGAGCCTCCGGGTTCTGGAGCATGGCCTGGAAGTCCTGAGGGCTTCGCCACTGCGCGTAGTTGGCAACGTGGCGGCCGTCCAGGCTTCGGTGGAAATTGGCGGAGACGTATCCGGGCAGTCCTTTCATGGTCTTCTCGGTCGCCTCGATCAGGAGGTCCGCCAACCGCTGCTGATCCTGCGGCTCCACGGTGAAGACGTTGATCAGAGTGACCACGTCCTTCCTGATCGTCGTCATGTGTCTCGATCCCCCTTCCAGGTGTTACTGGAGTGCCGCGAAGCAAGCCGCGGCGATGGCGTCTGAGTCTATTCCGAACTCCCGGTAGAGCTCGGCAGGTGTCCCCGACTGGCCGTACTGCGTGACGCCGAGCGGCAGCGACTGGACACCCAGCATCGACCCCACCCAGGCCAGCGCCAGCGGATGGCCGTCGAGCACCGTCACGACCGGCGCCTCCCCCCGTCCCGGGCGCCGGCCGGTGGCCACGCCGGCCTGCCAGGAGCGGTACACAAGGTCCGGAGACAGGCAGTTGTAGACCGAGGCGAAGACCCCGTCCAGCCGCAGCTCCTCCGAGGCTTTGAGGGCCTGCGGCACCATCGCGCCGGTCGCCCAGATGTGTACCTGGTTGTCGCTTCGAACCCCGGGTTCCCCCGACCGGTCCACCAGCCGGTATACACCGCTGAGGACCTGGCGGCGGAAGCCGTCCCGGTCCTCGGGGACTTTCAACAGCGACTGGTCGACGGGTGCGGTGGTCAGGCGCAGGTACGACGACTCTGCCTCATCCGGTCGGTGCAGGGAGTTGAGGGCCTCCAGCAGTACCCACTCGAGCTCCTGGGTGAAGCAGGGCTCCCAGTAGACCACCCGCGGCAGGGAGACGCCGATGCTGGGCGTGATCACCGACTGGTGGGCTCCTCCCTCGGGCGCCAGCGTCACGCCGGAAGGCGTTCCCACCAGGACGAAGCGGGCTCCCGAGTAGACGCCGTAGATGTGGGCGTCGAGCGCTCGGGCGATGAAGGGGTCGTACAGGGTCCCGATCGGAAGCAGCGGCTCGCCGGACAGCTCGGCCGCCAGCCCGAGCTGTCCGAGCAGCATCAGCAGGTTCGTCTCGGAGATACCGAGCTCGATGTGCTGGCCGCTGGGCTGCCGGCGCCACTCGATCAGGCGGGGACCGAGCGCGGAGAAGGGGTCATGGGTTTCCACCGGCTCCCAGACGCCCACCTTGTTGATCCAGCCTCCCAGGTTGGTCGAGGTGGCCACGTCGGGGGAGACCGTCACGATCCGTTCAGCGGCGTCGGGATCGTCCCGGGCGAGCGCCATCAGGATCTGTCCGAACGAGCGCTGGGTCGAGCTCACGCCAGCGTAGGAACGTCCGAGGTCACCGGGGACCGTTAGCCGGGGCGTCCCCCGTCTTGGCGGCGGCTGGAGCTCGCGCCGCCTTTCCCTGATGAGACGGCCACCGGGCGACTCCGCTTCCAGGACGGCCCACTCGTCCTCCGGCACGCCGAGCTGGGCGCGCAGCTCCACCATCTCCTTGTCACTGAGTAGCGCCGAGTGGTTCAGCGGGTCGCCGGCTATAGGGAGCGCCCAGCCCTTCACGGTGTAGGCGAAGACGACGGCCGGACTCGTGGCCGCCTGCGCCGCCCCCAGGGCCTTGCGCATGGTCTCGAAGTCGTGACCGCCGAGATCCGCGATCAGCGACTGCAGCTCGGCCTCGGGCACGTCCGGCGCCGCGTCGCCCAGGACCTCGGCGATCGTTGCGGCGGGGGATCGAAGCAGGTACTGGTACTGCTCGTTGGGCATCTCGTCGATGGCCCGGCGCAGCCCCCGCGTCTGCTCGAAGGCTTCGAGCAGACGGCGCCCGTACTTGGCCTCGACCACGGTCCAGCCGTTGGCTCGGAACATCTCCTCCAGCTGATGGACCCGGATACCGGGCACGATCCGGTCGAGCGACTGGCGGTTGAGATCGATCACCCAGATCAGGTTGTCGAGGCCGGCCAGGGCCGGCTCGGCCACCGCCTCCCAGACCGACCCCTCGTCGAGCTCCGCGTCGCCCACCATCGAGATGAAGCGACGGGGCGGCCCCTCCCGGTTTCCGAATCGCGCCTGCACGAAGCGGTCGACCAGGGCCGCGAAGTTGGGCGCCACCGAGCCTAATCCGACCGACCCGGTGGAGAAGTCGACGGGATCCGGGTCCTTGGTACGGCTGGGGTAGGCCTGCAGTCCGTGGAACTCGCGGAGCATCGGCAGGTAGCGGCGATCGAGGCCCCCCAGCAGGTACTGGATGGCGTGCAGGACGGGCGATGCGTGAGGTTTCACAGAGATGCGGTCGCCCTCGCGCATGAACTCGAAGAAGAGCTCGGTCATGATCGAGACTGTCGAGGCGCTCGACGCCTGGTGGCCGCCCACCTTGACGCCGGAGGGGTTGGGCCGGACACGGTTCGCGACGTGGACGATGTTCGTCGCCAGCCAGAGCACCCGGCGCTGGATCTCGTCCAGGGCCGCATCTTTCTCGGCGGTCGCCGAGGAGGGCGGGTCCAGGTCTCCGGAATGAGCTCTTGGCGCAGCTCCGGGTTCAGTCACCGCTCCAGTCCTCCATCCCCGACCATGATCGCGCCATCCATGGCTGGTGTGGACTTCGGGGTCACTGCAACCAGCGACCATAGTTGAAGCCGATGGCTGACAGAGGCGCGAGTCATAGGGCCCGGAGGCCCGCGAGGGAGAGAATCGGTGACGGCTTGGCCGCGACTCTGGCGGTGCTCGCCCTCCTCGTGGTGGGCGCCCCTCCCGCGGGCGCCGGCGCCCCGCTGACATGGGCTCGGTGGCAGCATGTCCCCGGCGTAGTCGACGTGGCAGGACCGCGCAGCGACGGGAGCCTGGTCGTCGCGGCCGCGGACGGCTTGTTTCTGCTGGACCCGCTGAGCGGCCGGCGGGAACCGTTTGTCCCCGCCGCGAGCGCTTATCCCGGCGCCGGCAGCGGTGAGCCTTACCTCGCACTCTCCGCCGGACAGCGGGTCGCGGCCGCCTCCTGCAGTTTCGGCCGCGACGACCTCTTCGTCCTGCAGCTCAAGCCTGCCGGTGGCGTGCTTCGGATCGATGCCCAGGCCCATGCGCATGGCTTCGCCACGGTGGAGGGTGTCGAATCGCTGACCGGGATCGCCTTCGACACCGTGGGACGCTTCGGCCACCGCCTGCTGGTCACCGGCCCCAGCCGGGGTGCCACCGTGGTGGCGGCCATCGACTGCCGGGGCCAGGTGACGCGCGTCACCGAGACCGCGCCCGTCCTGGAGGGCGGCATCCAGGTGGCTCCAGCCGGCTTCGGAGCCTTCGGTGGCGACCTTGTGGCGCCGGATGAGCTCAGCGGCAACCTGTACGCGATACGTGCGGACGGGTCCAGCGCCACGTTTGCTCGATCTGGACTGCCCGCCGGCGGCGACATCGGCGTGGAGGGCGTCGGCTTCGTGCCGCCCGGCTTCGCGGCGGGCGGCGCGGCCTACTTCGCCGACCGCTCCACGCCCGGCAACCCGCATCCTGGCACGGACAGCCAGCTGCGGCTTGATTCGGCAAGTCTCGGGAGGGCGGGTGTCCGGGACGGAGACCTCCTCGTCGCGACCGAGGGAGGGGCCGGCATGATCGACGTCCGCTGCGAAAGGGCCTGCCAGGTGACCGAGCTGGTGGGTGGAGACACCGCCCACGGCGAGGGCCACGTCCTGGCCGTCGCCGCCACCCCTGCCCAGGCCGGGAAGACCCTGCCCGAGGCTTCCGATCTCGGCCGCTCCGCCACTGTCCAACGGTGGCTGACCTGGGGAGGCATCGCGGCAATCGCCGTCGTGGCCCTATCCGCCACCGGACTATTCCTCGCCAGACGCCGGCGACACCGATAATTCGACTCGTAGAACGGACATCGTCTCGCAGCTCCTGGCCCCGCCTGGCAGACTCGGCAGCGGTGTTCGGTGGGGGGTGACAGAGGCGCCTCGGCGCCGAGGCCACCCCGGCGTCAGAGGGCCCCCTTCGCGGGCGAGCTGGTAAGGCGCGGGAAGTCGGGTCAGGGCTACGTCCGGGTCCGGCGTGAGGATCTCGGCGTCTTCCGCCGCCAGCGCGGCGGTTATCTCGTCTCCACGGAGGCAGCCGAAGAGCCCCGAACGCGTCTGGGCCAGTGGCTGCGGGAAACACGGAACCACCTGATCGGGCGTCCGCTCCCCTCTGAGGCGATCGAGTCGGAGCGAATGTCGGTGTTCAAAGCGCTTCCCATCCTGTCCTCCGACGCGCTTTCCTCGGTCGCTTACGGTCCCGAGGCGGCTCTTGCAGTTCTCGCGGCCGCCGGAGCAGGGGCCTTTTTCTGGAACATCCCCATATCGATCGCGGTCGCCCTGCTGATGCTGATCGTGACCATCTCCTATCAGCAGGTGATCCGCGGCTACCAGGGCGGCGGCGGGTCTTACGCGGTAGCGCGAGCCAACCTCGGCGTCATCCTGGGCCTGGTCGCGGGGGCGGCCCTCCTCGTCGACTACGTCCTCACGGTGGCGGTGAGCGTCTCCGCGGGGGTGGACGCGCTGCTCTCGGCCTACCACCAGCTTTTGCCCTACCGCGTACCCCTCCTGCTCGGGGTGGTCGCCCTCCTCCTTGTGGGGAACCTGCGCGGAGTCCGAGAGGCGGGGCTGCTCTTCGCGATCCCGACCTACCTCTTCATCGTGGCCATCCTGGCGCTGATCGCCGTCGGACTGGCCAGGGCTGCGCTCGGCTTCGTTCCTCACCCTGGCCATTACGCGCCGCTGCCCGCCCGGGAGGCCCTGACGCCGCTCCTGGTGCTGGCGGCCTTCGCGTCGGGTAGCTCCTCGATGACCGGCATAGAGGCGGTCTCCAACGGCGTCCCTGCGTTCAAAGAGCCCCGGACGGAGAACGCCACACGGACGCTTGCGGTCCTCGGGGGTCTGCTCATCATTCTCTTCATCGGCGTGGAGGCCCTCGACGTGCTCTACGCCGCCGAGCCTCATCCCAACTCCAATCCGACAGTTCTCTCCGAGATCGCCTCCGCCGTGTTCGGGGGTCCGCTCCGCTGGGCGTACTACGCAATCCAGTTCTCCACCACGCTGGTCCTGGTGCTCGCCGCGAACACCAGCTTCGCCGGCTTTCCGCGGCTCTGCGCCATCCTGGCCCGCGACGATTTCCTGCCTCATCGCTTCGGGCAGCTCGGCAAGCGGCTCGTCTACTCGAGCGCCATGGTCTTCCTGGCGCTCACCGCGGCGGCGCTCATGCTCGCCTTCGACGGCAGGACCGACGCGCTGATCAATCTCTTCGCCCTCGGCGTGTTCACAGCCTTCTCCCTGGCCCAGACGGCGATGGCGCGCCAGTGGTGGACCCGCCGGGGAGCTGGGTGGCGGCGTGGATTCCTGATCAACGCCTTGGGAGCGGCGGTCACCGCGCTGGTGGACGCCATCATCATCGTCACCAAGAGCCCGCGAGGCGCCTGGGTGGTGGTCGTGCTCATACCCGCGCTCGTGCTGCTGTGCTGGAGCATCCACCGCTACTACCTCCGCACCCGAGGCGATGTGGAGAGAATCGGCGTCTCAACCGCGCCGGTGAGGTTGGGAGCGGTCGTCGTGCCCATCCTCCGCGCCGACCAGGCAGCTGCCGACGCTCTCGGCTATGGGCGTCTGCTCGGAAAGAGGCTGGTCGTCCTGCAGGCCGCCGCAAAGGCGCCCCCGGAAGGCATGCCCGCAGGCGCCGAGGTGCGCCGCCTCGGTGGCAGACCGCTGCGCTCCGTTCTCGCTGAGCTTGACTCCATCCGTCGCGAGTCGCCGCGCATAGTCACCACCGTGGTGGTGCCGGACCAGGCGCAGCCTTTCTGGATGCAGCTTCTGCTCAGGCCCGACCTGGCGCTGCTCAAGCTGGCTCTCCTTCGGCGCCGGAACGTCGTGGCGGCAAGCTGTCCCGGTTTCCTCTCCCACCGCCGCCAGCCCGAGGGTCGGGATCCACAGCACGTGGTCTTCGTCCCGGTCTCCGGCCTGGACCCGGTCACCGTGAACGCGCTCCGCTACGCCCGCGCACTGGCTGCCGAGGTGGTGGCCATCCACGTCGTCACCGACGTCGAGGAGCGGGCGCGCGACGAGCTCGACGATGTTCCCGATCGGTTCGACGAGTGGGCGGCGGGCCTCGAAGGAGAGCGCCCCCACCTGGTGGTCATCCAGTCGCCCTATCGCGCCGTGGTGCCGCCTGTTCTCACCTACATCCTGCGTTGGCGCGCCGCCCATCCCGACCCTCTTTGCACGACGGTCGTGCCGGAGCTGGTTGACGAGCGGCTGCTGACGCTCTGGCTTCACAACCACCGGGCCTTCTGGCTGAAGGCGGCGCTGCTCCGCGAGCCAGGAGTGGGGGTCGCCGACGTCACCCTTCACATCGGCGGGGACGAGTAGGGCTGCCGGCGTGGATTTCTACGAGGACTCGATCCAGCATGCGGGCCGGGGCCCCCTCTTCTGGATGCTGATCGCGATGCTCCTCACCTTCCTGGTGACCCGGGTGGTCACCCGCCGGATCAGGACTGGGACTCGGGGTCTGAAGAACTGGAACCTGGGAGGAGTGCACGTCCACCACCAGGTCTTCGGAGTGCTCACGATCCTGGTGGCCGGCTGCCTGGAGTTCGCCTATCAACCTCCGGCCCCCTGGAGCAACGTGCTGGGTGCCTTCTTCGGAGTCGGCGTCAGTCTGACGCTGGACGAGTTCGCCCTGTGGCTCTACCTGGACGACGTCTACTGGTCACCGGAGGGACGGAAGTCGATCGACGCGGTCTTCATCGCCTTCCTCATCACCGGTCTGCTGCTGGTCGGAGTCACGCCGTTCGACCTGCGCGGCGCGTCACACGAGTTGCTGGCAACCTTGGCGGTGAGCATCGTTCTCAATCTGACCCTGACCGTCATCACCCTCCTGAAGGCAAAGCCCGTGCTAGGGACTATCGGGCTGCTGGTGCCCACGGTCGCCGCAATCGGCGCTCTCCGTCTGGCCAAGCCCAGCTCGCCCTGGGCGGCCTGGCGTTACCCCAAGGGATCTGCGAAAAGGGCCCGGGCCGAGCGCCGGTTCGGCCCGCGGTACCAAGCCCGCTGGAACCGGATTCGCGACCTCATCGGAGGCGCACCGGACACGGCCGGCTGAGCGAGCACCCTCCCAGGAGGGCAGGGGAGACCAGCGGCCGCAAGGCTCCAGCTCCGCCTGGAGGCAGTAGTCTCATTTCACCGACGTCCAACACTGTCACACAATGTCTTGTCGCGGGCGAGGAGAGCGCCACACCGCTGGGCCCCCCGAACCTGCAAGCTAGAGGACGAATTCTTGAAACCTCGGATCGATCTCAGCAGCCTCGGCGGGCTCGTGAGCGCTGTAAGCGGGGAGCACGCCGCCCTCGAGCTGCTTTCCCGAATGCTCGACAGCCTCTCCGTCGGTCTCGCTCTGTACGACGCCTCCGACGACAACTTCCGGATTCTGTACGCCAATCCTGCCGCCCTTGAGCTGGCCGGCTACGCTGGCGAGAACCCCCTCGGCCGGCGACTGGTGGATGCGTTCCCGACGGCCGGGCAGAACCAGACCCTGGACGTCTTCCGTGAGGTGCGGGACACGGGTGTCGCCAAGCATTTCCGAAACGTGACGCTGACCTCGTCCGGCGGTCGGCAGAGGAGCTGGAACTGGGACGTGTACCCGATCATGGGCGCGAACGGGTCCGTTGGACAGGTGATGGGAGTCGGCCACGACGTCTCCGACCTGGTTCTCGCCCGCGCCCGGGTGGCCGAAGCCGCCGATCTCAGCCTGGCCATCCTCCTCGAGGTGTCGAGGCATGCCGAGGCTTCCATCTCGATCGAGGAGTTCTTCGGCCGGCTGGGGGCGAGCATCGGGGAGCTGGTGCAGGCCAGCAAGGTGGTCTTCAGCCGCTACGACCCCGATCAGCACAAATTGCTCTATCAGCCGCACGGTCACGGGGTGACAGATGAGATTGCGAGGTCACTGTCCGGCGTGCCCTGCCGGCCTGGGGGGGACGACCTGGCTTCCCAGATCGTCTTTGGCGATGAGGTCTTCCGCGGCGATCTGAAGATGACCGACCCTGCCCTGGCGCCCCACGTGGCAGCACTGCGGGCGCTCGGCGTGTCCAATGCAGCAGCCATCTCCTGGCGGGCGGGAGACGAGAGGCTGGGCATGCTGTCGACCTTCGACTCCCTCCGGCCGGGCGGCTTCCAGGCTGAGGACGTGATGGTCCTGCGCGCGGCCGGACGAGCCAGCGGACTCGTCTGGCAGCGACGGCGCGCGGAGCTGGAGCTGGAGAACCGCGCCATGCAGCTCCAGGAGCTCGACGAGCTGAAGTCCCGGTTCCTGCGGCTTGCGTCGCACGAGCTGCGCGCGCCCCTGGCCGTGGCGCGGGGCTACGTCTCCATGCTGACCGATGGTTCCCTGGACCCTGGAAAGGCGAGTCCCTGGATGCCCATCGTGGAAAAGAAGCTGGTCGAGATGGAGACGATGATCACGCAGATGATCGAGACGGCGAGAGTCGAGGACTCCCGGCTGTCGCTGAACCGGCGCCTGGTCGGAGTTAGCGAGGTGGTGGAGGAGGCGGCGGCCAAGGCAGCGCCGTTTCGCACCCCGAGCCACGAGTTCGAGCTGCGCCTACCGGAAAGCGATCCGATGGTGTACGGCGATCCGGCGCGGCTCGAGAACATCGTCACCAACCTGCTGACGAACGCCTTCAAATACTCTGCCCAAGGCGGTCCGGTGATGTGTGAGGTGTCCGAGCTTGACGGTCGGGTGCGAGTGGCGGTCTCGGATCGGGGCCTCGGCATCCCGGCGGAGGATCTCAAGCGGCTCTTCACAAAGTTCGGTCGCCTGGACCGGCCGGGGACGGAGAGCATCCAGGGAACGGGGCTAGGGCTCTACCTGTCCCAGGAGATAGCAAGAGAGCACGGCGGCTCCATAGAGGTCCAGACGGAGCCGGGCCAGGGCAGCACCTTCACCCTGGTCCTCCCCCAGGTCGACCCAGCCAACCCCCCAGAGACTCCCTGACACGACGCGGGGAGAACCCAGGTTCCCCCCACGGACCCACCATCCTCTCGGGAGTGATGCTGGGTGTGGAGAAATACAACTCATCCGGCCGGAGTGAATCCGGCCTTTGATGGCAACGACTCCTTAATTGGTGGCGCCGCGGCGCGGACAAGCAGGTTTGTGGGGAGGTTGAGGGAGGAGGTCCTCTCAAAAGCAGCCGGCCAGGCCCAGACCGCCCGCGAAGGCGCCCCGCTCGGGGCGGCCGGTTCAGCCCTGCGGAGTACCCCCTCCGAACCCTCCCGGCAGGGAGGACGGAACGCAGAGCTGGTACTGCCTGCCGCCCACGCTGAAGCCGCGACATCCCGAGGCATTGGGCACCGCCGAGTCGGGGCTGGTGCCGTCCAGGAACCAGCCCTGCCGGCCGTTCGACCAGGCGCTGTGGACTCCGGTGGGCGGTGCGGCCCAGCCGTCGCCGCCGGAGGGGAGTCCGGCCGCCATCACGGAGTGCCACGCTGGCGCCGCGCCCAGCGCACCGGCCACGTTGTCCATCGCGCTGTTGTCCGCGTTGCCCACCCACGCCGCCGTCAGGAGGTGCGGCGTCCAGCCCACCGTGAGAGCGTCCCGGTTGTCGCTCGTGGTGCCGGTCTTGGCCGCAACCGTGTGCCCGCGGATCACCAGGTCGCTGCCGCGGCCGAAGGCGATCGCCCGGTTGGAGTCGTCGCTCAGGACCTGGTTCATGATGAAGGCCGCGCCGGGATCGAGGACCTGAGCTCCCGGTCCCGCCGGGGGCAGCAGGTCCCGGCCCGATCCATCGACGACGGAGAGCAGGAATCGGGCGCGGTGGAGGGTTCCCCCGGCTGCGATCGCGCCGTATGCCTGGGCGAGCTGCCAGAGCGGTACCGGGTAGCTGCCAAGCGTGAGGCTGGGGCCGTAGCTGTCCGCCGGCCCGGACAGTGTGGTCATCCCGAGCTGACGGGCGAGCTGCACGACGTTGGCGGTCCCCGCCAGCTGCTCGACCCGGACGGCCGGGATGTTGAAGGAGTTGCCAAGCGCGACCGCGACGGGGACGACGCCATGGTTTCGGTTGTCGTAGTTGTTGACCACCCAGGGCTGCCCGCCGTCGGAGCCGCCGCCGGTGCGAAGCGTCAGGGGAGCGTCGCTGACAGGCGTGAGCATGGTGACCTTCTTCTGGGCGATGGCCTGGCTGTAGGTGATCACCTTCATGGTCGAGCCGGGCTGGCGCGGCTGCGAGGCCATGTCGAGCTGCGATCCGGGCCAGGCGGGGCCGGCGTCGCCGGCGTATGCAAGCACGTCCCCGGTCTGGGGATCGAGGCTGACCACCGCGCCGTCGCTGACGTGGCGGCGGGCCAGCGAAGCGACCTGCTGCCGGATCGCGTTCTCAGCGGCCTGTTGAAGGGCGGGGTCGAGCGTGGTCTTGATGGTCAGCCCGGCCGTGGCGGGATCCGCGTGGATCTGGTCGCCGATCGCCTGGACCACCTGCCTCGTGAACTTCGGGTAGAGGTTCAGGTCGTTGCTCTGACCGTTTCCGAAGCGGAGCTTCGCCTGGTAAGCGCCGTCCGACTGAGCCGCGGTAATGTCTCCCGCCCGGACCATCGCGTCGAGCACCGTTCGCTGCCGGGCACGGGCTCCGTCCGGGTTCTTTAGCGGGTCCAGGGTGGTGGGTGCGTTGGGCAGGCCGGCGAGCAGCGCGGATTGCGCGAGGTCGAGCTGTGCGGCGGAGATTCCGAAGTAGACGCGGGAGGCGGCTTCGATCCCGGTGGCGCCATGGCCGAAGTAGACGTCGTTCAAGTACTCGTCGAGGATCTGCTGCTTGCTCAGGCTGGCGTTCATGCCCTGGGCGAGCGCCAGCTCCTTCAACTTCCGGTCTACCGTCTTGTCGTTGTTCAGGTAGAGCAGGCGAGCCAGCTGCTCGGTGATCGTGCTCGCGCCCTGGGCGCGGTCGCGATGGCTCAAGTCGTAGACCGTGGCCCCGGCCAGCCGGCCCCAGTCCACCGCGCCCTCGTGCCAGAAGTTGCGGTCCTCGACAGCCACGATGGCGTGCTGCTCGTCTGCCGGGATCGACGCCAGCGACACCGGGATCCTGGTCGCCCCGGCCGGATGGAGATCGGCGATCAGGCGGCCGGTCCGGTCGTAGACCAGCGAGTCGGCAGGGAAGGTGTGGGAGGTCGGCGGCATCCTTAGGACCCGCCCGCGATCGACCGCGACGCCGAGGGCGGAAAGAATGCCGATCAAGGGAAGCAGCACCGCCGCGATCCGTAGGAAGCGCGGCCCTCGGCGTGCCGCCGGGTAAAGGCTTCGGCGCCGGCGAATGTGAGGTTCGAGCATATCTGTGGGGCGAAGGATGAAAGCCAGGGACGGCGCGGACCTCTCTATAACGCCAATGGGGCGGCCCTGAGTGACGGTCTCCTCGGTGCTGCGACAGCGCGGGCTTCAGAGCTTGCCGCTCGGGTCCGCCGTCGTGTTTAGTTGGGCGCGATGGGGCGCAGCCAGGGGAGCCGGCGGAGAAAGCTGCTCGTCGCAGCAGGCGTGACCGTGGCGATCGTGCTCACCGTGGCGTCCGCCGCGGCAGTGGGACTGAGGATGAACGCGGGCGGGTCACACCAGGCGGGAACGGCTCAGCCGGACAGGCCATCTGAAGAGAGCCGGGTGGTCAGCCCAATCCCCGCCTCGCCGCCGGCTCAGAGCGTCATCCCTCCCGGCCGCGCTCGGATCAGCGTCCCCCTCCTCGAGTACCACTACGTGCGCGTCAACCCGGATCCTCGGGACCGGCTTGGCTTCCAGCTTTCGGTCACGCCGGGAGACTTCGCTGGGCAGATGGACAAGCTGGCCGGCGGGGGATACCACCCGATCGTCATGGCGGACTTGCGGGCTTACTTTCTGGCACGGGAGCCGCTGCCGGCGAGGCCGGTGGTTCTCACCTTCGACGACGGCTACGTCGACTTCTTTCAGGTTGCCTATCCGATCTTGAAGAAGCACGGCTTCAAAGCTGTCGCCTATGTCGTCCCGGGTTTCTTCGGGCGGCCGGGATACATGACCGCGGCCCAGGTGCAGCAACTCGATGACTCGGGCATCGTCGAGATCGGCTCCCACACCGTGAACCATCCCGACCTGACCAAGCTCCAGCCCGGCCCACTCGACGTCCAGCTGCAGGCCAGCAGGGCCACCCTCGAGCAGCTGCTGGGTCATCCCGTCGTCGACTTCTGCTACCCGTCTGGCCGGCTCAACGCTCAGGTGGTCGCCGCCGTGGCGGCAGCCGGTTACCAGACGGCCACCACCGAGCAGCCCGGGACTGAGCATTCGTGGCCCGATCGGCTGGCCTGGACGCGAGTGCGGGTGGACGGCGGAGAGCGCATCAGCGATTTTTTCGCCAGGCTGCGGACGCCAGAGCCCGCGGATGTCTCCACGCTGCGCTCTCCTACTGCCATCCCCGGTCCCTCGGGGTCCTCCGTCTCGCCTTAGTGCTGCCGCACCTCTTAGGGGTGCTCTGCACTCCTCTGGGTCAGGGTGCCCGAGATGCATCCCCAGACAACTCTCAGCGGACTCTCAATACCCCCTGAGCCGCCGAGGCGACATTGGCTGCATGGCCAGCGCCGTCCTCGAAATCGAACGTCGGGCGGCCCAGGTCGAGATCGTGATCCCCGTCTACAACGAGGAGGCCGACCTGGAGAGCAGCGTCAAGCGGCTCCACTCGTACTTACAGAAGCAGTTTCCCTTCTCGGCCACCATCACCATCGCAGACAACGCCAGCACCGACGGCACCTGGCCGTTGGCTGTCCGGCTGGCCGGTGAGCTGGACGACGTCCGTGCGATCCATCTGGACGAGAAAGGCCGCGGACTTGCGCTGGCCCAGGCCTGGCTCGGAAGCGACTCGGAGGTGGTCGCCTACATGGATGTCGACCTCTCGACAGATCTGGACGCGCTGCATCCGCTGGTGGCGCCTCTACTCTCCGGACACAGCGACATCTCCATAGGCAGCCGGCTGGCGCGCGGGGCCAGCGTGGTCAGAGGACCCAGGCGTGAGGCCATCTCGCGCGCTTACAACATGCTGCTGAAGGTCGCTCTGGGCGTCGGCTTTGGTGACGCCCAGTGTGGTTTCAAGGCAATGAGGTCCGACGTGGCGCGGGTGCTGCTGCCTGCGGTCGAGAACCATGCCTGGTTCTTCGACACCGAGCTCCTGGTCCTGGCCGAGCGAGCCGGTCTGCGGATCTACGAGGTGCCCGTGGACTGGACGGACGACCCCGATTCGAGAGTGAACGTGGTGTCGACAGCCATCGAGGACGTGCGCGGCATCTGGCGGGTCTCCCGGCGGCTGGCCGCCGGCTGGTCGCTTGACGGCCTCACCGGGCTCAGGCGAGCGGTTCCCCGCTCCTCCGGGCTGAGACAGCTATGGCGTTTCCTCGTCATAGGTGCCTTCAGCACAGTTGCCTACGCAGCGCTCTACTGGCTGCTCCGCGGCTTTTGGGGCGCGGCCGCCGCGAACGTGGCGGCGCTCGTACTGACGGGCCTGGCCAACACGGCCGCCAACCGGCGCCTGACCTTCGGGGTTCGCGGCAGCCAGGGGCTGGCTCGCGACCATCTCGGCGGCCTGACAGCGCTTGCGGTGGCGCTGGTGACCACCAGCCTCTCTGTCGCGGGCCTCCAGGCGGTCGCACCCAACGCGGGGCGCGTGACCGAGCTGGTCGTGCTCACCGCAGCCAACGTGGTCGCGACGATCACCAGGTTCCTGCTCCTTCGCGCCTGGATCCACCATCCCCGCAAGCTTTCACGAGAGCTTCATCTTTGAGGCCGTAAGCTCCGCGTCAAGTCGCGGATCACCTGAGTGTCGGAGTCTTTCCTTACCTTTCCCCCCTCGCTAGAGGCCTTCGCTCGGAAAGCGAAGGCCTCCGCCTTTTTCCTGGCCACCGCTTTCCTGGCCACCGCCTTAGCCCGGATCCACCGATTAGCGGCGAGCGAGTCGGCGGATCCGGGCTCAGGGGCCGAGCAGCGGCAGCACCTCCCGGCAGAACCTCTCAAC
>CATPBP010000002.1 GCA_955652675.1 Candidatus Dormiibacterota bacterium
GACTCCGGACAGCGGTGACGAGTCCGAGCAGTCCACCCGCCCTGGCCATCCGGCCCCAGCCACCCGCTGCCAAGGCGCCAGCCGCTATTCGGCCAGCCGTAATCGAGCCAGCGGCGACGACGCTCACACCGACGCCAAGGAGCGCCATGGCAGCAACGAAGGAGGCCATCACGACGTTCTCAGCCGCCGGCCCGGCGAGTGCGGGAAGTGGAGTGTTGCTCAGAGATCCGTTGAGGCCGAGAGGAGAGGTAGGTCCGTCGAAGACGTCGTGAAATGTGTTGAAAGCGGCGTAGAAGAGCGGCATCGTCAGCAGAAAAGGGGAGTAGGGCCAGTCGGGACCACCCGCTCATCGATCGAATCCGTTCGCCGATAGGCAATCGGCCCTGCCGGCCGTCAGCTCCTCGAGGGCCGCCTTGAGCCGACGTACAGACCGACTCGTTCACGGACCCAGCTCCGGCATCCTGCCGGTCACCGGGCAGCGCGCATTCGCGGTCAGAGCACGGCGGTGAGTCCTGCAGACCGGCGAGCCGTAGACGATCTCGAACCTGCAGACGTTCTCGGCGCTGGGCTGCGGATACGAGGGCTGGGGCTTTCGCCGCGGCCGGGGAAGGCGAGTACGAACGGGCACCGGCGAGTACCTCTTTCGAGCTGGGTTGGGGCAACTGTACCGCTGAATCGAGGCTGGTGGTCAACGGCTTCGGCACCTGTCTTGGTAGTGCACAGCCGGTCGCCCACACTACTGTCTCCGTGACGAGCAGGAACCGAGTGCCCTCGCCGCTCGGGTCAGCACCCGGGACAAGAACCAGGACCCCGAGGTCCAGCTCGTGCCCATGCGGGGGTAGGCCCCTGAGCCGGAGGACCAGGGGCCTTTTAGGGCTACTTCAAGTCACCGCCGGATTCACTGGGCTGTTAGCGCTCGCCACTTTCGCGCTGGCTTGGCAGACGCGAGCTGAGCGCATGCAGGAGGCCCGCCATCGCAGAGAGGAGCGCCTATACGACGAGCTGCGCCTTGCCTCGCGTCTGCTCCGCCAATGCATGCCCATGGCATTCCAGCTGAATTGGGTGCGCAGCTGGTGGATGTGGATCCAGGCGAGGCTCTCATTCAAGAGATGGGAGCCGCTCAAGTGTCAGCCGCTCGTGGACCACGCGGCTGAGGCAGTCAGCGCGCTTGCGATCCTTAAAGGCTCGATCAGCCAAGAGGCCACCCAGCGATATGGCGATGCCCTGCAGGCGCTCGTCACCTCCACCGACAGTGACAAGGCTCGTCTGAACGAGTACATCGCAGCGACGAAGGCGGTTATGGATGAGGTGGAGGCCAAGGCTCGCGCCATGGGTGGACCCGCGGTGGCGCTTGCCTCGAGCAACGACCCGCAGATCGGGCGCTCGATCGCCAAGGTCCTAAGACATATCGGCGGGGAAGAGCCCCAGCCGGTCTTGTCCCGACTACGCCACGCCGCTGTAGGCGGTCAGCTCATCCAGCCTCTGCCGTACAGCGGCCGGATCGTCCCACCGCCGCCGGAGCTCCCGGTTCTCTCGAACCAGGTCGAGGACGCTGTCCTCGACCCCATGCGGAAGCTCCTCGAAACTCGCGTTTGGTACACGCAGCTCACCCATGCCTCAGCCCCTCTAACTACCGTCCGCAGCCCGCTTGCTCGAGGTCGGCGCCGTACCTCGACCGGCCGACCTCGGCTCTATCCAGAGATACGAAACTCGTGACGACCGGGACAGCCCGCAGCGGCAGCGGATGGTTGCTGCAGTGGCCGGCGGCCGGCCCATCCTGGTTGAGAGGAGGAGTCGATATGGAAGACCTGGCCCGGCGGTTTTTCGAGCTGGACCCGACGAGGGAGTCCCTCTACTGGAACGTCGCCATGCGAGGCGCCAGCCACAGCATGCTAGGTGCCAAGACCATGGACGGGCCTTTCCTGCTGCGCCGGCTCGCAGGCGTTGTGGGTGAACCTGGGCCGCTGGTATTCGTTGGGGAGGGAAGCCACCCGACTGGAGTCCGGCTGATCCCCTTTGAGGCGGTGGAATCGTTCGAGCTCGGCCCAGCGTCAGAGTCGCCGCAGAGCCAGGAAGGCGAGGGCAGCCCAATTACCGGCGGCAGCCCGCAGATCGGCTCGTCGACCGGCTGGCTGGTGAGCGCGTGATACTCCATCCCGCATCGGCACTCGACGCGGACGTCTCCCGTCGAAGTCCAGACCCGCTCCTGGCAGATGACGCAGACGATGAACAGGTGGCGACCGGAGCCAGCGACTCGACGGTTCATAGCTGACTCGGAACGCGGACGTTGAGTTCGGCGCCGTGCTCGACCACGGCCCGCCGGGGGAAACAGAGATAGAAGCGAGCCTTCAGGAGGTCGTTGGACGCAGCACCCGTGTTCAGGACGACGACTGACGGGCACGGCGCCAACGTTCGCGGAGATCGTAGCGGCCATCAGGGCCGGCAACGACTACGCCAACATCCACACGAAGGCGCAGCCCGCGGGCGAGATCCGCGGCCAGCTCCTCCCGGGCGGCGAGGGCGACTGACGAAGTAGGCCAGGGATGGCGGGCCGCCGCCCGCCATCCCTCCTAGCAACCCAGCTCCCGAGCGATCAGCATGCGCTGCACCTCCGAGGTGCCCTCGCCGATCTCGTTGACCTTCACGTCTCGCCAGTAGCGGGCGACCGGGGACTCCTCCATGAAGCCGCTGTGGCTAGGGCCACCAGCCGGCTCGCCGGCAACCCGAGGCGTCCACGGCCCCGGCCCCACGTCAGCCACCTCGGCAGCCCGCTTCAGTGCCGCACCATCTCCGAGCCGGACACACGAGCCGACGCGGTGCGGAGCCGCTCCAGGACGAGAACCGCGAGCCCTCCTCAATCTCCAGCAGCTTGAACAGGCGACCAGGCCGTGGCCCGATCGAACAGCATCCGTATATTCGCCTGCACAGGGGCAAATCGGTGGAGCGGGCCAGAGTCAACGGCGTGGAGCTGGAATTCGAGCTGAAGGGCTCGGGACAGCCTGTCCTGCTCATCCACGGCAGCCATCTCGCCCGCTCCTACCTACCGCTGGTCGCCCAGAGGTCCCTGGCCGAGGCCTGCCTGCTGATCCGTTACCACCGGCGCGGCTTTCTGGGGAGCAGCAGCCCCAGCGGGCCGGTCAGCATCGAGGAGCAGGCCGCGGACGCCGCCGCCCTGCTCGAGTATCTCGACGTCCCCAGCGCGCACGTCGTCGGCCACTCCTACGGCGGCCCAATCGCACTACAGCTCGCGCATGACGCGCCGGGCCTGGTCCATTCGCTGGTGCTGCTGGAGGCTGCGCTGCTAACCGTCCCTGGTGGCAGGGACGTGACAGACCTGGTCGCCGCCGCCACCAGGCTCTACGACCAGGGGGACTGGGACCTCGCCGTCGACCCATTCCTCGGCGGCCCCAGGGACAGGGCCGACGTGGCAAGAAACATCCCTGGAGGGCTGGAGCAGGCGATCAGGGACATGGACACCTATTTCGAGGTCGAGGCTCCGGCTCACGAGAGGTGGCGCTTCGCCGCCCCTGAAGGTGAGCGGATCAAGCAGCCCGTGCTCTTTGTACTGGGTGCCCGGAGCTCAGCTCTGTACAGGCAATGTCAGGACCTGGTCAGAGAGTGGATGCCTCAAACGGAGACCGCTGTCCTTCCTGACGCGTCGCACCTTCTTCACATCCAGAATCCCGAGGGCGCGGCGAAGATACTGCTTGACTTCTTCAACCGGCACCCGCTGGCTTCCCGCACAGCGGCCGGACAAGGGAGGCGGACCATGGCGCCGAGCCTGCACATGACCGACCATTACAACGCCACTACGGACCTCCTGGACCGCAATCTGGAAGAGGGCCGGTCGGGCAATGTCGCCATCAGGACCCCCTCTCGCGACCTGACTTATGGCGAGGTGGCGAGCAACACAAACCGCGTCGGCAATGCGCTGGTGGAGCTAGGGCTGGAAGCTGACAATCGGGTACTGATGGCGGTGCTGGACTCCCCGGAGTTCGTGGCGACCTTCTTCGGCACAATCAAGGCAGGCGGGATCCCGGTACCCGTCAATACCAACCTGGCGGCGGACGACTACGCCTACGTGCTGAACGACTCTCGCGCCAAGTTCGCGGTGGTCAGCGAGCCCATCGCCGACACCCTGCGCGAGAGTCGACGGAAGGCCGGCTATCCGAAGCACCTGGTCGTCATCGGGGAGACCGACCGGGACGAGCTCAGTTTCCAGGAGATCACGCGCGGTGCTGGTGCCGAGCTGTCGCCCACGAACACGACCAGCGACGACATGTGCTTCTGGCTCTACAGCTCGGGCACCACCGGCCGACCGAAGGGTGTCGTCCACCTGCAGCACGACATTCGCTTCTGCGTCGACACCTACGCTCGCACGGTTCTCGGCATCCGGGAATCCGACGTGACCTTCTCCGTCTCTAAGCTCTACTTCGCCTACGGCTTGGGCAACCTCTACTTTCCGTTCTCGGTCGGCGCCACCACCGTTCTGCTGGCCGACCCGCCTACGCCTCGGGTAGTGCTTGACGCCACGCGACAGTTCCATCCGACTATCTACTTCGCGGTGCCCACCAGCTACGCCAATACGCTCGCCGCTGCTGAGTCGAGCTGGCAATCAGCCGACTTCAGCTCCGTCCGGGTTTGCGTGTCGGCAGGCGAACCTCTCTCTGGCTCTCTGTTGAGGCGATGGAAGGAAAGGACCGGTGTCGACATACTGGACGGTATCGGCTCCACCGAATGCTGCCACATCTTCATCTCCAACCGCCTGGACGACATCCAGCCGGACTGCAGCGGCACGGTGGTCGAGGGATACGAGGCGAAGGTCATAGACGAAGCCGGCCGGGAGGCACCGCCAGGCGAACCGGGCACGCTGCTAGTCAAAGGTGACTCGTTGTGCGCGTCCTACTGGCGACAGCATCAGCGGACCAAGGAAACCATCCTGGGGGAGTGGATCAAGACCGGAGACATCTACGTCAAAGACGAGACCGGCCACTTCTACTATCAGGGCCGGGGCGACGACATGCTGAAGGTGGGAGGAATCTGGGTCAGTCCCTATGAGATCGAAGGGGTGTTGGGCGACCACCGGAAGGTGGTCGAGTGCGCCGTCGTGGGCATCCCCGATGAGGACAACCTGGTGAAGCCAGAGGCCTTCATCGTACTCGATGACCGTGCGGACGAAGACCTCGAAGGCGCGCTCAGGCAGCTCGTCAGGCAGCGACTTGGCGGCAACAAGACACCGCGGGCGTTCCACTTCGTGGAGGCCTTGCCGAAGACGGCGACGGGAAAGATCCAGCGCTTCAAGCTGCGCCAGATGGCCTCGGGGAGCTGAGAAGGTTTCCTTCCCCATGCGGGGAGAGTAGGGAGGGGGTCTCCGCCGGCGGCACCACCTGCAGCAGCACGCACGAAGGGTGCCGAGGGTCGTGGAGGATTCGCTGCTTCGCGACCATCAGCTCGCTGTCGACGAACGGGTCGCGACCCGTGTTGGGATTACGGTCCCAGCGCGGAAAGCTGCTCGAGGTGACCTGGAGACGGATCCGATGGCCGGCTTTGAAGACGTTGCTGGTGGCCCAGAGGTCCACCACGTATTCGTAGGCGCGACCTGGCTGGATGAGCGAGGGGGCCGCACCATTATGGAATTCGCGGTACCGGGCGCGGATGATGCCGTCCGTCAGCTGCACCGAACGGCCGTTGGGAAACACATCACAGAGCCGGACCACGAAGTCGGTGTCCCGGGCGCTGGAGGTGGCCCACAGACGCGCGACGACCGGCCCTGTCACCTCAACGTCCCCCTGTAACTGGGGCGTCGTGTAGGTAAGGACGTCCGCCCGCGACTCAGTGTCGCGCTGGTCGCGGGCGCCCGGCGGGAACTCCGGGCTGAGGAAGGTGGCGCCACCACAGGTGAGGACCGGATCGGCCGGATCGTAGAGGTAGGAGTCGGGCTCGCTTTCAGGCGGCGGCGTCGGGCTCAGCAGCCCCTCCGGATGCAGGTGGTATCGCATCTCGCGGGCCCTGGCGAGCGGCCAGTCATCCTCGTCCCGCCAACGGTTGGTACCCATCACGAAGATCTTCACTGGCGACTCCTCTACGGCGAGACCGCCCCGTCGCCTCACGAAACGATCAAACCAGTCCAGTTGCATCGAGGCCAGGTCGGCCTGGAGATCGACGCCCGAGGCGCGCGAGGCGAAGCCAAAGTTCATCTCGCCGACCGGGTTCATCGCCAAGTCGTGGATCCAGGGGCCGATGAGGAGCCTGGTGGGCACGCCACGCGCACGCATCGCCACATAGTTGTCGATCGTCTGCCCCAGGAAGATGTCGTACCAACCGCCGATGTTGAAAGAGGGGACGTCGATCCGCTCGTGCTTGCGGGCGATGCTCATGTAGTCGAATGCAGCCGAGTCCATCGGATTCCGAACCGGCTCGAAGAATCCCTGCCCGACCTGATGCCGGCGAACTGGCTCGAATTCGGACAGGGGCAGCGAGGCGAATCCGCCGACGCCCATGCCGTCGATCTCGTCCGCGAGGTCCGCCAGCGCCCGAACCGCCGCTTCCGGATCGGCTTGGTAGTGGCGGGTCAGCACCTCGGGGCCGATCACGGACAAATACCAGACGGCGTTCATGCCGAGCTGGAACGCGCCTCCCCGAAAGAAGAGCCCGTTCAGAGGATCGGCGCAGGTCACACATGGCGCGATGGCCTTCAGCGCGGGCGGCCCCTCAGCGGCGGCGGCCCACTGAGTGAAGCCGACATATGAGGCGCCGAACATCCCCACGCGCCCGTCGCTGAAGGGCAGAGCGGCTGCCCAACCGACAGAGTCGAAGCCGTCCTCCGCCTCGCACCAGGGACGGAACTCGCCCGCCGAAGCGAACCGCCCACGCGTGTCCTGGACCACCACCACGTAGCCGCGGCGAACGGCCTGGAGCGGGTCGGGCGCGAGACCGCCCGAGCCGTAGACGTCCTTTCCGTAGGGAAGCCTCGTCAGCAGCACCGGGAAAGGCCCACCGGCGCTGGGCCGGTAGACGTTCGCCCGCAACACCGCCCCGTCTCGCATCGGCACGGGCACGTCCACGGCGACGTGGACGTCGATCGGTTCTCGGCCTGTGTCTACGGAGATGCCCAACGCCTCAAGAAAGCCACGGTAGGACAGACCGCCCGAAAGGGTTAGGGAGGGGGTCTCCACTCGATGTACGGCCTGGGCGCCATTGGAGAGCGGGACAAAGTGTGGGAGTCAAGCCGCCAGCTCCTGCTCCCCGGATGGGTGCATGAAAGCCGGGTAACAGCGCTTGAACACGCCTGCCAGGTCATCGTTGAGTACGCGAGTGCGGATCTGGAGCAGCAGATGGGCACCGCGAGGCGTCCAGCGCACCTGCTGCTTCTTCACCATCCGCTTGCTGATGACCTGGTTCACGGTCGACTCCAACGAAGGCGTCTGAGATCGCCTCCCCGTTGCGATGGCGCTCTCCGTAATTGGGGATCCAGGCAGCGTTCGCGCCGATGTAGCCACCGAATTCGAGCACTGCTCTCAGGAGCTTCCGCTGCTCCCGACCGGCCTCCTCGATATCCGAGGTTGAGGTAGCGGGTTCGAAGCCCGTCTCCCGCTCCAACTCTCTCACGATAGCGCTCTCCGTAGTTGGGGATCCAGGTGTCGTTGGCGCGGATGTAGCCGCCGAACTCGCCCCCCGCTTTCAGCAGCTTCCGGTGCTCTGGACCAGCTTCCTCGTGGCTCTGGAGGAGCTGATCCGAGCTCGCTGTGAGCTGCCGGGGTATACCACTCTGGACTGCTACGGCGCCGGATGTGGCTCCCGGTCAGGCATCTCGCGGCGTCATGAATTCCACCAGCTCGACGCCGCCCGCCACCAGCCCTCGCCACCGGGGCGCCCTGAGGCTGAGCGTCGCGAGGGACCCGGTGGGGAACTTGGACGCCATTCGCGACCGGGCCTCCTGATCGCCCACGAGTTGGACTGCGAGTTCCTGGATGCCGGGATTGTGTCCGATGATCATGACCGACGGTACCGACGGGGCGATGCGGTGCAGTCGTTCCAGCAACTGAGCCGCGTCAGCCGCATACAGTCCCTCCTCCACCTTGATCTTCGCCGGGCTCAGCGCCTGCTCGATCGGCGCCAGCGTCTCGCGGGCCCGGCGGGCGGAGGAGCAAAGCAGCAGCGCCGGCGAGACGTTGTCGCGGTGCATGCGTTGCGCCATCCGCTTGGCGGCCTTCAGTCCTCGCGGGTTGAGCGGCCGGTCGTGGTCCGGGAGCTTCGGATCATCCCAACTCGACTTCGCGTGACGGAGCAGGTACAGGAGCTTCTCAGGCACTTCGCGTGGTTCCCTTGGATGGGTGGACTCCCACATCATAAGGCCCCTCTCCTCGAATTCCTGTTTTACGGTCTAGCCGCTGAGATAACACTGCAATTTTACGAATGGACCTGTTAAACTGAGCTGGTCGCGGTGCTGGCGGGCACTGCCGACATCCGGACCGGACGGAAGTCAGGGGAGGTGCCTACAAGGCCGATCTGCCGGAGGACTTTCGTCGTCGAGACTGGGATAGCTGAGGCTCACACAGCACCACCAATAAGTGCCGAAAGGCCAATCTTCAGGGGGGAAGAGAGCGTGCTGACTCTCGTGTATCGCGGCCGCGGTGGCCTCGGGCCGCTGCTCGCGACCATCGCTCTCACAGCGATAGCCTTGCTCGCCACACCGTCGCTGGCGCTGGCGGCCACCCAGCCAAACCTGGGAACTGCTGATAGTTTCGCGGTTCTGGGGGGCAGCACTATCACGAACACCGGCCCCACCGTGATCACTGGCGATCTTGGGGTGAGCCCAGGCACTGCGGTGACAGGATTCCCGCCCGGGACCGTTGTCGGGGCGCAGCACAACGCCGATGCTGTCGCCCTCAAGGCCAAGACCGACCTGGTGACTGCGTACAACGATGCGGCGGGGCAGACGCCCTTTGTCGACAAGACCGGCCAGGATCTCGGCGGCCAACACCTCACGCCTGGCATCTATCGCTTCTCTTCTTCGGCACAACTGACCGGAACGCTCACTCTCAACGGTCAAGGCAACTCCAATGCAGTCTTCATCTTCCAGATAGGCAGTACGCTCACCACGGCGAGCAACTCAAGCGTTGTCCTCATCAACGGCGCTCCGCCCTGCGGGATCTGGTGGCAGGTCGGGAGTTCGGCAACGCTTGGGACGGGCACTAAGTTTCAGGGAAACCTGCTTGCTCTTACCAGCATCAGCCTGACGACTGGAGCAGACATCGTGCCCGGCCGAGCCCTGGCACGGAACGGCGCGGTGACGTTAGACACTAATCGCATTACCAAGCCCGCTAACTGCACCGCCAGCCCGACCGCC
>CATPBP010000003.1 GCA_955652675.1 Candidatus Dormiibacterota bacterium
CTGCCATTCCGAGGAGCGGTGCGCGCGGACGTGGCTTGGGTCGCGCCACTGCTCGAATCGGTTCATGAAGGTGTCCAGCTCGTCGTCCTCGGGGGCCATGTTGTCGAACATGACCAGGCGTCCCCCCCGCGCCAGCACTCGCGCCGCCTCGGTCGCGAACCTCTGGGGCGCCGGGAAGTGGTGTGGCGCAAAGCGGGCCGTGACCACGTCGAACGTGCCGTCTGGAAAGGGGAGCGCTTCGGCGTCGGCCAGCTCGAAGCGGACGTTCGCAGCGCCTCTGTCACGCAGGTGTGCGGCGGCGGCCTCGAGCATGGCCGGGGTGAGGTCGGAGGCGACGACCTCCTTGACGCGGGGCGCGAAGGTGAGCGCCGTGTGGCCGCCGCCGGTCGCCACGTCCAGCACCCGCTCGCTTCCGTCGAGCCTCGCCAGCTCCACCATCCGGCCGAGCTCCGACCCTTCGGCCAGGATCGAGCTCGCGACGTAATGGCTGGCAGAGCGAGCGAACCTGGCCTGTGCCTGCCGTTTGACGGCGGCCGGGTCCTCAGCCGACGACACAGCTCTCGCGCAGCTCGCTCAGGTTTTCCAGCACCCCCGCCACGCTCAGCACAGGAGAGGGCCGCCCATGGGTTTCAAAGCCTAATCTCTGCAGATGATCACCAAGGGCGGCTGCCCGCACGACTGCCCGGACACCTGCGCGTGGGAGGTCACCGTGGAGGAGGGCCGCGCGGTCAAGCTCCTGGGTGCCCGCGACCACCCATACACCCGTGGAGGGCTGTGCGCGAAGGTCAACCACTACCTGGACCGCGTCTACAGCCCGGATCGTGTCCTCCACCCGATGCGCAGGCTGGGCGCCAAGGGCGAGGGTCGCTTCGAGCGGGTGAGCTGGGGACAAGCTCTGGAGGAGATCGCCGGTCGCTTCCAATCCATCCTGGAGGCGGAGGGCGGTGAGGCGATCCTGCCCTACAGCTATGCCGGAAACATGGGGCTCATCCAGTACGCAGGCATGGACCGCCGGTTTTTCGCCCGCCTGGGGGCCAGCCGCCTGGCACGGACGATCTGCGGCGACACCGCCAACGCTGGGGTGAGCGCGGCCCTGGGCACGACCACCGCGCTGCTTCCGGAGGACGTCGAGCACGCCCGGTTCATCGTGCTCTGGGGCACCAACACGCTGGTCACCAACCTGCACCTCTGGCCGCTGGTCCGCCGCGCCCGCTCGGCGGGCGCCAGGCTGGTCGTCGTGGACCCGCTCCGGACCCGTACCGCGCAGGAGGCGGACTGGCACGTGCAACCGCTCCCGGGAAGCGATGCCGCTCTGGCATTGGGGATGATGCACGTGATAGTCGCGGAGGGCTTGCAGGACCAGGCTTACCTGGACGCCTACTGCAACGACTGGCCCCGCCTGAGGCGGCGGCTGGAGGAGTACCCACCCGAGCGGGCGGCCCGCCTCACCGGCCTTGGCAGCGAGGAGATCGTCAGTCTGGCGCGAGCCTACGCCGGCACCCGGCCGGCCCTGATCAGGACGATGGTGGGGCCCGAGAAGCATGCCGGCGGCGCCGCCGCCCTCCGCACCATCGCGTGCCTTCCAGCTCTGGTTGGTGCCTGGCGGGAGCGGGGAGGAGGCCTCCTTCACTGGACGCGAAGCCTCTTCTCAGAGGCCATCGACACCCGTGCGGTCGGGGCTCGGCAGCCTAAAACCCGGACCATCAGCATGATCCAGATCGGCCGGGCTCTCACAGACGCGTCGCTCGCGCCGCCACTGAGGGCGCTCTTCGTCTACAACAGCAACCCGGCCGCCATCGCGCCCAACTCCAACCTGGTCCGCCAGGGCCTGGCCAGGGACGACATCTTCACCGTCGTCCACGACCTCTTCGTGACCGAGACGGCTCGCTACGCCGACTACCTGCTCCCCGCGGCCAGCTTCATCGAGCAGACGGACCTGCTGTTCCCCTCGGGCCACACATACAAGACGCTCAACCGCCCTGCCATCCCGCCTGAGGGCGAGTCCGTCGCCAACACCGAGCTCTTCCGGCGCCTGGCGGGCGCCATGGGCTGGCGGGAACCGGAGTTCGAGCAGACGGATGAGGAGATGATCCGCGCCGCCCTCGATTCCGATCATCCCTATCTGAGGGGGCTCAGCTTCGAGCGGCTATGGGAGCGGGGGTGGGCGCCGCTGGAGCTTCCTGCAGACCGGCTGCCTTTCGCCCAGGGAGGCTTTCCGACTCCGTCCGGCAGGTGCGAGCTGTTCCGCGACCCCGAGCCGGGCTACCTCGGGCCGCCGGTCGACGGCTACCCGCTGACGATGGTCAGCGCCAAGACGGCGCTCCACTTCCTCAACTCCAGCTACTCGCATCTCCCCCGGCACGCCCGAGCCGAGGGCGGTCCCGCCGTCAGCCTCGACCCCGCGGATGCCGCTGCGCGGAGCATCGCGGACGGCGACTCGGTCCGGGTCTGGAACGATCGCGGAGCGCTCGAGCTGCCGGCGCGGGTTGGCGACGGCGTGCGTCCCGGCGTGGTCGCCATCCCGCACGGCTACTCGGCCAACGTGCTGACCTCCGACGGCATCGCAGACGCCGGAGGCGGCGGCGACTTCTACGACACCCGGGTGGAGGTCACTCGGGTCTAAGAGGGCGTGAGCGCCATCAGCCGGGGATGGTTGCTGCCAGGTGCAGCCTGTCCCAATCGGAGTAGGGGCCGATGACGTGAATTATCCGGTGAAGCCCGGCCTGCTCCAGCAGGCTGGCCGCGATCGCGGCCCGGTAGCCGACGCCGCAGTGGACGGCGACCGGCGCTTCCCGCGGGATCTCGTGCGCGTGATGCGAGATGTCGGGTACCGGCATACGCAGCGCGCCCGGGACGTGACCGTGAACCCATTCGTCCTCGTCGCGCGTGTCCACAACCGTCATTGGTTCGGCGCTCAAGATCCAGGACGCTAGATCTGCAACCTCCGCCGTCTCGAAGGTCGCCAGCTCGCGCCCGCTCGCGGTCCAGGCGTCCATCCCGCCGTCGAGCTGGCCGGCGACGCTGTCGAAGCCGATCCGAAGCAGCTGGCGGTGCGCCTCTTCGTGCTGCTTTCGAGTTCCGCCGACCAGCACGATGGGACGCTCACGCTCGATGACCCAGCCCACCCAGGGGCCGAACGGACCTTCCAGGCCGATGTTGTAGCTGCCCGGGATGTGTCCGCGGTCGTACTTCCTCCCTGAACGGACGTCGACGAGGGCGGCGCCCAGCTTGCGGTGGTAGTCGCTCAGGTCGGGGGAAAGGTCCTTGAGCGGCGGCAGCGAGCGGCCGATCAGGTTGGCGCCCCGCCGGTTGAGTGCGTTCATGTCCTTGTAGTAGGCGGGGTAGGGGCCCTGGTGGAGCGCCCTGGCGATGAATGGCATGAGCTCGGTGGTCATCAGATACGGGTTGGTCCGGCGTTCCCGGCCCATCGTCGTCGTCGCCACCCCGCTGGACCCCGCGGCGCAGAAGGAGCCGGCACCGTGCGTTGGGTAGACCGCGACGTCGTCAGGCAGGTCGCGCAGGAGCACGTGGAGCGTCCGGAAGGCTTCCAGGGCCAGGTGAGTGGCCAGGTGAGGCCCGAAGAGATCGGTCCGTGCGATTGCGCCCACCATCAGGGCTCCACCGGAGAAGATCGCGGCGTCCCTTCCATCCGGGCCGCGCAGCAGGTAACTGAGATGATTGGGCGTATGGCCGGGTGTATGCCGGGCCCGGAGCCGCCAGCGGCCGAGCGACACCTCGCTGCCCTCTCGCAGAGGGTCGAAGCCGAACTCCAGCCCGCTGTCCTCGGCGGCGCAGATGCCGGCTCCGACCTCGGCCCGCAGCTCGAGCGATCCGGAGACGAAGTCGTTGTGGACGTGGGTCTCCAGCGACTGCTTGATGCGGACGTCCAGCTGCTCCGCACGGTCCAGGTACTGGCCGACGTCCCGGAGTGGATCGATGGCGACCGCCTCGCCGGATTCCGGGTCTGAGACCAGGAAGGTGGTGTTGCCCAGCTCGGAGGCCCGGAAGAGATCCACACGCGGGTGCTGGGATGTCACCGGTAACAGGAATAATGGCGGTTGCGGGTCGGCGTGGCGGAA
>CATPBP010000004.1 GCA_955652675.1 Candidatus Dormiibacterota bacterium
CTCCGGTGGTGCAGCCGGTGGTCGGCGTGGTTGCCCCAGTGGTGCAGCCGGTGGTCGGCGTGGTTGCCCCAGTGGTGCAGCCGATCGTCGGGACGGTCGCCCCAGTCGTGCAGCCGGTGGTCGGCGTGGTCAGTCCGGTGGTGCAGCCGATCGTCGGGACGGTCGCTCCGGTGGTGCAGCCGATCGTCGGCGTGATTGCTCCGGTGGTCAAGCCGATCGTCACGACCGTAGCCCCGGTCATCCAGACCGTCGCCCCGGTGGTCCAGCCGATCGTCGCGACGGTGGCCCCAGTGGTGAAACCCGTGGTCAGCGCGATCGCCCCGATCGTGAGGCCGGTGCTCGGGTCAGTCGGCCCGGTTATGCAGCCAGTCGCCGCGACCCTTGCTCCCGTCCCCCAGTCCGTCAGCACGACGGTCGCTTCCTTCTCCGCCTCGAGCCTGCTCTCCGCCGCCTCCACCGCGATCCAGTCGCGGTTGGCGCCGATCTCCGGCACGTTGACAGCCACACTCGCGGCCGGCGCCTCCGCCATCCTGCGTGCAGCGAACTGGATGTGGGACCTGGCCTCGTCCTTCCGGAACCAGTCCGGCGGTGGTTCCGGATGGCCGGCATTGCCGTCGCCGCGGGGAAGCGTCCCCGCTGCACCTCTCCCGCCCCCAGCCCCCACCGCTCCTGTCGGTCCCACCAGCCTGTCGCCAAGCAGCGGCGGGCTGTCGTTGTCGAACCTCACCGCCATCGCCACAGACAGCGCGATGCTCACGGCCGCGGCCCGTAGTGGGCTGCAACCGCCGGCCTTCTGGACGCCGGCGGTCATCGTCTCCCTGATCGAGCGCCCTGGCTGACCTAGCGCTCCGCGCTTAGGTCCTGGCCGGGCTTGTCCCGGCTCTAACCAGCTCGATCAAGGAGAACTGACTTACATGACGGCGATTACAACTGTGCCTTCGCACCTGCGTCTGGCACGAGTGACGCCTTACCTGCTGGCGGCGGCGGCGGCATTGGCAGCCTGGTTGCTGCTTGGTGCCCACACCGCGTTTGCCGCCGAGAAAGCCGGCTCAGCGCACAGCAGGCCGCACGCTTCGGAAGCGGCGGAGCCGGCTCCCAGAACGCATCGCGGCGACCCTGCGGCGACGGAGCGGGCGATCCAGAGGCCCGTTGACCGGCGCGTCGCGCAGGCGTCCGAGCCTGGCGACAACCATCACAGCGGAGGCCGCAAGACCCTCTATCACCCCGCGACCGATGCGGCGCCAGCGCCTCGCCAGGTGGAAGCTTCGACAGCCCCTCCGCCAACTCATACCGCCCCAGCAGGCACCACCCCCCACCGGCACGGCGCGGAGATGTCCGCAGCCCCAACCATGTATCGCCACCTCCAGCAGTTTCCCCGGGCAGGCGAGAGCCTTTCCTCGAACGAGGGGGAGACGTCTGATGCAGGGCCGGCGCAGCGACAGCCAGGTCTGTCGACGCCACCCTCGATGCAGGTTGCAGCCCGGCCCGTGGCAGTCACGCCGGCTGCACACCCCGGAAGGCCGGCGACAGGGAAACCTTCGCCCTACCGGCTCACGGACATAAAGCTCGTCGCCCAGCCGGCCCAGGCGCAGAACGCACAGCCGGCGCAGGCAGGCCCGCCCGCGCAGGGAGCCCAGCCGGCCCAGGCATCGCAGCCCATACCGGCCGCAACTCCGGCCCAAGAAGTGAATCCTCCCGTCGCCATCGCGGTGCCCGAGCCGCTCGGCTCCCATCCTGCCCGGTCCGGTCCAGTGGCAGGCTCCGGTGGATGGCTGCCCGCCATCCTCAGCGGCGCCCTGCTCGGCCTGGGGCCGCAGTCCGCACTGTCTCTTATCGCGCTCGGTCTCTTGATCCCCCTGCTCGCGTTCGTCCTTTTCTTTCAGATCAGACTCCTGCGGCTGATGCGTGGTTTGAAGCCGTCCGCGGCGCCGCCGCCGGCACTCCCTCGCTACCTCTCACTCACACATGAGGAGGTGCGCCAGCTGGTGCCCGACCTGGCTCCCGCCCTCGCCCACCACAGGTTCTGCGAAAGCGTCCGGCACGAGGGCAGACATCGACTGGCAAACTGGCTTGAACTCGAGGAGCTCGACGCCGAGCTGCCCCACATGTGGGCCACCTGCGAGACATGCCACCACCAGCGGATGACCCACCTGACGGCCAACGGGGGGGTCAGCTCGGTGTCAAATTGAGAGCGCCCGGCGGGGGTGGTCGGAATCGCGATCGACCCCCCCTTCCCCGGGCTGCACACCACATCGCCGCCGGGAGGATGGGCGTCGGACGGCTCTCACCGCCGGGATCCGGCCGACGCCGTGTGGACCGACTTGCGATCTGACGAGGTCATCGCAAGCGACGACGAGGGTACTTGCGGCTGGGTGAGACGGATTCCAACCCAGCCGGCAATGTACTCGCGTCATCCCGGCAGAGCTTCACGCTAGACCTCCCGCTTGCGCTCGGATTCTCAGCCAGAGCAGGAGTGCGACGGTGTACAGACCGGCGATGACCAGGAGCAGCGCCCGGTAGCCGGTCACAAGCGAGCTGTATTCCAGCACGCCACCGATCATCGCGCCGAGCAGGTTGGCCCCGAACGCGACGTTCGAGGACCCGACCGCCTTGAATCGTTGAGCGAATACCAGGTTGGCGAAAAAGATGGGGATGAAGGCCAATGCGGTGGCTGCCAGGAAGCGCGGGAGCAGTGACAGCCCCAACAGCGATTCCGGTGGTACCAGCCATGCTATGGCCACCGCCGCGAGCAGCAGGCCGTATAACGGCCACAGGGTCTTGAGACGCATGTGCTGCGCCACAGTCACCGCAGCCAGGACGGCGAGCAGGATGCCCGTGAAAACCAGGGCGTTGACGAACCAGGTGGTACCAAACAACAGCGCGAACTGCACCACGTTCTTCGTCTCCAGCAGCAGGAAGGCGACGCCCATGAAGAAGAGGTCTGCATAGGCCGCCATGCCCGAAAGCGGGCCGCCCGCTACGCGCACCAGCGTGAGTGCCGCGAGCACGATCAGGAGCAGCGTGATCAGGTAGAAGCCAGGGATGCCCGGCTGCTGCAGATAGAGGAACGGGTAGTTATCGGTTGCTGCCGCTGGCACCACCCTGGATCCAGGGTCCCATGTCGACGGGCAATCGATCGAGGCAGGGTCGACGCTGGCGCTCAGGAGCCCCAGTCTCCCGATGTGACCCGTCGAGTCCAGGCAAGGCGCGTGACCATACACGGACTGAAGCGTGCCAGCCAGGCGGTCGATGAGCCATTGCTCACGGTAGTAGTTGTATTCGCCGAAGACTCCGCCAGGCTTCAGGTGCGCACGGGCCTGCCTCATCGCCTCGACGGTGAACAGGTAGCTCTCCAGCCGGAGCGAGGACTGCCCCGCCACAAGGGTCAAGGAGTCTGGCAGGGCGAAGAGGATCAGGTCGTATCGGTGGTTGGTCTGCTGCAGAAAAGCGCGGCCATCGTCGACGTAGCTGGTCACTCGAGGGTCCTGGTAGGGATGGTTGGGATGCCGTTTGACCCCGATCTCGTGGAGCGAAGGATCGATCTCGACAGCGTCCACGTGCCGGGCGCCCTGGGCCAGCGCGATCGCCACGTCAGTCCCGGTGCCGGCGCCCACGATCAGCACGTCGTCAGGTCGGGCTCGCAGGCGCGAGTAGGGCACGAGGTAGAGCGGCACCGAAACGCTCCGTTGCGCGACTGACTCGATCGTCTGATGCGGGATGCCGTTGACGTTGATCGAGATGGCGCCGTCGGGGTGGGGCGCGAGGGTGATTCGGTAGTAGGGCGACCAGCTCTCGAGGGGCGAGACAGATTCGATTCCGAGCATCAGAACCAGCGCGGCGATCGAGATGAGCTGGAAGAGCCTGAGCGCCGGGACGAGTATGAGCACGAGGAGGATGCCTACGATCAGGGCCCACGCGACGGGCGGGGCGCCGGCAAACGAGAGCAGCGAGAACGCGGCAATGCCGGCGATGCTGCCCATGATGTCGAGCCGGTACGCCTCAAGCGGCTCGAACTCGACGAAGGCCCGGCCCACGCCCTCGCCAACGGTCATCATGACGGCCGCCACTGCCACGAAAATGGCCGGCAAGGTGACCCAGATCGGGAGTCCGCTGCGGCGCTGTTCGAGGGCTCCGAAGAAGATGAGCTGGTCGCCTGACCGCTCGATCTGGACCGGGAACACAAGTACGAACGCGACCAGGAGCGTGAGGAGCAAGGGCGCCAGCTGAAACAGGTTGCGAGACGAGCGGGCGCGCAGGAACCCGGCGCCGATGCCGAGGAAACTCGCCAGCAGCACGAAGTTCGAGAAGTAGGAGAGGTAGAGGACCTTCGAACCCGTCCAGCGAATGAGCGCAAGCTCGAGGAAGAGCATCAGGAAGCTCAGGAGGAAGAGCCGGATGCTCCTGGGCAGTATTCCCGCCGCTCGCTCGGTCATAGCCCAGTGAACGGTTGCTCCCGCCGCCGACCTCAACCCCATCCCCAGGAGGTTAGTGGTTGCCGCGTTCCGCCATCGGATGGCCGGTGGCGCCCCCAGGTCAATTCCGAACCGGCGGGACACAGCGGCACCGGCGCTGTGAACGCGTAAGGTGTCCGATCGTCGGCGACGGCTGAGCCGGCTCCGCGTACCAAAGGAGGAGCCAAAGCATGCGCGATTCGACGAACAGACGGCGAAGCGCTGCCAGCGCGGGAGGACTCGTAGCTCTTCGTGCCCGCGGCCGGCGGAACGCTCGAAGGGGGACCACGACTTAGTGGTGACCACGCCATGCGGATAGAGCCGATCCAGCCCGAGCAAGCCGGACCTGACGTCCAGAGGGTCTATCGCTCGCTTCAGGAGCGTCTGGGCGCAGTGTCGAACTTCTACAAAGTGCTGGCCCACAAGCCAGCCCTGCTGCGGGCCTTCACCCAGCTCTACGGAGCCATCTGGGAAGACGGCGCGCTGGACCCGCGTCTGAAGGAGCTGGCCTACGTCCGCGCTTCGATCGCGAACGGATGCGAATATTGAACCCGCAGCCATACCGCTTCGGGGAAGCGGCGGGGACTGACCGACGAGCAGATCGCTGCGCTGAAGGAGCCGGGAGGCAGGCGGAGAGGTGATGTCTTCTCGGAGGAGGAGCGGGCGATCCTTCGGTTCACCGATCTATTGACCAGCTATCCGGGCAACATCGAAGACGTCGACCTCGACGCCCTGGGCGGCCATCTCAACACGGATCAAGTCGTGGAGCTGGTGGCCACCATCGCGACGGCCAACTGGACGAACCGAGTCAACGACGGCCTTCGCACACCGATCACCTGACGTGACCAGGTGCTGAGCAGAGAGCTCGGCCGCACCGGCCTGCAGGTCACGCCGCTCGGCTTGGGGCTGGCGGCGCTGGGACGTCCTGCCTACATCAACCTCGGCCGCGAGGAGGATCTCGGCCATGACCGGACCGTGCCGACCCTCCGTCGCGAGGCGTACGACGTCCTGGATGCAGCCTATGAGGCGGGCGTGCGCTACATCGACGCCGCGCGCTCGTACGGGCTCTCCGAGGAGTTTCTGGCCGGGTGGCTGGAAGACCGGGGCGTGGCGCCGGATGCGCTCACTGTGGGGTCCAAATGGGGATACACATACACCGGCGGCTGGCGGCTCGACGCAGAGGTCAACGAGGTCAAAGATCACACGCTGCCGGCGCTGCTGCGCCAGTACGGCGAGAGCCGGTCCCTGCTGGGCCGCCACCTGGACCTGTACCAGGTCCACTCCGCCACTCTCGAAAGCGGCATCATCGAGGACCGGGATGTCCTTTCCGAGTTGGGGCGTATGCGCGCTGATGGCCTTGTGATCGGAGTATCGGTGAGCGGCCCTCGCCAGGCTGAGGTCATCCGGCGCGTCCTGGCCATCGAGGTCGACGGTGTCAATCCGTTCGCCACCGTCCAGGCCACCTGGAATCTGCTCGAGCCGTCCGCCGGCCCGGCGCTGGCCGAGGCCAACGAAGCCGGCTTTGGCGTCATTCTCAAGGAGGTGCTCGCCAACGGGCGCTTGACCGCCCGGGGGAGCGGCTTGCCCGCGGCGCTTCATGAGATCGCGCGGGACCACCACACCAGCCTGGACGGGCTGGCGATGGCTGCTGCCCTGGCCAACCCCTGGGTCGGGGTGGTGCTTTCTGGCGCGGTCACCGTGAGCCAGCTGGGGTCCAGCCTGAGGGCGCTCGACCTGAAGGTCGGACGGCTCGATGAGGCGACGCTGGCGAACATCGCAGAACCGGCTGACAGTTACTGGTCCGAGCGCCAGTCCCTCCGCTGGCAATAAAGGCCTCCCTCCCCCCGGGCCCGGCCCGGGTGGGGGAGGGTCGGGAGTGCGCGGTTAGCTCTGCTCGTACTTGAAGGACAGGTTCAGCCGCACGCGAAAGTTCTGGACTCTTCGGTCGTCGATGGTGAGGTCCATCCGCGTGACCTCGGCGACCCGGAGATCGCGGACTGAACCGGAAGCGGTCTCGATCGCGGAGCGGGCCGCGTCCTCCCACGACTGATCGCTGACACCGACGACCTCAATGACTCGATAGACGCTGCTTGCCATCGGGTATCTCCTTCAACTTCCGCACCTGGCCGGGTCGTGAACCGACCCCCTGGAACTCTATAACGACTTGCGATTGTGCAACTGACAGCGCGGGCCGGTCGGCTATACCCGGAGAAGGCTGTAAGTTTCCAGATAAAGAGATGGTCGCGTTCTGAAACACAAGATATAGTATGTGAGAGGGATCACCATCCGCTCGAATCAGGCTATCGCGACAAACGGGACGAAGCATTCGAGGCTTTACCTTTGGCCAGACGGATGGGACGTTTTTCACCAGGTCGCCTCTGATAGCCGCCACAGGCGCCTTCGCAGCGTCCGCCCCGACCAAAGTGGGTGGCTGGAATCATGATCGCCCGAGACCCGCTCCGGCTCGCCGCCGCACGGCTCGCGGCCGAGTACGTGTCCCGAGCCGCAGCCTGGGCCCATGACGTGGATGAAGAAGTGGTGGTGGACCTCGAGCGAGTCCATCAGCGGATTGTGGAGGACATCCACGACATCCTCTCAGGGGCCGATGACAGAGACGAGGTCAGATAGCGGTCCCCGAAGCTATCCGGTCACATTGTTACCGCGGCCGATCGGGATTTAGGGACGGTTGGGGGGTCTATCAGGCGACGGCGACCGGGTCCAGCGGCCGCAGCTCTTCGGCGTAGCTGATGGAGCGCCGTCGCATGACGCCGGTCTCAGAAATGCTGTATTGACCCAGCCGCCAGAGCGGCGGGGAGTAGGCGTGGATCGAGATCGCACGGCGGTCGGCGCCGCTGAGCCGGTGGATGTGCTCGGGTCCGAAGCAGAACGACTCGCCGCTCTCGATCACAGCTGTCGCGGGCTGGCCGCCGAGACGCGGGTTGCTCTCGTTCAGCGCACCGCGCACCACCCGCACGGCCCCACATGAGACGTCGTGGTCGTGCCACCCCGTGTCGTCCTCGGGCCCCCAGCAGATGAGCCAGACGTCGACGTACTCGTCGCGGTGGACAGACTCGAAATGCCGACGGCCGGTGTCAATATCGACTGCGTGGAGCCAGAGCTCCGGAAGCTCGGCGAGGCTGTCGACGAGTGAGCGAAGCTCCTGCTTGTCCAACATGCGGGCCGGCAGCGTCTCCCATTCCATCGAGTACCTCCTTTCCATGCAAGAGACGAACTGGGTTGGCGGTGAGCAGCGCGTGGGTGACGGCGTCTCCGAGCCCCGCCTCCGGCGGCGGCGTGTAAGGGCGGTCCGAGCCGTGCACGACGACGTCCACGCCAAGCACGCGGATGGTGGTGTCGATCGCCCTTGCCCCATATGAGGACGTTTCAACGAACACATTGCTGTCGACCGCTCCGCGCCCTCCGCCGCGCGCCGCACTCCGCTCACCGTGGAGAGGAGCAAGTCCGCCGAGGATGGCGAAGCAGACTCGAAGCCGTGGGTGTCGGAGCCGCCCATGCTCCCTGAACGCGAACCAGGCCTGGTGCATCTGCTGGACATAGGGCACCAGCGCCGCCCACCAGGAGGGGGCGCCTCTGACGGCGGGCGCAGCGCCGGGATGGATCAGAAGCGGTAGCCCGTGACGTTCCAGGACGTCCAGCAGTGGACTGCACCTCTCGTAGCCGGCGGCATCCAGCAGAGCCGTCGCGGGTAATTGAAGCCCGACGCAGCCTCGCTGGAGCACGCACTCCAGCGTGCCCGGATCGATCTCGCTCAGGCAGGTCGCGGCCCAAACGCCGAAGGGTCGGGGAAGGTCAAGCGATCCTTCGTGGTACGCGGAGAGCAATTCCAGCGCCTCGCTCTCTGGCAGCCACTCGATGCCGAGGGGGCTGGAGAGCGAGACCAGCGCCAGGTCCAGGCCGTCATCGGCTGCCATCGAGACCCTCCGGGCCACGCCGTGGTCCTCGGGCCGGACCGCGTAGTCGGGTTCGCCCTCCAGCTGAAGCGTCCAGCCGGCGAGTCTGGGTGGACGGTTCCGGCGGCGCAACGACTCGACGAACGGCGCGGGCCATAGGTGCTGGTGCACGTCGATCCGCGGCTCTTGTCCTGGCGTCCCCGGTGGTCGGAGGTGGCTGCTTAACCGCTTCACTGAAGGGCTTCAGTTAAACGGTTCACAAGCGAGTTGTCAACGGTCACGCAAGACGTTCGACCCCAGGGCGCGGGTCGTTCAGGGACGCTGGTATGGACTGCTCGGCCGCTACGATCTGAGCGCAGATTGCCTGCGATCACGGTTGACGATGTCGGGAGAGGTGCTCATACCGAAGACTGGCCAGGGCGCCCGTGCGTAAGCGCGCCACCATCCGGCAGGTGGCCGAGGCCACGGGGCTCTCGACGGCCGCCGTCTCTTATGCCCTGCGTGGAGTCCACGTCTCGGAGGAGACCCGGCTCCGCGTCCAGCAGGCCGCTGCTGAGCTGGGCTATGAGGCGGATCCGATCGCTCGCGCGCTCGCCAGTGGTCGCACCGGGATGGTCGGAGTGCTCTGTGGGTCCCTGGAGAGCCTATGGCAGCAGTCGCTCGCCGTAGGGATCGGCCGGACTCTGCTGGCCCACGACAGGTACGCCCGCATCCTGGACGCGGCGGACGACCCCGAGCGGGAATTGCTGCTGGCTCAACAGCTGGGCGACCAGCGAATGGACGGGCTCATAGTCCAGCCGCTCGATCCCTCCGCGCGCCTCTGGGCGGAGCTGACCGAGTCCCTCCCGGTCGTCTCGATCGGGGACCCGCTGGTGGGGGGACGGTCTGCCGGTGAAGTGCTCTTCGACAACAAGCTGGGCGTCTCACTGGCCCTCGGCCACCTGCACGCTCTTGGTCACCGGCGGGTCACGGTGCTCACCCCGACCCGACCTACGACGCCTGACCGTGCCGCCGAGGTCCACGTCGCCGCCGAGGCCTCGCGACTCGGGCTGGACGTGGCGGTGATCACCTCACCCCACGCGCTTACCGACGCTACCCAGGTCGCCCGCGAGGTCCTTCGCGGACCGGATCCTCCGACGGCGCTCTTCGCTCTGGCCGACTCAATCGCCTACGGCGCCTACGCGGCGGCGCGGACCCTGGGCCTCGAGATCCCGGGCAACGTCTCGGTCGCCGGGTATGACGCCCACCCTATGTCGAGCTTGCTGACGCCGCCTCTGACGACGTTCGACTGGGATATCGACGGCATCATCCAGCAATCGGTGCGGCTGGTCGTCGCGGCGATCGACGGCAAAACCCCTCGGCGCCGCCGCATCATCCACAGCCCCCGGCTGCGCGAGGGCGCCTCAACCGGCCCGCCGCCCCCCAGACGGCCGAGCTGATTCCCGGCGTCCTGCGATTGACAGCCGTTGCTCGAATCAGTCCTGAGGAGTGCGGCGACTCGAGACATGTGCCTCGAGCGAGGCCAGCCGGCGGTCCCATCGGGCACCGACGGTGGAGAGCCATGCGGCCGCGCTGCCCAGCCGCTCGGCTTCGATCGAGAACCGCACCTCGCGCCCGACCCGCGCCTGCATGACGATCCCGGACTCGGCCATCAAGAGGAGGTGCTTGGCGACTCCCTGCCGTGTCAGCGGCAGCCTTTCGGACAGGCGGGTGGCGCTCAGGGGACCGTCCTCGGCCAACCAGGTGATGATCTGGCGCCTCGTGGGGTCGGACAGGACCTCGAAGACGGCGCCCGGCTCTGCGCCTCGCCCAGCGCTCATCGAGGGGTGGTCAGCAGCGTTGCCAGGTGGCCGAGTTCCTGCTCCCAGCCGCCGCGATTGCCGTCGAGGAGCCGTGGCGGAAGCGCCGCAAAGCCGGACTCGCAGACGCGCAGCACGACGCCGCCGGCTGTGGGCGTGAGCGACATCTCGACACGCGTCGTGGGGCCGACGTCCACGGGCTGGTCCCAGGCGATGCACCAGCGGTAGACGAGGCGACGTGGGGCCTCGACCACCTCCACCACGCCAGAGAAGCTGCCTGTGTCGTCCCATCCCACGGCCAGCCGTCCACCGGGCCGCAGGTCGACCTGGACGTGGTCCCCGAACCACCGTTCCATCTCGGCAGGGTCGGTCAGGGCACGCCAGGCCTCTTCCATCCCGACCGACAGGAACAGCTCTCGGACCAGCTCATCCATTGTGCAACTTGGCGGTTGCGCGCAACCGACCAGTTGCTATATCGTCCCACATTGCGGCGGAGGAGTCGGTCACCGATGTCTTCGCAAGCCGGGTCGCGGAACGTGCCGCGAGCCCACGTCAACCGCCAGGGAAGACAGAAGGACGGGCGAAGTATGAAGGCCATTCACCACGTCGTCGACATCGATGCCAGTAGGGAAGCGGTGTGGTCATCGCTCACCGAGCCGGAGGGACTGGCGGGCTGGTGGAGCACCAAGGTCAGCTCGCCACCTGCGGCGGTCGGCGCCCTCACCCACTGGACCTTCGCCGGAGACTTCAACCCCGTCATGGAGACCACGAAGCTGGAGGAAGGCCAGGAGGTGGTCTGGCGGTGTGTGGCCGGGCACGAGCCGTGGAAGGACAGCCTGTTCCGGTTCCAGCTGGGTCCGCACGATGACGGACACACGCGCCTGCGCTTCTGGCAGGACTATGCGATCGAGCTGGATGACGACGCTTACGGCATCTACAACTTCAACTGGGGCTACTATCTTGAGAGCCTGCGCCTCCATTGCACCACCGGCCAAGGCAAGCCCTTCCCGGCCGCAGAATGACGCCGGCGCATTCGTTCGGGACGACGGCCCGAACGTCGGGCCCTCGCCGTTCCTAAGAGCAGTTCTTCTCGAGATACTCGCGGGCCGCGATCACGAAGTCGTCGTCGGGTCCGCGGAAAGCCTCCCATAGCTGCTTGGCCTCCGCCGTAAGCCGGCAGGCCTCCTCATGGTGCCCGAGCTGTGCACGGTTCCACGCCCGCTTGGCGATCATCGGGGCGAGCGCCGCGCCGCCGGACCCCCCTTCCCGCCCAAGCCACTGTTCAAAGCTTTCGTAGGCTGATATCGCCTCTTCGTGGTGATGACCAGCTGCCAGGAGATCGCCGATGGTCTCAAGCTGTGGTTCCACTTCTGAGAGGGAAGGCGGGTCCCATGGCCAATACCAGCCGGTACGGCCGACTTGGGTCGAATGCCGCCCGTCGGCGCAGTGTTCAGCGACGTACGCTCGAAGCTGGTCCACATCAAGGAAACTCAGGTCGCGATCGCCGACCAGGCCGAGGACTTTTTGATAGAGCGAGCAGGCGTTCGCCAAATGCCCCAGTTGCTCGTGGCCGTAACCCTGCATGGCCAGCGAGTCCAGAACCTGTTCATTAGAGGGGCCGTACTCCGGTGATGCCGACCGCTCGTAGGCTGATTTC
>CATPBP010000005.1 GCA_955652675.1 Candidatus Dormiibacterota bacterium
CACCAAGGCCGTCGAGGAGGGCAACGATCCGCCATCCCAGGCGGTGGCCGCGGAACAGGATCTCCTGAGCAAGCACCAGGTGAAGGTGCTCCTGTACAACAGCCAGACCGTGACCAAGGTCACCACCAACATGAAGGACCTGGCGGTGAGGAGCGGCGTGCCCGTGGTCGGCGTCTCCGAGACCGCGCCGCCCGGAAGGAGCTTTCAGGAGTGGCAGACGGCGACCCTCAAAGACGTCGAGAAAGCGTTGGGAGGCCAGTGATCGCTTCCGACGCCATCCGGATCGAGGGCTCGACGCTGCGGCTCGCCGGCCGGCCGATCTGGCAGGACCTGACGCTGTCGGTTCCCGAGAGCGAGTTCCTGGCCGTGATCGGGCCCAACGGCGCCGGCAAGACCTCCCTGCTCAAGGTCCTGCTCGGGCTGCTGCCGGCCGGCGGAGTCGTCGAAGTGCTGGGGCTGCCGCCGCGGCGCGGGAATCGGCGAATCGGCTACGTCCCCCAGCAGAAGGCCATTGACCCGGATCTCCCAGTGCGCGGCCGGGACCTCGTCCGGATGGGGGTGGACGGGGACCGCTGGCGCTTCGGCGGCTCGCCCGAGGCGGGGCGCCGGGTCGATGAGATGCTGGCGGCGGTCGGCGCCGCGGCTTTCGCAGACGCCTCCATCGGCCGGCTCTCCGGCGGCGAGCAGCAGAGGCTGCGAATAGCCCAGGCGCTGGTGGGAGAGCCGCGGCTCCTCCTCTGCGACGAGCCGCTTCTCAGCCTCGACCTCCACCACCAGCGCGAGATCGTCGAGCTGATCCGCTCCTGGCAGGAGCGGTCCGGCGGCACAGTGGTCTTCGTGACACACGACGTCAATCCGGTGCTGTCCATGACGGACAGGGTGCTGGCGGTGGTGGGGGGGCGCTGGGCCGCCGGCCGCCCCGACGAGATACTCACCAGCGCCACCATGAGCGACCTCTACGGTGCGCCGGTCGACGTGGTGCAGGTGCGCGGCCGCGTGGTCGTGCTGGCGGACACGGGCGACCCCATCGGTGGCCACCACGAGCTCCCCATCGAGCCGGCACACTCACACACCGCCCAGTCGCGGCCATGAGCCTGCTGCGCTACGACTTCGTCCAGAACGCTTTGGTGGCGGGAGCGATCATCGCGGTCGTGGCCGGCCTGGTGGGGCGGTTCGTGGTCGCCCGGAACCTTTCCTTCGCGGTCCACGGCATCGCCGAGGTCGGCTTCACCGGCGCGGCCGGCGCAGTGTTGATCGGCGTCGAGCCGGTTCTCGGCCTGATGAGCGGCGCGCTCCTGGCGGCCCTCGGGATCGGCACGCTGGGGGTGCGCCTGAGAGACCGCGACGTCGCGATCGGTTCCATCCTGGCCTTCGGCTTGGGCCTCGGCGTCCTTTTTCTGACGCTGTACACCCGCTACGCGACCGAGGCCTTCACCATCCTCTTCGGCACCATCACCGGCGTCAGCCGGGCGGAGGTGTTCCTCCTGATGGGGCTGGGCGTCGTGACCCTGCTTGCGCTCGCCGTAATCAGCCGGCCGCTCATGTTCGCGAGCGTCGATCCGGAGGTGGCGGAGGCGCGGGGTGTACCGGTGCGGGCGCTCTCCATCGCTTTTCTGGTCATCCTGGCGATCGCTGTCTCGGAGGCTGTCCAGGTGGTCGGGGTGCTGCTCGTGCTGACGCTGCTGATCACGCCGGCTGCATCCGCGCAGAAGCTGACCGCCAGGCCGGCTCTGGCGAGCCTGCTGAGCGTGCTGATCGCATTCGGCTGCACGATGGGCGGCATCCTCGTGTCGCTTGTGACTCCCTACCCGGCCAGCTTCTATGTGTCCGCCCTCAGCTTCGGCAGCTACCTGCTGGCAAGGCTGATCGGCCCCCGGCTGGCGGCCAGTGCTCGCCGCGGCGCCGACCAGGCGCCGGCGACGGCTTTACGGGACGGTCAGCCCGGTTTGCAGGTCGGGCAGAGCCCGGAGAAGACCAGCCTGTGATCGGTGATCGAGAAGCCGGTGGTCGCCTCGACGAGCTGGGTCGATCCCTGGACCAGGCAGCCGGGCACCTCGCTCACCGTGCCGCAGCTGCTGCAGCGGACGTGCTCGTGGTGACCGGTGTTGGCCTCGTAGCGCGCCTTGCCGTCGCCCAGGTCGACGCGCCGGACCTCGCCTTCCCCCTCCAGCCAGTGCAGGGCCCGGAAGACAGTCGAGAAGTCGGCGCTGACGTCCACGCCGTGGAGCTGCCCGAGCAGCTCGTCCAGCGACCAGCCATGGCGAGGCTGGGCCGTCAGGCACTGTCGGATGGCGTCGCGGACAGGGCTGGGACGAGGCACGCTCTGAGGATACCAGTCACGAAAGCTACTTGCGTTTGAGTCGGACGGCCTAGACTTGAATTTGGTCTTGCTCCCCACGGAACGGCGGTCCGGCGGTACGCGGTGGGTCATGGAGCACGTTCGCCGGCAGCGCCGCCCGTCACCGAGAGCCGGCATCGCTTACCAGGCGGAGCTCAACGCGGAGAACGTCATTCTGGCCAGCTCCAGGGTTCGCCTGATGACTCTCAAGGTCGCGAAACCGTTCTGCGAGGACATCGGGGATCTGGCCAGGAGCACTGGCGCGAAGGGACTGGTCATGGACCTCGACTCCGTGGCCGCAACTCCGAGAGCTGCCGTCCACGCGATGCGCCATCTGCGAGAGATGCCCGTGAGCCGTGTCGCGCTGGTGGGTGGCAGCCGCTCGACCCGCCGCCTGGCGAGCGTGGTGCTCACCCTCGGCCGCTACGGCGACTTCCGGTTCTTCGCCGACTGCGAGGGCGCCATCTCCTGGGCCGCCCGCGAGGGCGAAGACAGCCTCTAGCCGACCGACTCGCCGCTCTGGTGAGGCGCCGCCGGTGGGAACCCGGTGTACGCTTCCGGCGCGGTCAGGTGGAGCCGCCGTAGCCGACTTCTGTAGTAACTGCTGGGCTCGCGGCCACCGATCGAGGAGAGTCGAGAACTTGTTCGCAACCTGGGGTCGTCTGGTATATCGCTGGCGCTGGGCTACGCTTGTGGTCTCCGCCCTGCTGCTGGTCCTGTCCGTGGCCGGAGTGCTGGGCGGGGGCACGCTGACCAGCGGAAACTCGGAGAAGAGCAATCTGGAATCGGCCCGGGCGGCCGATTTGGTCAACCAGCAACTCAGCTCCGGGCGGCCGGCCGGGTCCTCCTTCCTGCTGATCTTCAGCAGCAAGAGCCAGCCCGCCACGGACCCGGCGTTTCGCTCCGCGGTGGAGTCGGCGCTGGCGCCCATCGAGCACGCACCGCACGTGACCGCCGTTCAGACGCCCTACAACGCGCCCACTCCGGCTGCCGCGGCAGCCCTCGTCTCCAGGGACGGACACGAGGCTCTGGTGCGGGTCGACCTCAACGATTCCGGAAACCAGGCCGCCACAGAGTATGCCGCCCTCAGGAGCGAGGTCCATCCCCGCGGGGTCACGCTGACCGGGACAGGCCAGATCCCCATCAACCGGGCCTTTAACACGACTCTGGAGACCGATCTCGCCCGCGCGGAGACGGTCTCGCTGCCGCTAGCGCTGATCCTGCTGCTGCTCATCTTCGGCGGCGTGATCGCCGCCGGGCTTCCTCTTGGCGTGGGCGTGCTCGCGATCCTGGCCGGCATCGCCGGAACCTTCCTGCTCACGCGGGTGACCGACGTCTCTCAGTACGCGCTCAACGTGGTGACGCTGATCGGGCTGGGGGTGGCCATCGATTACTCCCTGATCGTGGTCAACCGCTTCCGCGACGAGCTGGCCGGGGGGTCGAGCCGGGAGGAGGCGATCTCCAAGACCATGGCCACCGCGGGCAGGGCGATCACCTTCTCCGGACTCACCGTGGCCATCGGGCTTTCTGCGATGCTCTTCTACCAGGGGACCTTCCTGGCTTCCATGGGCGCCGCCGGCGCCATCGTCGTGGCGGCCGCCGTGTTCTACGGACTCACCTTTCTGCCCGCGCTGCTCGTCGTGCTGGGACCTCGTGTCAACCTGCTCACCCTGCCGCTGCTGGGGCGCCGTCCTAGGGCCGGGCGCGGGTCCTGGCACAGGATGGCGACCTGGGTCATGCGGCGGCCGGTGCAGGTGCTGGTGCCGGCGCTCGCGCTGCTCATCCTGATGGGCTTCCCCTTCCTCCACCTGCGGCTGGCGAACGGCGACGTTGACCAGCTGCCGCCGCGACTGGAGGCGCGGCAGGGCTATGACAACCTGGTCAAGAGCTTCCCGGGCCAGGACCAGACACAGTTCACAGTGGTCGTCGACTATCCGGACGGACACCCCTTGACGGCAGGCCGGATCGGGGAGCAGTACGACCTCAGCCGCCGGCTGGCCGCGATTCCGGGAGTCCTGCGCGTCAACAGCACCTACTCGGCCGACCCCTCGCTGACCCGAGCGGACTATCAGAGGCTCTATTCCGGCGACCCCTCGCGGCTGCCGCCGGAACTTCGCCAGGCGCTCTCGCAGTCGGCCGGCAAGAACATCGTGGTGATGAACGCGGTCAGCAACCAGCCTGCGTCCAGCGACGCTGCGCGCAGCGTCCTCGCCACGATTCGAGCCCAGCGGGTGGGGGAC
>CATPBP010000006.1 GCA_955652675.1 Candidatus Dormiibacterota bacterium
CTACCTGCCCGCCGCGACGCTGGCCCAGGACGGCACCGGCCTGGCTGCGGTGCTGGCTTGATTTGCGGGACGCCGGTTCCGGTGCGCTACGAGGTCGAGTGAAAAGACGGCGGTGATCCTCACGGGCTCCCTCCGCTGCGGCGCGAGGGTTGCCGCCGTGACCTGCCGCTGATATCCTTGCCGACTTGAAATCTTAGTGTCCTCAGGACACCGGCGTGCCGCAGGCGAGACTCGCAGGAGGACGTAGAGGAATATGGCCGATCACCCCAATGCAGAGCTGTTCCGCCGTGGCTACACCGCCTTCCAGGCAGGCGACCTCGACACTGTCCGCTCGCTGTTCGCACCCGACATCGAATGGACCATCCCCGGCCGGAACCGCTTTTCGGGCGTGCATCGCGGCACAGACGACGTCATCAATCTCTTGGCACAGCAGTTCCAGGAGACCAACGGCACGTTCCGGGTCGAGGTCCATGACATCCTTGCAAATGACGAGCATGCCGTAGCCCTGGCAACGACTTCCGGCGAACGCAACGACAAGAAACTGAGCGGTCGCTACACCCACGTGGCGCATATCAAGGACGGCAAGCTGACGGAGTCCTGGATCGTGGACGAGAACCCGTACGCCACCGACGAATTCTGGGCGTGAGAGCGCCGGCGGTCTGAGACTTCAAAGCCGGTCTCTTTCGCCGACCGCCTAGGGTGAGGTTCGTGGGGGAACCTGGGTTCCCCCACGCCGTATTCTTAATGGCCTTGCCCAGGATCGACGTCAGCATGCGCCGGGATGAGATCGACGCCTACCTGGCGACCCAGCGCAACGCGACACTCGCCAGCGTCGGGGTCGACGGTCTCCCGCACCAGGTGGCTATGTGGTTTCTGCCGGAAACCGACCGGATCGTCATGTGGACCTTCCGCCGGTCCCAGAAGGCCGTGAACCTGAGGCGCAACCCATCTGCCTCGTTCATGGTCCAGGATGGCGACAGCTACAACGAACTACGCGGCGTAGCCGTGCGGGGAAAGGTCGAGCTCATCGACGACACCGAACGTGTGCTGGAGATCGGCCACCGGCTGCACTCCCGCTATGGGACCGCCTATGGGCACGACCCGGAGGCATACCGCGCCGAGATAGCGCGCCAGGCCCCCAAGCGGGTCGGCATCTACATGCCGATGACGCGCCTCACCAGCTGGGACTTCAGCAAGCTCTGAGCCCCTCGAAACCATCGCACCCTTCCGCGAAAGGGTGCCGGTTTCTTGGTTCAGGCCTGGTGGTAGATGTCCTGGTTTTCGTTTACGACCCAGGCCTTTCCATTGGGGTCGAGGCTCAGGCCGATGGCGGCACCGCCGACGGGGTACCAGGAGCTGCCGTTCCAGGTCCATAGCCCGTAGCCACCGCAGAGACGGTTGGAGCCCACGACGGTCATCGCCCTGTTCGGCGCCACGCCGATGTCATACGCCCATCCAGGCAGCTGGACCCAGCCACCTGGAACTCGCTTGTATATCAACGACAAGCTGTTGATCGCCCAGGGGTCGCCGTCAGGTCCGACGGATATTCGAGTGGCGCCTCCATCGATGGCCTGCCAGCCGCCACCCGTCCACCGGTAGATTCCAAAGCCACCGTTGGTCTCGTTGGACCCGATCGCCCACACCGAACCGTCCGCGCCGGCGCCGATGTCCACGGCCGAGCCGGGTATCTGCTGCCATCCGCCGGTTACGTGCCGGTAGATGTTTCCGTAGACGTTAATAACCCAGGGAACGCCAGCCGCATCCACCGCGATCCGCGTGGCGGCTCCGTTGCTTTTGATCCAGCTTGAACCTGTCCACTGATAGATGCTGTAACCGCCCATCGCCGGATCGGTACCGATGACCCATACAGCTCCGTTGGCACCGACTCCGACGTCGTAGGCGGCACCCGGGATCTTCTGCCAGGCGCCCGCGACCGCGCCATTCGACCCGCAATAGGCACCGGCATATCCCCGCACGTAGCTCATATAGAGGTTCCAGTTCCAGAATCGGCCGGGGTCTGTATGGTGATCGCGACCTCCGCTGAGCGTTGGATTCAGTGGATCCGGCACCTCGTTGTGGCCCACGATGTGCTGCCGGTCGATCGGAATCGAAAACCTTCTGACCATTGTGGCGACCAGCTGAGCCGAGCCCCGATACATAGCATCGGTGAACCAGGAGGGATTGTTAACGAATCCTTCGTGCTCGATTCCGATGCTCCTGGTGTTGTAGTCCCAGTTACCGGCGTGCCACGCCACGTCCTGTTCCCGGACCACCTGGGTGACCGCTCCGTCTCCCGACCGAACCACAAAGTGTGAAGACGCCTGAGCGGCCTGGTTTTGAAAATATCGGATGGTGCCGGCGTACGAGCCCTCGGTTACATGGATCACTATGCGGTTGGGGACGTAGCTTGAGGGCCGGCTGGAGGCTGTGAAGTTGCTTGTGCTGGCCGGAACCCAGTTCGCGCCGCCGTAGTCAGGGCTCGCCGCGCGAGCCGCGGAGGCGGCAGCGTCGATCGCCGCGTGCGGAGTGAGGACAATCCGTTCGCCGCCGGGAAGCGTCTCCGACGCGCCCTGGTTGAGCACCTGGAACACCTGCTCGGCGTAGAGGGCACCTCCTCCGACCGAGGCCACCGCCACCCTCCAGCCGTTGAGGTCCGCTGGCGTTGGATTTCCAGCCGCCGCGGAAAGCACGGCGGCGCCGCCTCGAATGTTGGCTCCCACGTCATGTGCAAGCGTCGACTCGGAGGCACCCGTGAGTGCAGCGGCCCTGGCCAGGGTATCGGCCTGGGGGTCGTGGATCAGGTGCATTACTCCGACCCCGTGGTCCTCGCTCGTCTCCATGCGCCAGCGGGTGTTGACGAATCCGATGGCGAGCAGTAACTCCTCCGGGACTCCCGATTCAACAGAAGCGGCATGGAAGGCGGCGCTGACGGAACCAGCCGCAGGGGACTGGGTAGGTACAGCCGCCCACGTCTCCTGTGGTATGAAAGCAGCGACTACCACCAAGGCCAAGAAGCCGCTCAACAGAGTCGACTTCGCGGACCGCGCGCGTAAATTCCTCACCACAATCGAAACCCCGCTACCAGCTTCCAGCCCACAGCCCGACAGCCCAGGAAGATCGGCATGGTAGCCGTGCGCCGGCAACGATGTCAAATATCGTTCTGGAGATTCGCCTCGTCGCACATGATTTGGCGAGAGCTCGAGCCGTCGCCGTCCGTCCTCCGTGTCCGTTTCGAGACCTGAGAACAGTGGCCGTTGACAGAGCTTTCCGGGCGGAGCGTTACAGTTCCGAAGGGCCTGTCTCGGATGCAGGATGAGACATGCCGCCTCGGCTCACATGAATCTCAGCTCCCTCCCGAGAGCCGCGACGATTCACTCGGTTCGGTGCTTTCGCCACTCGATGGCCGGACCCAGAATCGGCTCGAGCAGCGTTGTGATCTCGCCTGTCGTGGGCTTTCGTTTCAGAACGGCCCTGTCGAAAACCGGCTGCCCATCGACGGCAACCCTGAAGACGCCGTGAGTTCCGGATTCCAGCTCCAGTTTTGAGAGCACGGGCGCCCAATGCTGGAGTATCTCGACCGCCACACGGACGGCCTCATCCAGATAGTCTCAAGGTACGCAGTAGGTGATTGCGACAGCGTGTCGGGGATCGATCATCTCAACGGCTCTTACCGCGGATCGTGGTGAGTTATTCGGACGCCTCGCGCTCGATGAGCCGGATCTGCACCGCGCGGAACAACACTGGCGCGTTGCGCAGCACCGCCAGCCTTGGGTCGGGGACGGACAGGAACCGATCAGCGGCCAGCGCAAACAGGGGTGCGAGGCGCCGGTCGTCTCGCAGCGCGTCGATCGCCCTGCGGTCCCCGCCCAGGACGACCGCCTCCAGCCGAGGCAGTTGCGGCAGCAGGATGGCCGAGGCGTTGTCGGCGGCGGCCGCCAGGGCCTGTCTGGCCTGCTGCTCCCGCCGGCGGGCGAACCGCTGCTGAGAGCTGCCACCCGCCGCGCTGCGACCGTGAACCGGCCGAGAGCCCACCTTCGACTCCAGGAGACGGTCCCCGTCGAAGACCCCTGCGGCGTACCCGCCCAGCCTGGCGAGCAGCACGCCCACGACGCGTACACGCTCGACATGGGCAACGAGCGGACCAGCCGCCAGGCCCTCGTGCTCCCCCGACACGGGCAGCGGGGGAAACGGCGGCTCGCACTCGGCGTAGGGCCCGTTCGCGGTCAGGAGTCGAACCAGCGCCGGGCTGTATTGCGTCCGGGTCACCGCGTGCCGCCGGTCGAAGCCGGCCAGCCACGCGGTCAGGCGATCCGGCGCCACCTGGATGGAGATGCCGCCGCCTGGGGCGGGCGTGGTCC
>CATPBP010000007.1 GCA_955652675.1 Candidatus Dormiibacterota bacterium
CCCACCTTCTCGCACTTCGAGTCGATCCGCATCTGGGAGACCGGCGATCCCAGCCGCCGCCAGGTCGACGGCTGGCTGGGCCGCACCCTGGCCGGCGCTTACGACTCGCTGGGCCACCCGCTGACCGGCTGCGCCTGCGGCGCCACCGACGTCCCCGGAGCCCTTCGCGACCTGCAGGCCACGCTCACGGTGATCAACAACCAGAAGGCGTTCGGGTTCAGCGGGGGCAGCGAGGTGGAGGCAGCCGTCGGGGCCCTCTACAAGGGGACGCCCGGCATATACGGCGCCCTCTTCGACACCGCCATGGCCACGGCCCAGGAGTCGGTTGCAAGCCTCAAGACGGCGGCCCAGTCCTACCAGCCCAAAGCCACCTACTCCGACGCCCAGCAGCTGGTCTACTCCTCCAAGAACCAGCTCGCGGCCGCGCTTCAGCTGGCGGCTGAGCTGATAGTCACCGGCACCGGAGTCAAGCTCCTGCATGTCACTCTGGGCGGCTTCGACACCCACTACACCGAGCTGAACCGTCACGACGACCTGATGGGCTACCTGGACAGCGCCGTGAGCGCGTTCTACCAGGACCTCAGCGCCCACGGGGTCGCCGACAGGGTGCTGATCGCGACCTGGTCGGAGTTCGGGCGGCGTCCCAAGGAGAACGCCAGCGGAGGCACCGACCACGGCGCCGCAGCCCCGCTGCTGCTCATGGGAGACCCGGTGAAGGGTGGCATCTACGGCCAGCCCGCCAGCCTGACGGACCTCGATCAAACCGGCAACCTCAAGTTCAACGTCGACTTCCGCTCCGTCTACCAGGAGATCCTCGGTGGCCATCTGGGCGCCGACCCCAAGGAGATCCTGGGCGCCGGCTTCGACAAGCTGGGCCTGATCAAGGCGCCGGCCGGCTCCTTCTGAGCAAGATGCGCGAGCTCGGCCTGAAGGCAGGAGCCACAGCCCTGACCCTGGCGGCGGCGGTGGCGTCGGCTCTCTACGTGGGAGGTCACCTGAAGAACGGCGGTGCGCCGATGCAGCCCCCTGTCGCCAGCCCGGCCGCCGCCGCGGCGGGGACCCGGCTCTCGGTGACCTCCAGCGTGGCCACCGGCGACGTCGCGCCAGTCACCTCCACCTATGTCTCTTGAGGAGACCCGCTTCACCGCGCTGGGCAGCCACTGCCACCTGCTCGGGATCGGTCTTCGCCCGGGAAGCCTGAGGCGGGCGGAGGCGTGGGTCGCCTCCATGCACCTTCGCTTCAGCCGCTTCCTCCCGGACAGCGAGGTGTCCCGCCTCAACGCCTCGGCAGGCGTCTGGGTCGAGGTCTCGGGCGAGCTGGAGGCGATGCTGCGTTCGGCGCTGGAGGCGTACCAGGAGAGCGGTGGCCTGGTCCACGTGGGTGTGCTTGGCTCGATGCTGGCCATCGGCTACACCCGCCCGCTGGCCGAAGGACCGGCGCCCGGCGGTGAGCCGGCCGAGGCGCCCCAGCCGCTGTCTGAGATGGTTGAGGTCAGGCCGGGGAATGCCCGCCTCCGGCCCGGATCGGGGATCGACCTCGGCGGCATCGCCAAGGGCTGGCTGGCCGACCGGCTCTCGCCCAATCTGGGCCGCAACTCCCTGGTCAACCTCGGCGGCGACCTCCAGGCCAGGGGCGGCGGGCCCGAGGGGCAGGGCTGGCCGGTGGGGCTGGGGGGCGCCACGCTGATGCTGCGCGACCAGGGTGCGGCCACCAGCGGCACTTGGCGGCGGCGCTGGGCGCAGGAGGGCTGCGCAGTCCATCACCTGATCGATCCACGCACCGGACGGCCCGCTCTCAGTGACCTGAAAGAGGTGTCGGTGGTGGCCCCGACCGCCACGGCGGCCGAGGTCTGGGCCAAGACGGCCCTGCTGCTGGGCTCTTCGGGGGCCGAGAGCTTCCTGGCGGAGCGGGCGCTCGCCTGGTGCATGGACTGATGGACCCGGGCCTCTTCCTCTGGCTCATCGCTCGCGTCGCGGGACTGACCTCCTTTGCGGCGCTCTCCATCTCGCTGCTCACCGGGTTGGCGCTGCGCACGGCCGTGCTGGAGTGGCTGGGCAGCAATCGCGCGTTGCGGTCCACCCACGAGTACACCGCCGTGCTCTGGGTGCCGCTCGGGCTGCTGCACGTCGCCGCCCTGCTCCTCGACCAGACGGCCCGGGTCCGCCCGATCGACGTCGTGGTGCCTTTCCAGGTCTCTTACGGGACCCTGGCGATCGGGCTCGGCACCCTCAGCCTGGAGCTTTTCGCTGTGGTGGCCGTGACCGGGTGGCTCAAGCGCCGGCTGAAGCCGCGGCTCTGGCACTGGCTGCACCGGCTCTCCTACGCCGCCTTCGGAGTGCTCTTCCTCCACGCGGTGCTCGGCGGCACCGATTTCAGCGACCCGCTGGTCTCCGCTGTGGGCTGGGGCGTGACTGTGGCGCTGGCCACTCTCGGCCTGGCCCGGCTGGTCTGGGGGCGGCTGCCCGTCTGATCGCCTGCGAACGGCTCAGGTGGCTGCCGCTCTCAGAGCCAGCACCCGCCTGCGCAGGAGGTCCTCGGCCTCCAGCGGCGCGTCTATCTCGTCGCGCTCCCGGTGCCAGCGCTCCATGGCCAGGTCGAGCTGCGCTCGCTGGAGCCGCGCCAGCCTCAGGTAGGCCCGGAGGCCGGAGTGGCCGAGCGCGCGCAGCCGGGAGCGAAAACGTCGCCAGGGGCTGGCCAGGACGGCCACCTCCTCCGGTTCGACCGTGCCCGTGCCCGACTGCGCCTCAGCCCTCAGCTGGCGGACCAGCGCGCTGCCCTCGACCCGAAGGCCCATCGCCAGTAGCAGCAGGACGAGCGCCGTGAAGGGTCCCTCCATGAAGAGTGTGCGGAGGTGGATCTCGACCAGCCCGAAGGCACTCTGGGAGATGGGAAAGAACTGAACCCAGGCGTCCCAGGCGAAGTGGGCGGCGATCGCGATCAGGAAGCCGCAGAAGATGCAGACGAGACGGTCCCGGAGACGGGGCAGCTGGCGGGCGATGCCGACACCGGCCCCGATCAGCGCTGTGTACGTCGCGTGGCCGAAGAACAGACCGAGGACCTGGCGCGAGTACCACTGCGCGGCTGCCGCGTCCAGGCCCTGTCCCTCCGGCTGGAAGATCGCGTAGAGGTGGGTCATGTAGGTGATCGACTCCATGAAGTTGAAGCCGAGTCCGACCGCGGCGCCGTAGAGGATTCCGTCCACCACGTCGTCGAACTCATCGCGCATGACGAGGTAGAGGAGGACCACGGCGACGCCCTTGGAGGTCTCCTCGAAGATCCCCGCCGAGTAGGCGATGGAGGCGTCCAGAGCCGGTCCGGGGACCAGCGTGCGCACTGCGATCGCGTCCCAGAGGCTCTCGCCCCAGACCACCAGGCTGGTCGACACGATCGCCCCCCAGGCGGTAGCGATCAATACCAGGCGCCAGGGCTCTTTTTCGTTGCGGTCCAGCCGGCGGATCACGAAGAGGCCAAAGGCGGTGGTGGGCAGGCAGGCGAGGGCGCAGAGCAGCGCGACGCGCGGACCGGCGGCCTGGGTGAAGGTGAACAGGTCGAGGACGAGAAGCCAGAGCAGCATCCCGGCCCCGAGCAGGAAAAAGGCGCGGACCCGGTCCCGGCGGCGGTGCGCCTCTTCGTGCTCGCGCAGGACGCGGACGCCGTAGTAGGTCCCCGCCACCATCAGCGCCACCGCGGGCAGGCCGAACAGGCTGGCCCGAGCCGGCACCTGCCTGACCAGGAAAGACAGGATCGAGCTGGCCGTGGCCACGAGCAGGACGGCGCCACCGAGCAGGGCGGCGATCCCGTAGCGGGAGGGACGCCAGCGGCGGGGGTAGGCGGCCTCCATCAGCCGTTACGCTCCACCAGGACCTCTTCGCGTCCCAGCAGCTCGACGGGCTGGCCACGCGAGTAACGCGTGACGGCGAGGGTGTAGTTGCCGGGCAGGTTCGCGTGCAGACCGGGCGGAGTCATCGCAGGAACCAGCGCACCCGTGGCGGCCAGGCTGGCCGCGGTGGCCGGCCCGACGCCACCCACCGGTTCGTCCAGGGTGTTGTACCAGCGGGCGCCGACCACCACCCCGCCGGGCAGGGACGACCAATCCACCTTGGCCGCGAAGGGCTGGGTCCGAGGGAAGTGCGTGGAGGCCGGTCCCGTCACCCTGTGCGTGGCTGGATCGTACGGGTAGACACCGACGATTCGAGCCTTGAGGCCGCTCGCCTGTCCGGGTGGCGCGAACTTGAGGATGGTGGCCAGCCCCAGGGCGAGGATGAGAATCGCCACGACCCCCGACCCCACCATCAGCCGGTAGAGCGGCCGCAGCGACTCCTCAGACTGGACCACCCCGCAAGCGTAGTACTCGAAGAACTCCCTCCCCTCGAGCCCCAGACGAAGAAGGGCCCGCCCGAGGTACGGGCGGACCCTCGCGAGGGTGGGAAGTCAGAAACAAGCGAAGGATGCTGGACCGAGCACAGGCTGTCAGGCCGGCATCGCTCACCGCTCCCTACAAAGAGAAGACTCTCTCTGTCTCTATCCCCTCTACTTAGAACTACACAACCATCGTGTGCCGGGTTGCCGTCAATTTTCAAGCCCTGGGACCACCGACAAACCCTGCTGCAGCTGAGTCCGGGCTCGATACAGCCTCGACTTGACCGTGACCTGAGAGAGACCCAGCGTGTCTGCGATCTGGGCCAGGGGCATGTCCGCCTGGTAGTGCAGCGCGAGCAGCCGCCGGTGGCCGGGCGACAGGCGGGAGAGCGCTGCGCCGAGACGGGTCTCCTCCAGCAGGGCGGGAGCCGAGGCCGCTCCAATCTCCTGGTCCTCGGCCTCGAGGACCTCGGTCCTGGGCACGCGCCTGTCCAGGTAGCTGGCGCAGACGTTCGCGGCGACCCGCCAGAGCCACGGCTCGAACGGCCGCCGCGGATCGAACCGGCCCAGCTTGCGATACAGCCTGAGAAAGACCTCCTGGGACATGTCCTGCGCCTCGTCGGCGTCCCGGATGTAGCGGTAGGCAAACCCGTAGATCCTCCGCTGGAAGCGATGCACGAGCTGTTCGAAGGCCTCCCTGTCGCCGTGCGCCGCGCGCTCGGCCAGCGCCTCGGCGCCCGGGGCCGGAGAGCGCCGCCGCCAGGCGCGCAGCCGGGGCCGGGAAACCGCCTCCTCGACGTTCGACATCAAGCTCTTCTCCCCACTCTCAAGGCGGAGGGGTGAGCATGAGCCATCGACGCGTCGGTACCCCTCCGACTCGGCTATCGTAGTCCCCCGCCCTCAGGATCGGTGCTGCAGCGACGCTCTGGCGTCGTCCGAGACACCCCTGCTAGGCTGGCACGGGCATGGAAGAAGAGCTGATCGGGGTCCAGGAGGCCTGCCCGGAATGTGGCAAGCGGCGCGAGGACTGGACAAACGAGCGCGGTCGCGGATACGCCCTCGAGGGTGTCGACTATTGTTCGGAGCGCTGCGCCCTCAAAGCCCGCGCGCGGGGTGCCTGAGAGGGTTTCGCAGAGCTCACCGCAACCTCCGGGCGGGCAGTGTGCGTCCGGTGGAGAGCGGTCGATCTGAGCCGGGTGAGTCAGTTTCTGCTCGAAGGGGCTGATCACTGCCGGCGTCTTTCAAATGTGGGACTCGACGGCAGACGCTACAAGCGCTAGGATTTGCAGTCGTTTGTGGCAGCCGTGGCTGTGGGGAAGAAAGGCGCTGCGTAGCCGACGCGCGTGCCACTGTGAGGAGGAAACCGAATATTGGTACGCCGCGAGCTCGTTTTCGAGGTGCGTTCTCGTCGCCAGGTGTCGGCTGCCGGCAGCAGTCCCGGAAGTCGTCCTCTCCGTTGGGAGGAGAAGCGGGATGAGTCTCTAGCAGATACTGGCGGTGCTTCCGGTGCCGCCCGGAGGGAAGACCGTCCCCTGATACGCAGGTCCCGCCCGGGGCCGGTGTCTTTGGGCCGTTTCCGGCCGGTCTCTCCGCCTTCCCTGGGGTAACCCAAATGGCTGCACAGGGGGAAATGGCGTTGCCCGACCTATTGGGCGCTACGTTGGGACAGTACCGCGTCGAGGAGCGACTGGGTACCGGTGGTGTCGGGGTCGTGTACAGAGCGACCCAGCAGCCCAGCGACCAGCAGGTCGCTCTCAAGGTGCTGGACCCGGGACTGACCGGACGGCCCGGCTTCATGCGCCGCTTCGTCAGTCAGGCGGCGACGATCTCGAAGCTCGGCCACCCAGGTATCGTCCCCGTCTACGAGATCGGGACCAGGGCGCACCTGACATACCTCAGCATGCGTCTGGTGCACGGCGGGACGCTGAAGGACACGTTGGTTAAGGGCACGGTCGACCTGGGCGCCGCCTGGCGCATCCTGCGTGCCATCGCGGACGCGTTGCACAGTGCCCACGAGGCCGGAGTGGTCCACCAGGACCTGAAGCCGAGCAACGTCCTCATAGAGCGAGACGGCTCGATCCTGCTTACTGACTTCGGGCTGGCGCGGATCAACTACGGCTACGCGCTGGGCACGCCGGGCTACATGTCGCCCGAGCAGGCGATGGGTCTCGAAGTGGACCGGCGAGCGGACGTTCACGCCCTCGGCCTGCTGGCCTTCGAGATGCTGACCGGCACCACGCCATTCGTGGCGGCCTCGCCGGTGGACCTGATCCTGGCCACCGTCTACGATCCGGTTCCCTCCGCCCGGGCGCTGAACCCGGACCTTCCGGCGGAGCTGGATGCCGTCCTTTTCAGGGCGCTGGCCAAGAACCCCGCGGACCGGCAGCACAGCGTGTTCACGCTGCTCGAGGAGCTGAGCCGTCTTCCCATGGGCCGGAGGTCGGCGGCGGCGCGCACTGCGCCGGTGGCCCCCGTGGCGCCGGCGTCCAACGGCGTCGCCACGTCCGGCGCGCCAGGGCAGGGGACCGGCCCCGAGAGTTGGGGCGCCAACCTTCAGCTGCTGACTCTCTTCGAAGCCTCGCTCGACGCCGTCGTGGCGATCGACGAAGCCGGCCTGATTACGCATTGGAACAGCCAGGCGGAGGCGATGCTGGGCTGGTCTCGCAAGCAGATCATGGGACTTCCGGCCCTCACAACCTTCATCGCTCCCCGCTACCGAGAGGTCCTGGAACGCATCTTCGCGACCTTCCTCGCCGTTCACGAAGGGCCGCAGGAAGGGCAGGCGGTGGAGGTGGTCGCGGTCCATCGCGACGGTCACCAGATTCCGCTCGAGCTGTCTCTCTCCCTGGTCCAGCTGCAGCCCGGAAAGTGGAACCTGGTCGCTTTCTGCCGGGACATCTCGGCCCGCAAGGAGGCTGAGCGGCTGCGTGCGATGCAGGATGCGGTGACCGACCTAATCTCCGAGTCGGATGCCGTCGAGGAGGCCTTCGGCCGGCTCCTGGACGCGGTCTGCGGCAACCTGGAATGGGCGGCAGGCGTGGTCTGGATGCTGGAGTCAGGCGGCCGCCATCTCCGCTGCCGGGAGTTCTGGCAGGCGAGCTCACTGGACGGCACACAACTCGCCAGCCTGACCCGAAAGACCACGTACGAGAAGGGGGCCGGCGTGCCCGGGCAGGTCTGGGCCAGCCAGGAGCCGATCTGGCATCCCGACCTGGTGCGCGTGGCGGACTCCAGCCGTGAGCTGGCGGCGCTGCGAGCCGGGCTGCAGGCGGTCGGCGCCTTTCCAATCCACGACGGAAACCGGGTTCTCGGTGTGCTCGAGGTCTTCAGTGCGAGCGCCGGCGAGCTGGGCACCACCCGGTTCAGCAAGGTCGAGTCGGTGGCTCGGCGGCTGGGTCGGGCGGTGGGCCGCAAGGAGCCTCCGAGAAAGGAGGCGCCGGCGGTTGAGCAGCAGCCGGCGCCGGTCGCCGTCGCAACCCGTTCCGGCGTCCGCTACAAGATCGATGCCCGCCACTCTCGCCTGGGTTTCTCCTGCGCCTTCATGAAGTTCCTCACCGTCCACGGGCACTTCCGTGACTTCAGCGGATGGGTCGAGCTGGACGGCGATGACCCCAAGAGCGCGCGCGCCGAGTGCACGGTCAAGACGGCCAGCGTCGACACGGGCAGCCTCGACCGCGACTATCACATCTGCTCTGAGGACTTCTTCGCCGTAGAGGGCTATCCGGACATGGTCTTCAAGAGCACGGGGGTCGAGCAGCGAGGAGGGGAACGCTTCCGCCTGATCGGTGACCTCACGATTCGCAACACGACGCGTCAGATCCGTCTCGACATCAGGATCGAGGAGAAGGAGACCGACTCGTCGGGGAACGAGCGCGCCACCCTGACGGCTTCGACCGTGATCAGCCGGCTGGATTGGTTCCTCGACTGGCAGCAGGCGCTGGAGGCGGGCCGCTGGATCGTGGGAGAGCAAATAAAGCTGGACCTGGAGATAACGCTGGTCCACCGTCCGGAGGAATTGGCGACGGTTTGACCGGGCGCCTCAAGAACAGTGGTGACCATCTCGAGAAAGGAGGTAACAGATGAAGTTGGTCTTCACCGTCGGCAGCGACCAGCCTCGGCGCAAAGGAGGCGTGCTGGCGGTAATGAAGTATGCGGTGGTGGGAGTGTTGGCTCTGCTCGCCATGAATCGAGGCGACATCCGCCGCTACCTGCGACTGCGGCGCATGTGAGCGTGGCGAGTCATGACGGAGCGTGAGGTTTAGAGCTGTACCGGAGGAGTCCAGGTTCTGGGCGGAGGTGGAGTCGAGCGCCCACCCGGTGGAGGTGGAGGCGTCGGGGATCTACGGATTCATCGAGGCCCACTTCAACGGGGATGGAGAGCTGGATCCCTCCGGACCGCACAAAGCGCAGTTCGCTTTCTGGACCGACGATTTGAGCTCAGGGAACGACCTGCGGGACGTCGAGATGATGAGGCGGATCGACGCCCGGAGCCATCCGTCGATCGAGTGGTCGGTCAAGAGTGTGTCCATGCTGAGTAAGGGGCGCTGCCGTGGGCGCGGCGAAGTGACCGTGCGCGGCCGGACGCGTCCCTTCGAGGCGGAGTTCAAGATGTCGGTCGCTCCCGGCAAGCTCGTGGTCGAGGGCCAGCATGCATTCGACATGCGAGACTTCGGCATCGTGCCCCCGAAGTTCTTCTGGCTTTGGATCGAGCCTGAAGTGAAGGTGGGAGTGCGGATCGTCGCCAATCAGGTTTCGATAGAACAGAGTTAGGAGGCGGGCAATGTTCGGCAAGCTAGCGGTATTCGGAATCGGCTACCTGATCGGGGCCAGGGCGGGCCGGCAGCGCTATGAAGAGCTGGTGGGCGGCGTCAGAGACTTCGTCAAAGGCGAAGAGGTCACCACCGCCATGGGCTTCATGAGAGGAGCGCTCTGGATCCTCCGACAGCGCGGAAGAGGAGTCTCCCGCCGCCAAATGCTGTAGACGGCGCGTGGGAGGCAGGCCTCCCCCACGGGCCCCCTCCCGCGGGAGTGATGTGGGGAGTCGTTGGGATTAGGGACTCACTCGGGGCAGCAAAGCCGCCCCTATCAAGTGACGTTTTGTCTGTCCGTCCCCTTTGCGGGGTACCTACGGTCAGGCCTGGGTTAGGGCGGGGCGGTCTAGTAGCCAGCCGGAGTTGGACTGGACCACGTACCAGTTTCCTACCCAGTGGTAGGTGCGGCCGCCGCGGACCTCGACCAGGTCGATCGAGACGATCGCCTGGCCGCCCCCCGACGAGATCAGCTGGTTGCGCCTCAGGGACATCGAGCTGGTGTCAGAGAAGCGGCCGTCGACGTACTCGCCTCGCGGGTATGTCGACTGCATGCCCGCGCTCCAGAGCCGTACGGCTCCATCGAAGTCGTGGGCAACCACCCGGCCGTAGAACTGGGAGACCGCGTCGGTCGGGCTGCCGGCCGCGGCCGGCGCAGCCTGAACCGACTGCGGTGGCGCCGGCTCAGCCGGGGCCGACTGCGGAAGCGGGGTGGAGTCAGGAGGGGCCGGAGTCGCCGGCGCAGCGCCCGCACCGGCGGAGTTGGCAGGAGCGGCGGGGGCAGGCTGGACGCCGGACGGCGGTTGCGGCGAGGCTGGACGCGCGGCGGCTGCCGGCCCAGACGATCCGGGTCTCGATATCGCGATAGGTGTCCAGCCCGGCCGGAATATCCCCCATGCAGCGGCGAGGAGCAGCAGCAACACCAGCGCTCCAGCCAGGAGCAACCAGGGCATAGGTCTGCCTGGCCTTGCGGCCGGCGAGTGCCGGGCAGCGTTCATGGGAACCCCCGCCCCAATGGCCGGCTGGGCAGATTGCCTGGGCGCCGGGCGCTGGCCTCCGCCGACCAGCTCGGCCAGCTCGCGACGGCTTTGCTGGAGTTGGAGGGGTCTGGCCCGGTTTCCCGAGGCTTCCTCGAAGAGCCCCAGCGCAGAGCCGGCGAATCGCCCGGCGCCCCCTTCGGCCATGACCCGAACGGCCGCCACGAGTGCTGGGACGGAGCGCTCGGCCTGGCTCAGCTCGGGTCCTTCGGGCTTGGCCTTGATTCCCAGCGCGCTGCACAGCAGTAGGCCGGCGGAGACCAGGTCGATCCTCGGGTCCGGCCATCCCACCCGGGGCGAATCGGGGCGGAACCGAGGGCGAAGCGCGTAGTCGCTCAGCTGGACCCGGCCCTCAGGAGTGACGTGGACGTTGCCGGAGTGGAGATTGCCGTGACTCAGCCCGAACTGCTGGAGCGCCTGGAGCGCGGCCAAAAGATCGAGCCCGATCGTGACCACCTGCGAGGCGCTGAGCGGCCAGCGCGACATCAAATCGCGGAGCGGGACGCCGGCGCCCATCTCCGACATCACCCAGACGGCTCCATCCCTGTACTCGGCGCCCCTGACAGGCACCAGGAACGGGCTCGCATAGCCGGCGAGCCGCTTCAGGTAATCGAGCATCCGGCCGGCTCCCTCCGCAGAGTCGACGGGAACCGGCTTGACAGCCACCAGGCTGCCGTCTCCCAGACGGCCGCTGTAGGCCCGGCCGGAACTGCCGAGCGGCTGCAGGTTAGGCGGAAGGCTGTCTGTCCAGGATGACGAGCGACCCTCCTGGGCGCCCGTCGGTTGTACTGCTTGGCTCATGGACCTTTGAAGTGCTCGAGGCGGAGACGAGGGTGTGCTTCGAGGCTACCAGAGGCGTTTGCCCCAGGTCACGCAGTCTGGCCGTGCTCCTGAGAGCCGCCTAAAGGCTCCGACGGGTGGGCCGGCGCGTGTATCTCCAGGAGCTCCGAAAGCAGCGAGCGCAGGGCCGCCGCCTGAGCGGGCACCAGGTGACGGCCGAAGTGCTGCTCGATACCCCGCACGTGCAGCGGCGCGGCTCTGCGGAACCGGTGCCGCCCGGCCGGTGTCACGGCCGCGTTGATCCCGCGGCCATCCGAGGGACAGGCCTGGCGACTCACCAACCCGGCCTCCTCCATGCGATCTATGAGTCTGGAGAGTCCGCTCTTGCTCTGCAGGACGACCTCAGCCAGGTCCTGCATTCTCATATGTCCGTCCGGCGCCCTCGAGAGCCTGAGCAGGACCTCGTACCAGCGGAGTGGCAGACCCTGCTCGGCCTCCATCTCGTGTTCCAGACGGCCGACGATCGCCGCGTGAGCGCGCACCAGGTCCTCCCAGAGCTCCAGGTGTTCGCGGCGCTCTCGATTCATCCGCAAATGGTACTCGCGAAATTTCGAATTGCCTTTCAGCCTGGAAAGTTGTCCTGGCAAGAACTCTCCCGGCTGGCGCCTCCGGCTCGGGAGTCGGATGATTGGGGGAGCGATGCAGCGCAGCTTCTGGAAAGGGGCCATCAGCTTCGGGCTGGTGAACATCCGGGTCCGCCTCTACCCGGCCACCCGTCACCTCGACGTGCGGTTCAGGGAGCTCGACAGCAGCACCGGCCAGCGGCTGAGACACCAGCGCGTGCGTTCCGTCTGGCCGGAAGATTCGCTCCGGCCAGTTGCCGCGCCGGAGGTCACTCGCGTGCAGCCAGAGCCGCCCGCGGATCGGAGACCCGTCGACCGGCCTCTCGCGGAGAAAGCGCCCGAGCGCTATCCCTCGCCGCGGACGGAAGCGGTGCTCTCAAAGGACGTCCTCAAGGGTTTCGAGATCGAACCCAACCGCTACGTCACAGTCAGCGAGGCCGAGCTTGAGTCGCTGGCGCCGGAGCGCAGCCGGAGCATCGACATTGAGCAGTTCGTGGCGGCCAGGGAGCTCGACCCGATTTACTTCGACACCAGCTACTACGTGTTACCCGAAGTGGACAACGTCAGGTCGTTCGCGGTGCTCCTGGAGGGGATGCGCGAGACCGACCGCCTTGGCCTGAGCTGGATCGTGCTCCGCCGAAAACGTCACCTCGCAGCCCTTCGCGCGTACCAGGGACTGATGGTGCTGACCACGCTTTTCCACGCCGACGAGGTGCTGCCCCCGGCGGCCCTGACGCCGCCGCTGCCGGTCGACCTGAGCGAGCGGGAAAGAGACATGGCGAAGCTGCTGATCCAGACGCTCAGCGGCCCCTTCGAGCCCGAGCGATACCGTGACGAGTATCGCGAGCGGCTGCAGGGCCTCTTGGAGGAGCGGGCCGCGTCCGCAGCCACCGTCGCCCCCGCTCCGGCCGAGCTCACCCCGGCCACAGGAATAGAGGAGCTGATGGCCGCCCTCCAGGCAAGCGTCGAGCGGGCCAAGCAGCAGAAGACACAGAAGCCACGCCGCCGGCGAAAAGGCGCCTGACAGCGCATGGGGGAGGGAGAGGGGACGACTTACCACATGACGCCGGACGAGTTCCGGCGGTGGGGGGCCGAGGCTGTGGAGTGGGTCGCCCGCTACATGGAGAGGGTCGAGGAGTTTCCCGTGCTTTCCCGGTCCGCCCCGGGCGATATCCGCCGGTCGCTGCCGCCCCATCCGCCCGACCGGGGGGAGCCCTTCGACGCCATCTTCCGCGACCTGGACGAGGTGATCATGCCCGGCATCACCCACTGGCAGTCGCCGCGCTTCTTCGGCTATTTCCCGGCCAACGTCTCCGGTCCTTCGATCCTGGGCGAGCTGCTATCCGCCGGCCTCGGGGTCCAGGGCATGTTGTGGTCCACCAGCCCGGCCTGTACCGAACTGGAGACGCACGTGCTGGACTGGTTGGTGGAGCTCTTTGGCTTGCCGGAGCGCTTCCTTTCCAGCGGAGCCGGCGGCGGGGTGATCCAGGACTCGGCGTCCAGCGCCGCGCTCTGCGCTCTCCTGGCCGCCCGAGAACGGGCCACGGAGGGGGCCTCGAACCGCAGAGGTGTCGACCGGCGGCTGACCGTGTACACCACCTCCCAGGCGCATTCCTCGATCGAGAAAGCCGTCCGGGTGGCCGGCCTGGGCAGTGAAGCGCTGCGCCTGGTCGGCGTCGACGAGCGGTACTCGATGCGCCCCCAGGACCTGGAGCGGGCGCTGGAAGAGGACATTCGGTCCGGTCACCTACCCTGCCTGGTCTCCGCGACCGTGGGAACCACGTCGTCCAACGCCATCGATCCGATCGCGGCCATCGGCGAGGTGTGCCAACGGCACGGGGTCTGGCTGCATGTCGACTCGGCGATGAGCGGCGTCGCCGCCGTCTGCCCCGAGCTCCGCTTCGTCAACGACGGGCTGGAGGCCGCCGACAGCTACTGCGTCAACCCGCACAAGTGGATGTTCGTGAACTTCGACTGCGACGCCTTCTATGTCGCGGACCGCGCGGCGCTCGTCGGAGCCCTGAGCATCCTGCCGGAATACCTGCGAAACACGGCCACGGAATCGGGCGCGGTGATCGATTACCGAGACTGGCAGATCCCGCTCGGGCGGCGCTTCCGCGCCCTCAAGCTGTGGGCGACGGTGCGTCATTACGGCGCCGAGGGCCTCCGGCACCACGTGCGCAAGCACGTGCGGATGGCAGCCCAGTTAGCCGAGCAGGTTGCAGCCGACGGCGATTTCGAGCTTGTGGCCCCGGTCCCCTTGAACCTGGTCTGCTTCAGGCATCGGGCGGGAGACGAGGTCAACCAGCGCATCCTTGATCGGTTGAACTCATCCGGCGAGCTCTTTCTCACTCACACCAGGCTCGATGGCGCGTTGGTCCTTCGAATGTCGATCGGCGCCGCGGCGACCGAGCCTCGGCACGTCGAAGAAGCGTGGAACGCCATCCGCCGAGTCGCCGCCGAGGTACAGGGAGGATGAACGCGTGCATCGCCTGCTGATAACCGGAGCCGGCGGGACGATAGGCTCCGTTCTTCGCAGCGGTCTGCAGGGGACGGCGGAGGTCATTCGGCTCATGGATCTTCGGCTGCTCGAGGCGGAGCCCGGCGAAGAGGTGGTGGTGGGAGACGTGAGGAGCCTTGATGACGCTCGTCAGGCTGTCAACGGCTGCGACGCCGTGGTTCACCTGGCCGGCATCCGCCAGGAGGCGGAGTTCAACGCGATCCTGGAGACGAACATTCGCGGCACCTACAGCGTGTTCGAGGCCGCCCGCCTGGAGGGCTGCCGGCGCATCGTCTTTGCCTCCAGCAACCACGCTGTCGGCTATTACCCGGTGGAACAGGTGATCGGAACTGACGCGCCGGCGCGTCCGGACACCTTCTACGGCCTCAGCAAGGCCTTCGGCGAGGGTCTGGGCAGCCTCTACCACGACCGTGATGGGCTGGAGGCGGTGTGTCTGCGCATAGGCTCATTTGTTGCCGAGCCGACCGAGCATCGACATCTCTGGACCTGGCTCAGTCACCGGGACGGGGTGCAGCTGGTGCGGCGGTCGCTGGAGGCGCCGGACGTCGGCTTCCTGGTCGTATTCGGCGTCTCAAACAACCGGCGTTCCTTGTGGCGACGGGATGGTTGGGACAAGCTCGGCTACGAGCCGGAGGACGATGCGGAGGCTTTCGCCGCAAGGGTCGGAGACCAACAGCCCTACCGCTTCCACGGCGGCGACTTCGCCCGCCAATAACCACTCTTCCCTCGCCGCAAGGGGTCCGCAAGGGGGGAGGGAGATTTTTGGGTTATCTCTCCATACGTCGTTCACAAGTGCTTCACAGCGCGGGGGGAGCATGGGTCTCATCGCAGACCTCGTTTTGAAAGGAGAAAGAATGATGTTCGTTAGAAGGCGTGGTGCTCCCTGGCTACCGCTGCTGCTGGCCGGTGGAATTGGCGCGGCAATGGCGTCGAAGCGCGCTCGTATGTACGGCAGACACGGCTGGCAGGGGCAGTCGCAGACGGGCTACGGGCCCCCAAGGAGGATCCCCCCGATGTTCGAGGAGATCCTCAACACCTGGCACAAGCAGGCTCATGGCGAGGCCCCGCCCACCGGCGAGAAACCGGCCACCGGCGAGACACCGCCCCCCCAGGGGCAGTAGCAGAACTCGGGCGGCGGAGGCCAGAGGTGGACCCCAACCCTTCAGGGCACCGCCGCCCCCATACCATGCGATCGTGAAGACGGTCCTCGTCGTAGACGACGAGCCGCAGATCGTCCGGCTGGTCAGCGACTACCTCGAGCACGGCGGCTTCGCCGTCCTGACGGCGGCCGACGGGCAGGCCGCGCTGCAGCTGGCGCGGGCCCGGAGGCCCGACCTGGTCGTGCTCGACCTGGGTCTCCCGGGCCTGGACGGGCTGGACGTGACGCGGTCACTGCGCCGTGACGGAGGCGTGCCGATCGTCATGCTGACCGCCCGGGACGACGAATCCGACAAGCTTGTCGGCCTGGAGCTGGGGGCGGACGACTACGTCGTGAAGCCCTTCAGTCCCAAAGAGCTCGTCGCCCGGATCCGAGCCGTCCTCAGGCGAGTGGAGGGCATGCGCTCGCAGCCCGAGCTGATACAGGTTGGCGACGAGGTGCGGCTGGACGTCCCTCGAATGGAGGCCAGCATCGCAGGGCGGCGCGTCGAGCTCACCCCGACCGAATTCCAGCTGCTTGCCACGATGGCCCGACAGCCGGGACGGATCTTCACGCGAGCGCAACTGCTGGACGCCGTCCATGGCGTCGCCTTCGACTCATACGAGAGGGCGATCGACGCCCACGTCAAGAACCTGCGCCGGAAGATCGAGCCGGATCCACGGGCACCTCGATACCTGCTGACCGCCTTCGGGGTCGGCTACCGGTTCGCCGACCTCCAACCATGAGGGCGCGAGCCCGAGGCGGGTGGCGCAGAGCCCACCGGCCGCCGCCGCAGCCGCCCCCGTGGTGGCCGGAGGGTCAGCAGTGGCCCCCGCCGGCGTTCGCCCCATGGGCCCGGCCCGGCCGGGTCGTCTGGCGGGTCGGCTGCCTGCTGATCGTGCTCCTGCTCTTCATCAGCCTCGTGGGGACCGTCATGGTGGGGCTGGCGGCCGCGGCTCTCGGGGTGGCCGGGATCGCCTGGTCGCTGCGGCTGGCGGCGGTTGGAGCGCTGTTGATCGGCGTGCTGGGAGTCGCGGGCGGAGTCGCCTGGGCCCGCCGGCTGGCGGCTCCCGTCACCGAGCTGATCGTGGCCGCTGGGAGAGTCGAAGCCGGCGACTTCGGCGCCCGCGTTACCGAGCGCGGACCTCGGGAGGTCCGTGCGGTGGCAGGAGCCTTCAACGCGATGAGCGCCCGCCTGGAGGCGACGGAGGCCAGGCGGCGCTCCTTCCTGGCCGATGTGACGCACGAGCTGCGCACTCCTCTTTCGGTGATCCGGGGCCAGGCGGAGGGGATCGCCGACGGCCTCTATCCCGGCGACGCGGCGCACCTTGCGCCGATCCTGGGGGCGACTCGAACGCTGGAGACACTGGTGGACGACCTGCGAACCCTGACACTCAGCGAGTCGGGCAGTCTGGTCCTCGAGAGGGAGTCCGTGGACCTTGCCGTGCTGGTGAACGAGACGTTGGAATCGTTTCGCGCCAACGCCGAGGCCGGCGGGGTCCAGCTGCGGGAGCAGGTGGCGGAGACGGTGCCGCTTGTGAACGCTGACCCGGCCCGTCTGCGCAGCATCCTGGCCAACCTCCTCGCGAACGCCGTCAGGTACACGCCCCCAGGCGGCAGGGTCACCGTGAGAGCCCGGCCCGGTCCGGGCCTGGTCGAGATCGAGGTCGCGGACACCGGCGCGGGCATCCCCCCGGAACTGCTGCCGAACGTGTTCGAGCGCTTCGCGCGCGGGCCGGGATCGCAAGGTTCGGGCCTGGGTCTCGCCATCGCCGGAGACCTCGTGGTTGCCCACGGTGGCACCATCAAGGCAGAGAGCGAGCCGGGGCTCGGCACGATCTTTCGGTTCACGATCCCCCCTGAGAGTTAGGGTCAATCTAAGGGAGGACTGCGGCAGCATCAAAGCTGGGCCGGTCGCTCCTGCCGTCGGTTCCAAAGGAGGAGGACTGCTCTCATGAAGCTGGGGTTCGCGCTTCCGCACCAGGGCCCTGTGGCCACTCGCGAGAACATGCGAAGGGTGGCCACAGAGGCCGAGCAGCTGGGCTACGACACGCTGTGGACCAACGACAGGCTTCTCTCGCCGGTCAACGCTAAGACGCCCTATCCGGGATCCCCCGACGGAAAGCTGAACGAGGAGTACAAGGTTCACCTCGAACACCTCACCTGCCTGACCTACGCCTCCGCCCTCACTGACAAGATCGGCCTCGGCGTCAGTGTGATCAACGTGCCTTTCCACAACCCGATCATGCTGGCCAAGCGCCTGAGCGCGATGGACGTCCTGTCCGACGGCAGGCTGATAGTCGGCCTGGGTCTCGGCTGGTCGGAGGACGAGAGCGACGCGGCGGGGATTCAGTTTCGCGAGCGAGGCAGGATCGGGGAAGAGGCGATCCTCTGCATGAAGGCGGTCTGGGGGCGGGACCCTGTCGAGTTCCACGGCAAGTACTTCAACCTGGAGCCGGCCTACATCGGCCCCAAGCCGGTCCAGAAGCCGCACCCTCCCATCCTGCTGGGCGCCTTCATGCCTCGAGCGCTGGACCGGGCCGGGCGGCTGGCCGACGGTTTCACCGGCTGCTGCGCTTCGGTCGACGCGCTGATCTCGATGATGAACACCGTCAAGGACGCCGCCCGGGAGCGGGGGCGAGACGTCTCCAGGATGCCCACCGTCATGCGCTGCCTGGTCACCCGGACCGAGACCCGGGTGGATGATCCCAACCGGCCGGTGACCGTGGGCAACTGGGACCAGATCCGCGATGACGTGCTGAAGATGCGCGAGGCCGGAGTGGGCGAGGCCTTCTTCGACGTCGCCTTTCAGCCGGATGCCCAGAACCAGCGTGGGCTGCTGGACTACATGGAGAAGTTCCGCAACATCCTGGAGTCGCCAGTCCCGGCCTGAGGCAATCAGCTCGGCAGGCGTCTAGCGTCCGGGTTCGTAGAGCCCAAAGTTCAGGGAGGGGTCTCCCGGTTCCCAGTTGCCTTCGAACTGGGACCGGTTCCCGATCCTGCGCGCGCGCTCGACCAGGTTGCGGCCAAGGGTCAGCTGCTCCGGCTCCCACTTCAGCAGCGCTGTCTCGACGTCGCCCCGGGCACCCTCCAGCGCCTCGGCCAGCGCCCAGGCGTTGGCGGCCGCCTTGGCCGTCCCTGCCGCGGCGTGTGGTCGGGCGGCGAAGGCGGCGTCGCCCATCAGGCAGGCGCGTCCGAAGGCCATGGCAAAGACCTCGAGATCGAATATCACCTGGACGAAGGGCTTCTCGGTACCCGCGACCACATCGGCGATGGGGGGCGCCATCCGAGCGGCCGCGTACTCACGAATCTCCTCGACGTACCGCTCCTGGACGGCGCCGGGAGGTAGTGACACAGTCCGTAGCTGACCTTCGCGATCTGTCATCAGCGCCTGGAAGTCGGCCGCGGCGACGTTCCGGTACCAGACGAAGTTGATCAGCCGGTTCCCGGCCTCGACAGTGCCCTGCTTGCTGGGGATGGGGTAGACCAGGATGTGGCTGTTGAGCAGGAGCTGGTAGGTGATCGCGTCGTCCAGCGCGCGGCGCGTCAGCGGGGAGAGAAGGCTCTCGGCGACCGTCCCCCGCCAGGCCACATAGCCCGCGTAGCGGGGCACGACCTCGGGGATGAGCTGCTGCCGGACGGTGGAGCCGATTCCGTCGGCACCGACCAGCATGTCCCAGGTGCTGCTGCTGCCGTCCGCGAACTCCGTCCGGATGGAGTCCGCCTGCGGGTCGAAGCGCACCAGCTCGCTCGCCAGGTGGTACCGCTCGTCCCCCAGGCAGCCGATGAGGATCCTGTAGATCGAGTTCCACGAGGAGAAGCGGTATGGTCGCCGTCCTTCGTGCTGGACCGAACCGTCCGGGTGCAGGTACCGCAGCCAGTGGGTGGAGGTGCAAATGCGGCTCAGGTCGGCGATGCCGTGCTCGACCAGGTAGCGAACCGTCGCGTCCAGCACGGCTATGCCCGCCCCGCGCTCCTCCAGGACCGAGCGCGAACGCTCGAAGACGTGGGCGTCGCAGCCCAGGTCGCGCAGAACCAGCCCGGCGGTGACCCCGCCCAAGGACCCGCCCACGACCGCGACCTTCGGCCAGCCCGGCATCTTCCCCTCACAGTATCTTGCCCGGATCCCCGCGCCGCGCGGACCTCTGCGCTAGCGCTCAGCCCGTTCGGAGTCCATCGATTGTCGAGCGCTTGGAGGCAGCGAGGGTCCAGGCTGCGGCGCCCAGGGCGGCGGCCAGCAGGACGCCGGTGATGCCGAGAAGCTGGCGCCAGGGCACCGCCAGCGCGGCGGGCGGAGGGTCGAACACGCCTGTCAGAACCGCCACCAGCACTTCGACAAGCGCCGCTCCGATCAGCGCCCCGGACAGGATCCCCGCGGCCGTGATCAGGAAGGCCTCGGCTCCGATGAACGCCGCGAGCTGCCCACTGCGCGCACCGAGGGCCTGCAGAACCGTAAAGCGGTGCCGGCGCTCGGCGAGGGCCAGCGCCGGCACGACACCGGCCCCGGCGGCGGCCAGGACCAGCGCAAAGCCGAGCTCCAGCCTGGTCAGGCCGCCCAGGTCCAGCGCCGTGAGGCTGGAGCCGACGATCCGGCGTGTCGAGCCGATGTCGGTCACGGTCGCCGACGGACCGGCGGCCGAGCGGACGCGGGCGGCGACGGCGGCTGGTGGGGCGCCGTTCGTATCGACCAGGAAGGAGCCCACGGCGTCGTTCGAGGTCGCCTTCGCAACATAGGCGGCGTTGGCGACGAGGAAGCTGTCACGCGGTGCCGTGGGGAACTCCTTGACGACCCCGACGTAGCGAAAGCTGACCGGCACCAGGTCACCGCTGCGGCCGTCCCGCAGGCGCAGGGTGAGCCGGTCACCAGGCTGGAGCTGAAAGTCCTTCACTGTCTCGGCGCTGACCAGGATGCCGTCGGGCTGACTGCTCAGCCGCGCCATGATCTGGGCTGCCCCACCGCCGCTGAAGTAGGCGTCCTGGAGCTTCGCCGCGCCGACCACCGTCGAGGGGCGGACGCCGTAGAGGTCTTGCAGATCCGACCCCACGTAGGCGAAGCGATGCTGGAGCGGCTCCACGCCGGCGACACCCGGGATGGCGGCCAGCCGGGCTGAGAACGAGGGTGGAACGGCGGCGCCTGGGGGCTCGGTGATCGTCACGTCGCCTCCGTTGGTGAGCCTGGCATCCACCTCCGACTGCTGCGCGTAGGTCGAGTTGAAGACCGAGGTGGCCACCCCGAAGGAGCCGGCCAGGGCGACGAGCAGGACTGCGCGCGCAAGCAGACGGTGCTGACGGCTCAGCGAGCCCGCCACTGCCCCAGCGAGCGGGCCGGCGAGCGGTGCGAGCAGGGTTCCGAGTGCGCCGCGGCCGTGGACCAGGAGCACTCTTCCGAGCCACCAGACCAGGAGCGCAGCGCCCAGCCAGAGGAAGAGGGGGCCGAGAAGGGCCCAGTAGGTGATGGAGACCGCCGGTACGCCCTCCGGCGCCAGGACCAGCTCGTAGCCGCTCCGCTGAACCAGGGTGTAGACGATCGCGGCCCCGGCCAGGAAGAGGGCTGCGATTACCAGCACGACCGCTGGGGCTGCGCGGCCGCGGCGGACTCGTCTGGCCGCGGTGGCGACGGTCAGGCTGCGCGCGTCTCGCCAGGCCGGGACTGCCAGGGCCAGCGTGGCGATCCCCAGCCCGACCAGGGAGGCGAGGCCGAGATCGAGCAGAGTTGAGCGTGGATCCGCCCCAAAGCTGCTCGAGCCAAAAGCAAGCCGGCCGACCACGAAGGCCGCGGCGAGGCCCGCCACGACGCCGGCAAGGCCGGCGGCTGCGGCTTCGGCCAGACCAAGGCGCAGGAGCTGGCCGAGCGCCGTGCCCCGGGCTCGCAGCAGCGCCTGCTCGCGGCGCCGGCGCTCGCCGCCGGTCCGAGCCACGTCCAGGGTTACCAAGCCTGCAATCGCCACCCCCGGAAGCCCCAGGAAGAAGAAGAGCAGTTGGGCGTACAGGGCGTCGCCGCGAGCCGCCCCCAGAGCGGCGCCCAGGTTGTCGCCGACCCGGCCGGCTCCGGCCAGCCTGGCTTCCAGGTTCCGGGCCTCCCCGGTCACCGAGTCGTAGGCGTCGACCGGGGTGGTCGGCAGATTGTGCGAGAGCCGGACGTGAACCTGCTCGTGTACGAGGTCCGGCCGGGCTGCCAGCACCGGGTCGAAGAGCTGGTGCCAGGTGGAGAGGGGGACCAGAACCACGTTGTCCGGCGGGGCGGTTGGTTGTGAGCCGGCGAGGGCGCCGACCTTCTGAAAGAGCGAATCAGCCTGCCGGAGATCGACCACGCCATCGACCCTGGTGCTGACCGCGGGTAGCCCGGTGCGGCCGACGTTGATGGCGTCGCCCGGCGCCACGTGCAGGTTGGAGGCGGTCTGCTGAGCGACGAGAACTCCCTCCGGGGCCCCGACCAGGGGACGCAGCTGACCGGGAAAAGTCCGGGTATAGCCGTACGGGAGGCCGACCACGGCACCGGACCCGGTCGTCTGCACGGCGCCCTGCGTGGAAGCGCTGAGCCCGCTGCTGCTGGCGAAGGCGACGGGCAGCGCCGCCCGGGTTTGGGGGAAGCCGCGGACGGTGTCGAGGACGGTCGAGGAGCTGGCGCCGGGCTGCACCTCCATCTGCCAGTCCACGCTCACCCGGGCGATCGAGCGAGCGGTCATGGTGGCTTCCGAAGCCGTGAAGAACGCACCCAGCGAGCCGAGGAGGGCCACCGCCGCGGCGGTTCCGGCCGCCACCCCCGCCAGGGGTCCCGGCTCTCGGGTCACCAGGCCGCGCAGCCAGAGCAGCGCGATCACGAACGCTCTCCCGTCTCGAGGGCGCCGTCGGCGATGCGCCAGCGCCGGTCATAGCGTGCCGTCACGCGTGCGTCGTGGGTGGTGAGGACGAGGGCCGCCCCGAGCGCGCGGCAGGTCTTGTCGAGGACGTCCAGCATCCGCTCGGCCGTCGTGTGATCCAGCTGTCCTGTCGGCTCGTCGGCGATCACGAGCGGTGGCCCGGTGGCGAGGACCCGAGCCACCGCCACGCGCTGGGACTGACCGCCGGAGAGCTCGTCCGGGAGTTGCTCGGCCAGGCTCTCGAGATCCAGAGCGGCCAGCGCCTCGAGTGCTCTTTCTCGAGCCCGCGAAGGCTCGGCCCCGGCTATCTCCAAAGGCAGTGCAACGTTCTCCGCCACGGTGAGCTCGTGGAGAAGGCTTGGCGACTGAAAGACGACTCCGATGCAGCCCGGCCGCAGCTCTTCCCGGCGGCCGAGTGCCGGCCAGCTCAGGACGCCACTGGTCGGCTCATCGAGCCCCGCCATCAGGTGCGCCAGCGTCGACTTGCCCGACCCCGAACGGCCTGAGATCGCGATGCGATCGCCCGCCTGGATGCTGCAGCTGACGTCGTGGAGGGCTGTGAGCTGGCGATCTCCCCGACCGTAGTTGCGTCCGACGCCCTGGCAGAGGACGAGCGGTGCTGCGCCGGCTGTCAAGGGAGGAGGCTGCCGTCCCGCAGGCGTAGGACCCGGTCGGCGGCTCCGGCAACCGCGTCGCTGTGGCTCGCAACCAGCACCGCGCTCCCTCGCCGCGCCTCCTCCCGGAGGAGGTCTATCACACGGACCTCGTTGTCGCTGTCGACCTCGCCGGTCGGCTCGTCGGCCAGAAGGACGGCGGGATGGTTGGCGACGGCGACGGCGAGACCGGCTCGTGCGGTCTCGCCGCCGGAGAGCTGTCCGGGGAGGGATCGGGCTCGTTCCGCGATCGCCAGCCGCTCGAGAAGCTGGGTGCGGTGCCGGCGGTCCGACCGGCCGGCGAGCCGCTGAGCCAGCTCGACGTTCTCCTCCACCGTCAGGTGGCGGACCAGGTTGCCGCCCTGGAGCAGGAGACCGACATGGCGGGCGCGGAGCGCGGCCCGGCGCCCCTCGCCGCGGCGGGAGAGACGCTCGTCCGCCACCCAGACCGTGCCCCCGTCCGGCTCATCGAGGCCGCAGAGGCAGGCGACGAGCGTCGACTTGCCGGAACCCGAGGGGCCCGTGATGGCGACGAGCTCGCCCCCGTCAAGCTCCAGAGAGACGTCTCGAAGGGCCTGGACCTCCTCGTCGCCGGCGTGGAAGAACCGGTGGAGACGGCTGGCCCGCAGCGGCCTCATCGCCACCCGAAGGAGTCGGTGACCGTCTTCCAGGGGTCTACGTTGTCCGCTCCAGCCGGCGCGGAGAGCGTGACGATGGCCTCAACGCCGCCCCGCCAGAACTCGTAGCGTTCGGTGGAAAGCTGGACAGTCTTGCCCGTCACCTGCTCAGGTGGGCTCGTGGCGCGGTACTTGACCAGAACGGCGTCGCCGGCAGAACGGTGGACTGTGCTCACGTCCCCAAGCGAGAAGCCGGGCACTGCACTCCGAAGGGAGGCCGCTTCGGTTCCGGCCGCCGTCGCGTTGGTCGGCGCCTTGGCCGCGGGCTGGGTCTCCACCCGGATGCTGTTGAAGCGATCGGTGAACGTCACGCTGGATCCGGCGCTGGTTCGAGACCACCCCTCCGGCACCTTGATGACGTACCCGCCGGCGGCCGGGGTGAAGGCGACGTAGACCTGGTTGTCCGGGATGTCACCTGCGACTGTCGTGTCCGAGGCCCCTGAGCTCGGCTGTGCACTCGAGGCCGGGGCAGCGGCTTTAGGGGTCCCCGCCGAGCTGCCGCCAAAGCCACAGGCGGTCACGCCGAACAAGGCGGCGGCCAGCAAGCCGATCCACAGAATTAGCCCTGGCGGCGTGCGCCGGCCAGGTTGGGTGCTCCTCTTCACGTTGCCGATCGTGCACAGCCCAGATGAAAGGCCAATGAACGGGTAGGTCGCTGGAGCGGCTCAGCCCTCCTCGGAGGGCGAGGGGGGTTGAGCGCGGACCAGCCTGGTCACGACGGAGGCGATCAGGATGAGGACCACCAGGCCGACGATCGCGTAGGTCCAGCGATGCCCTCCCAGGAAATGGCCGATCCTGGCGCCGAAGTGCGCCCCCACCCACAGCCAGAACGCAGCCCAGACGGCGGTCGAGACCCCGACGCCCAGCGCGAAGGTCCGGTAGGGGACGCCGAAGATCCCTACGGCCACAGTGATCGGCACCCGGAAGCCGGGGATGTGACGCCCGAAGATGATCGCCAGGGCGCCCCAGCGCGCGAACCAGCGTTCGGCTGTGGCCAGGCGGCGGGGGCTGAGGTGGACGGCGGCGCCCAGCCGTCCCCGCACCAGGCCGCGGCCCCAGCGCCTCGAGATCAGGTAAAGGTTGCTGGCGCCGCCCAGGACCACCGTGATGACCCCCAGCCAGGCCGCCAGCCACGTGAGCGGGGAGCCGGCCACGTGCCCGAGATAGGCGACGTAGACGTCGCCGGGTACCGGCACCGGTATGCCCGACTCCTCCAGGTAGAGCAGCAGAAGGCTGGCGGCCGGTCCGTATCGCATCGGCAGCATCCGAGCGAGCTGCCGCAGCGGATCCTCGGCCCGGGGCACGTACCCGACGCCCAGCACGATCGCGATCAGCACGAGCACGCCGAGGACCGCCACAAGCACGGTTGCAAGGCGCTTTCTCCCCGGGCGCCAGCGGGGCCTGCGGACGCGCTGAGGGATCGAGGCTGGAAAAGGCCAGCGCGGTACGGGCTGCCGGTTACCCATCTCCCGGACCCCAGCCAGCGATCAGACCGTCGGCCGATGGATGCGAGCCAGCGGGGCGGCCGGCGAGAGTGGCGCGGGGATACCTTTGGTCCACAGCCGGTTACACAAGGCTATCGACCTGGTCCGCCATGACGGCGGGCGTAGCACTTCGCGGGCGCCGACGGTCACGGCCGAGGCTGGGTGGGGAGATTCATCCCGGACACAAGCTGACCGTGGTTTCTGAACCCGCGATGAACCCGCGTGGGCCGTTCATCAAGCGTTCATGAGCCTCGAAGATGCTCAATTGGTGCGGATCCTGATCGTCGAGGACGACCCCCGGCTGGCCAACATGCTTCGGCTCGGGCTGGAGGAGGAGGGCTTCGGCGTCGACCTGGTGGACAACGGGGAGGAGGCGCTGGCCGCCGCCACTGCCACGCCGTTCGACCTGGTGACCGTCGACGTCATGCTTCCCGGCTCGATCGACGGCTTCGCCGTCTGCGCCGGTCTGCGCCGCCGCCGGATCCGGACCCCGGTTCTGATGCTCACTTCGAGGGACGCCGTGGAGGACAGGGTCAGGGGCCTGGAGGCAGGGGCGGACGACTACCTGGTGAAGCCCTTCGCATTCGTAGAGTTCCTCGCTCGCCTCCGGGCCCTCGCCCGGCGCCACCTTGAGGACCGTTCGTCCGTCCTGCAGAGCGGCACTCTCAGCCTGGACACCGCCGCTCGCGAATTGCGGGTGAACGGCCGCCCGATCAAGCTGACGAGCAAGGAGCTCGCCATCCTGGAATACCTGATGCACCATCCCCGGCGGGTCCTATCCCGGAGCCAGATCGAGGAGCACGTCTGGAACTACGATCTCCAGAGCGGTTCCAACCTGGTCGACGTGTACATGGGACGCCTGCGCCGGAAGCTGTCCGCGGGCAACGCCGCCGACCACATCGTGACCCTGAGGGGCATGGGCTACCGTTTCGACCCGACACCTGAATGCGAGAGCACCTCCGGCGGACCCGAGTCCGCCTAACCCTGGTCTACGTCGGCGTCTTCGCCCTGGTCGCGGGCTCGGCGGCGGTTGCCTTCTGGGTCGCCTTCTCCCTCACCGAATACCAGGTCGTCGACAGCAGCCTGATCACCCAGTCCAACCTGGTGGAGTCTCAGATCAAAGAGATCGGCGGCCAGCGCTTCGGGGAGAGCGGCGAGCCGCTTCCCGGGGAGACTCAGTCCGGGATCGGAGTCGCCGCCCTGCTGCTGGGTGCCGACGGCCACGTGCTGGATCGTTCCGGGCAGATCAAAGATCCCGGCGGACTGGCCTCGACCGCCACCCGGGAGTTCCCATCGGGTGGATGCTGCCGGACCAAGATGGTGGCCGGCCAGCCGATGCGCCTGATGGTGATGCCGGTCGACCTGGGGAATGGCGCCGTGGGCAGGCTGGTGCTCGCGCGCCCGATACAGGAGCTTCAGCAATCGCTGCTTCGGGTGGCGGTTCTGCTCCTGTTCGTGGTCGTGCTTTTGGTGGTGGGGGCAGCCGGGCTCGGGTACTGGCTATCGGGACGGGCGCTGAGGCCGGTCGGGGTGATGGCTGGGACCGCCCGCCAGATCAGCGAGCAGGATCTCCACCGCCGCATCCAGCTGGATCTGCCGCCCGGCGACGAGCTGGGCGAGCTGGCCGCGACCTTCAACGGCATGCTGGCACGCCTCGACGCCTCTTTCGAAGGCCTGCGGCGCTTCACCGCCGACGCCGCGCACGAGTTTCGAGCGCCTCTGGCCCTGATGCGGACGCAGCTCGACGTGATGCTCCGCCGCCGCCGCAGCGTCGAGGAGTACGAGGCCAGCCACCGTTCGCTGCTGACGGAAGTCGAACGGCTGGGCCGCCTCGCGGACCAGCTCCTCCTGCTCGCCCGGGCGGACGCGGGCGCATTGGCGCCCCGCCATGAGTCCATCGACCTGCCGGAGTTTCTCGAAGAGACCATCGAGCGCTGGCGCCCGGCCGCCCAGGAACGTGAGGTCGAGCTGGACAGCCAGGTGCCGCTGGAAGGGGCGGTCGCCGGAGACCCGGATCTTCTCCGGCAACTTTTGGACAACTTGCTCGACAACGCCATCCGGCACAGCCCCGGCCACGGCACCGTCACGGTATCGGCGGTGGAAGAGGCCGGCTGGTGGTGGTTGACCGTTCAGGACAGCGGCCCCGGCGTCAAGGCCGGCCTGCGCTCCAGGCTCTTCGAACGCTTCGCGCGCGCCGACGCGGCTCGCGGCCGCGCCACTGGGGGTGCCGGACTGGGACTGTCGCTCTGCGCCGCGATCGCAGAGGCGCACGGAGGGTCGATCTCACTGGTCGACGGTTCCGGCCCCGGGGCCCGATTCGTGGTGCGGCTGCCCAGCATGCCGGTTCCCTCGAGCATGCCGGCTCGCGATGAGAGGGGAGTTGGTGCGGCGGAGAGGATTTGAACCTCCACGAGGTTGCCCTCACTAGGTCCTGAACCTAGCGCGTCTGCCGTTCCGCCACCGCCGCGGCGTGAAGCGAAGGTCAAGTATAGGCAGAGCGCCGTGCCCCTTCCGTTCCCTTGCGGAGAGGGCCAGCGGAGGGGGTCTTACCTCGACGGACGCCGCAGATTTTGAGCGAACGAGAGGAGAGCTGCGGGACCCCTCCCCCGGCCTGGCCGGGTACTCCCCCGACTTCGCAGGGAAGAGACTCCTACCTGTGGTCGGAGAGATTTACTCCCTCGCTGACCCTCCCTGCACGGGGGAGGGAACTGCGTCTTCAGCGATTGGTTCGGCGGTGTTTCGGAGGGCTTTCTTGTCGAACTTGAGGGTTGAGGTCTTGGGGATCTCGTCTATGAAGCGGATCTCGTCCGGGAGCCACCAGGTCGCGACCTTCCCGGCGAGGAACTCCCTGATCTCCTCGGCGGTCACCTGCCCCTTGTACTCGGGCATCGGGACGACATAGGCGACCGGCCGCTCCTGCCACCTGCTGTGATGCAGTCCGATCACGGCCGCCTCCAAAACCTTGGGATGCGCCATGACGGCGCCTTCCAGCTCGACCGTGCTGATCCACTCACCACCCGACTTGATGACGTCCTTGGTGCGGTCCACGATCGTGACGTAGCCGTCGGGGTCGATGGTGGCCACGTCGCCGGTCCGGAACCAGCCGTCTTCGGTGATCTTGGTGGGATCGGCGTCGTTCTGATAGCCGCTTGCGATCCACGGGCCCCGGCACTGGATCTCGCCGAAGGCCTCGCCATTCCAGGGCAGCTCCTCTCCCGTGGTGATGTCGGCGATGCGGATCTCCACGCCCGGCACCGGGACGCCCTGCTTGAGCCGGGCGTTGAATGCCTCTTCGGGCGGGATCCAGCTGCGGACCAGGGCAACGGTCCCGATGGGCGACGTCTCGGTCATGCCCCAGGCGTGCAGCATGCGGAGGCCCACCCGGTCCATGCCCTCCATCAGGCTGCGCGGGATCGCGGAGCCGCCGCAGATCACGGTGTGGACCTTGGGTAGCCGGCGGCCGCTCTTCTCGAGAGCGCCCAGCAGGTTGAGCCAGATCGTGGGCACACCGGCCAGCATGGTGGCGCCCTCCTGCTCGGCCAGGTCCAGCAGCACCTGTCCGTCGCCCATGAAACGGTCGGGAAAGATCAGCTTGGTGCCGGCCAGGCCGGCCGCGTAGGGAATGCCCCAGGAGTTGGCGTGGAACATCGGCACGACGGGCAGCAGGACGTCGCTCTCCGACATGCCAAGGCTGTCCTTCTGCAGCACGCACATCGCGTGCAGGAACTGGGACCGGTGCGAGTAGACGACGCCCTTGGGGTTGCCAGTGGTTCCGGAGGTGTAGCACATCGCCGCGGCGGCCCTCTCCTCGACCGCCGGCCAGGAGCACTCGGCCTTCTCGGCCGCAATCAGGGTCTCGTAGTCGAGCAGCTCTCCCAGCTTGTGTGGCGGGAGCGGGCCGCCGTCGTTCAGCACCACGATCTGCCGGACGGACGGCATCCGGCCGGCAATCTTGTCGAGGATGGGAAGAAGCGTCTTGTCGACGAAGACCACGCTGTCGCCGGCGTCCCCGACGGTGAACTCGAGCTGGTCTGGGAACAGGCGCAGGTTGAGGGTGTGGAGGACGCCGCCCATGCAGGGCACCGCGTAGTACAGCTCCAGGTGTCTGTAGTTGTTCCAGCAAAGCGTCGCGACCCGATCTCCGGGCTTGACGCCCAACCGGCGGAGAACATTGCCGACCTGGGCGACCCGACCTGAGAGGTCGGCATATGTATAGCGGTGCAGGGTGTCCTCCCGCTTGGTGACGATCTCCTTCTTGTCGAAGAGCCTCTCGACGCGCCACAACATGTGCTGGAGCGTGAGCGGGTAGTCCATCATCAGTCCATTCACGGCTTTACCTCCGTTCCGAACCATGGCGCATGAAGGCCGGCCGCGCAAGCTCCTTAACAGGTAGCGGGCCGGCCGCGGCGGCGGACGCGCAGACCCAGGCTGAGCCCGATCCCGCCCAGCAGACGGAGGAGGCCGCCCAGCCAGAGCGGGGCCATGCCGATCTGCACATGCACACGAGCTTCAGTGACGGCTGGCCGGGCCCGGTCCAGGTCGTGAGACAGGCGCGACAGCTCGGTCTGGCAGTGATCGCGGTGACGGATCACGACACCATCGAGGGCGCGCTCTGGGCGGCGGCCTACGCGGGAAGCTCCGGGCTGGCCCCCGAGGTCATCGTCGGCGAGGAGATCTCGACCCGCCAGGGCCACGTGGTGGGGCTGTTCCTGGAGAAGCGGATCCGCCCCGGCCAGTCGGCCGCTGCGACTATCGCGGCCATCCACCGGCAGGGCGGCATTGCCTTTGCGCCCCATCCCTTCTGGCGCACCAAGAACCCCTCCCGCCCGCGGCGGGTGCACGGCGTGGGCTGGCAGGCCGCCGAACTCGACTTCGATGCCATCGAGGTCGAGAACTCGACCCCTGGCTTTTACCTCTTCAATCAGCTGGCACAGCGGCTCAACGAAGATGCCGGGCGGGCAGCTCTGGGAAACTCCGACGCCCACATCCTGGACGCGATCGGCCGCTCCTACACGAGCTTCCCCGGCTGCACGGCGCTCGACCTGCGTTTGGCCGTCGAGGGCCGGCTGACCCAGGCGCACCGCAGGCGGTACCCGGCCATGGCGCTCGTGCGCTACGCGGCCTGGGGGATCGAGCACCGCCGGCTGCGCCGGCTGGCTTCGGCCCGCCGCAGCGCCTGAGGCACGACCGCAGCGTCTTGAACTGCCGGCTGCCCCACCCTTCCTATAATTTCCCTGCGCCCGCTTAGCTCAACGGATAGAGCGCATGGCTTCGGACCATGAGGTTAGGGGTTCGAATCCTCTAGCGGGCAGGTGCCTCAGTTGGGGCGCTTCAGCCGGGCGGCTGGCGGAACAGGTAGACGCGCACGTTTGAGGGGCGTGTGGGGAGACCCATCCGGGTTCGAGTCCCGGGCCGCCCACCACGCCGGCGAACATGGCAAGGCGTTGCCCTCGCTCAGTCGATACGGACCTGGTCGCGTTGCCGGATCGCCTCGTAGACCAGCAGCGCGGCGCTTGTGGCCACGTTGAGCGAGTTCAGCCGGCCGACCATTGGAATCCGGACCTTGAGGTCCGCCGTTCGCAGCCATGGTTCGCTCAAGCCCCCGCTTTCCGCGCCGACCACTATGGCGACGCCGCGCTTCAGGTCGGCCGCGGTGTACGGGATGTCGGACTCCAGCGTGGTTGCCACGATGGCAATCCCCTGGCCGTGCAGCCAGGCGATGAGCTCGTCCGGGGCGGACTCCGCGACGGGCACGGAGAAGACGGCGCCCTTGCTGGCCCGGACGATGTTGGGGTTTCCCCAGTCAGTGACTGCCGGGGAGGAGATGACCGCGTCCACGCCGGCCGCATCCGCCGTGCGAAGCATGGCGCCGAGGTTCCCAGGCTTCTCGACCGATTCGCACACCAGCAGCAGCGGATCCGGGCGGAGCCGGAGCCTGCCGAGGTCGGTGTCGATGGCCGCCAACACGGCCAGCCACCCGTCCGGCGCCTCGCGGTAGGCGATCTTGCGGAAGACGGCCTCACTGACCTCGAAGACCTCGGTCCCCAGCTCCTGTGTCGCGTTTATGACCGATGTTTCAGCCTGGTCGCGGATCAGGGCCGGACAGTAATAGAGGGAGGCGGGCCGAGCTCCGCTGCTCAGTGCCACCGCCAGCTCGTCGTAACCGTCCACCAGGATCTGATGCGACCGGTCGCGTTCAGAGCGCTTGCGGAGCGCCTGCAACCCCTTGACCCGGGGGTTTTGAGGGCTGGTTATCAGCATCGGTGCTGGCAAGGAGGGGGCCTCGGAGAGCTTCGCCGGAATGCCTCCTCTATACCAGCCGGCGCTACCAGCCGGCGCTGCCGGCCTGCAGGCTTGAAGCGGGGGGCGCGCGGACAAACGTTTGGGCGCAAATTGACACGAGATCGACATGTAATCCGGCTCATCGCGGGGCACACTGTCACTTGAATGAGTCACGAAGATGGGCCTCGCGGCTCGTCGGACCTCGACCCGGCCACGCAGTTCCCACTGTTATACGAGCGGGAGTACGGCGCCGTCTATCGAACGATCAGGGCGATGGTCCTCGACTCGGCCGATGCCGAGGACCTGACGCAGGAGGCCTTTGCCCGCGCCTACCGCGCCCGGACCAGGTACAGACCGACGGCGCCGCCGGGAGCCTGGCTTCACCGAATCGCGGTCAACACGGCGATCTCTTACCTTCGGCGCCGCAGGCTGAGCCGGCTGCTCCCGGTTCGCCTCTACCAGACGCCAGACGACCGTGAGTACTCCCGGAGCGAGGCGAGGAGCGTCGTGGAGACGGCTCTGGCGGACCTCAGTCCCCGGTTGCGGGCGGCCGTCGTGCTTCACTACTTTCACGACTACTCCCGCGAGGAGATCGCGCAGATCCTCGGGATTCCGAGCGGAACCGTGGCGTCGCGGATCGCGAAAGCGATGGTGCTGATGCGCCGCAGGGTGGCCGGAACCGACCAGAACCCGGCTCCGGCGCGTTCGAAGGGTTGAGCATGCGGCAAGAAGAGAGCGATCCTGTGTTCGCAGGCGCCATGCGCAGCGAGGTGGCGGAGTGGCATCCGCACCGCGGTCCCGACCTGGCCGATCTGATGCTGCGCGCCGACCATTCCTGGCTCAGACCGGTCATCTTCGCCTCCTCGGTAGGAGCCGCCGCCCTCACCGTCCTCCTGCTGCTCTCGATGCTGATGGTCGTCCTCGCCCCCGCCATACCCGGCGGCGAAACCATAAAGGCCCACCTGGTAGCCCGCTAAACGGCTGCTTCGAAAAGGATCCCCTCCCAACCCTCCCCAACGAGGGGAGGGAAACCTCAGAGCTTGATCTCTTCGCCGAGGCCTTCTCGGCGGGCGGCTTCCAGGACTGTTCTGCCGGCGGCTATGTCCCAGATGGCCAGGCCGTGGGACTCGGCGACCACGGGTCCGTCGCCCGGTGGGAGCGCCGCCTTTCCGGCCAGCACGGCACCGAGTTCGAGGGCACGGTCCACGTCGTAGCCGGCCTGAAGCAGGTCGCCGCTTTCCAGTCGAGCCGTCTCCCGCTGGTCCACAACCACCGCCCGAGCCGAGTTGACCAGGTCGGCGGGCAGCTCGGCGCGGTGCGGGTAGTTGGAGCCGGCGCCGATCACGACCGCCCCCGGCTTGACCCAGGCGCATTCGAGCACCGGCTCAGCGCTGGTCGTCATCGTCACCACCACGTCGGCATCCCGCACCGCGGCCTCGGCCGAGGGCGCCGGAACGCCGCCGAACTCTTCCGCGAACCGCGACCGCTTCTCCGGGTCCCGGCCGAAGACTCGAAGCTCCGCGATGTCGAGGGCGAGGCGCAGCGCCTGCGCCTGGGTCCGGGCCTGCCAGCCGGTGCCGATCAGCGCCACGGTCTTCGGACCGGCCGGCGACAGACCGCGCGCGGCCACACCGGTTGCCGCACCGGTCCGAAAGGCGCCGAGACGGTCGGCTTCGATCAGTGCCTGAGGGGCGCCCTCGAGGTCGTAGAGGATGACCAGGAAGCGAGCCCCGCCGGATGCCACCGTGTAGGACTTGAGTCCGGTCAAGCCGATCTCGGGCCAGCTGGCGAACATCACGTTCAGGACTCCGCCCGGCGGGAAGACGCGGCGGCGCGGCTGATTCTCGGCTTTGCCGGTTCCCAGGGCGACCAGGGAGGCCTCGACGGCTTCCATCACCGTGCCCATGTCAACCAGGCGTTCCACGTCGGCCTCACGCAGCAGCAGCGCCACGGCCGACAGAATAGCCAGGTGCATCACCAGGCGTTGAGGGTTGGGCTGATCGGGCTGGGCACAGTTGGCGGCCAGGTGGCCGACCGCCTGCTCAACCATGCGGAGCCGCTGCGGCGGCGGTCGTCTGGCGTCGAGCTCATCCTGCACCGGGTGCTCGTCCGCGACCTCCAGAAGAAGCGGGTCGTGCAGGTGCCGTCCGAGATGCTGACCGACGATCCGGCCCGGGTCCTCGACGATCCCGAGATCGACGTCGTGGTCGAGCTGGCCGGCGGGGAGGAGCCTGCCCGTGGTTACCTGGAGCGGGCGCTGCGGAACCGAAAGCACGTGGTCACGGCCAACAAGCTGGTCCTCGCCCGGCACGGTCCGGAGCTGCTCGAGCTGGCCGGCGAGATGAACGTCGACGTCTACTTCGAAGCCGCCGTGGGCGGCGGCATCCCCCTGATCAGCACCTTCAAGGTCGACCTGCTGGCAAACGAGATCGAGCGCATCCTGGCCGTCATCAACGGCACCACAAACTTCGTACTGGGCCGGATGGCAAACGCGGGCGCCGAGCTGGCGGAGGCGGTGGCCGAGGCGCAGGCAGCCGGGTTCGCAGAGGCCGATCCCACGCAGGACCTGGGGGGTTACGACGCGGCGTACAAGATCGCCATCCTGGCTTCGATCGGGTTCGGGGCGCGGGTCCACCCCGACCTCGTCTACCGGGAGGGCATCGAGGGCGTTCGTGCCGTCGACTTCCGGTACGCCAGGGAGCTGGGCTACGAGCTGAAGCTAGTGGCCGTGGCGACGCGGGAGCCGGGCGGGCATCGGGTGGAGGCGCGGGTTCACCCCGCGCTGGTGCCGCACGGCCATCCGCTGGCCTCGGTCGAGGGGGCCGCAAACGCCGTCTACATCGAGGGCGACCTGGTCGGCGGGGTGCTGCTCCAGGGCCAGGGTGCGGGCGGCCGGCCAACCGCCTCCAGCGTGGTGGGAGACCTGATCGAGCTCGCCCGCTCCATCCGCCGGCAGGTGCAGAACCGCGCCGCCTTCGAGTTCGACCCGATGGTCCAGGTCGTGCCGATGGCCGAAGTCATGACACGGGCCTACCTGCGCTGCCGGGTCGCCGACCGGCCGGGAGTGCTGGCCGCGATCTTTCAGGTCTTCGGGGAAGAGGGGGTTAGCATCGCGAGCGCCATCCAGAAGGAGTCCGACGACCGATCCGCCGAATTCGTGGTGACCACCCACCCGGCCTCCGATGCAGCCCTCCAGAGGACCCGGGCCCGGATCGCGGAACTGGACGTGGTGGTGGCCGTGAACTCGTTCCTGAGGGTCCTGTGAACGGCGCTCGCACGGGAGTCATAGCGAGGTACCGTGACTGGCTGCCGGTCAGCGATGCCACTCCGGCGCTTGACCTGCGAGAGGGATCGACCCCCCTGGTGCGGAGCCAGAACCTGGGTCCCGCGCTGGGTTTGAAGCGCCTCTACTTCAAGTACGAGGGCCTCAACCCGACGGGCTCCTTCAAGGATCGAGGGATGGTCGTGGCCGTTGCCAAGGCTTTGGAGGAGCGAGCCCGGGTCCTGGTCTGCGCCTCGACCGGGAATACCTCTGCCTCGGCGGCGGCCTACGCCGCCAGCGCCCGACTGCGCGCCATCGTGGTCGTGCCGGCGGGCGAGATAGCGCTCAACAAGCTCTCCCAGGCGCTCATGTACGGCGCCAAGGTGATCGCGCTCCGAGGCAGCTTCGACACGGCGCTCGCAGCGGTGCGCGAGCTGGCGGCATCCTATCCGGTCGTTCTCGTGAACTCGGTGAACCCCTATCGGCTGGAGGGCCAGAAGACCGCCGCCTTCGAGATCGTGGACGAGCTCGGGGAGGCGCCGGACTACCTGGTCCTGCCGGTCGGCAACGCCGGCAACATCACCGCCTATTGGAAGGGGTTCAAGGAGTACCACGCCGGGGGCCGCTCCTCGGTTCTGCCCCGAATGGTGGGAGCCCAGGCCGAAGGGGCCGCCCCCATCGTCAGAGGGCACGTCTTCGAGAAGCCGAAGACGGTGGCCAGCGCCATCAAGATCGGGCATCCAGCCAGCTGGGAGGGCGCCACCATGGCCCGCGACGAGTCGGGTGGAAGCATCGACGCGGTGAGCGACACCGAGATCCTTCGCGCCCAGGTGCAGCTGGCGTCGATGGAGGGCCTCTTCGCCGAGCCGGCGTCCTGCGCCCCGCTGGCGCTGCTCGTGCGCCTGGTCCGCGAGGGTCGCATCGAGAAGGACTCCACGACGGTGGTGGTGCTGACAGGCAACGGGCTCAAGGACCCGGAGGCCGCGCTCGGCAACGTCCCGCCACCGGTGGAGCTGGAGGGCGACGCCCGGGCGCTGGCGAAGGTGCTGAAGTTGTGATCTTTTCAGGCACGACGCCCTCCCTGGCCCTCTCCCGCAAGGGGGAGGGAATTAACCGATTTCATCCATGAGGGTTAGTGTTCCGGCTTCGGTGGCGAACATGGGGCCCGGGTTTGATGTCCTGGCGATGGCGGTTGACCTGTGGCTGGAGGTGGAGGCCGAGGAGGCGGACGAGCCCGAGTGGGAGTTCGAGGGTGAGGGAGCCGAGCAGCTTCAGAACGAGCCCAACCCGCTCTCCGGCCTGGCCATGCGGGGCTGGGTCCGCAACGGCATCCCGGTCGGCGTCGGGCTGGGCAGCAGCGCGGCGGCGCGGGTGGCCGCCGCGGCGCTCCAGGGCTCCGACGACCCGATCGGTGACGCCGGCCGCCAGGAGGGCCACTACGACAACGCAGCGGCCTCGGTGATGGGCGGCGTGGTCGCGGTTGTCGAGGACGAGGTCTACGGGCTGCCGGTGCCCGACCTGGAGGTCGCTCTCTTCATCGCCCCCAGCCCGGTGGCCACCACCATCGCCCGCTCGGTCCTGCCCCTCCAGGTGAGCAGGGCCGACGCCGTCTTCAACCTCTCGCGGCTGGCGGCGCTGATCCAGATCATGCACTCGAGGGAGTGGCCCCGGCTGGACATGGCCCTCGAGGACCGCCTGCACCAACCGCACCGCCTGCCGCTCTTTCCCTGGGTCGAGGAGGTCATCGCGGCGGCGCGGGAGGCGGGAGCCTACGGAGCCGCGCTTGCCGGCGCCGGCCCCAGCGTCTTCGCCCTGTGCGACCGCAAGCTCGGCGAGGACGTGGCGCTTGCCATGGAGGACGCCGGGCCGGAGGAGGGCTACGGGCTCGTCACCAGGGTGACCAGGCAGGGACTGGACATCCGCCAGTGATCGTCCAGAAGTACGGGGGCACCTCGGTCGGGACTGCCGGCCGCATCAAGCGCGTCTGCCGCAGGATCGCCGAGACGGTCCGCTCGGGCCAGCAGGTCGTCGCCGTGGTCTCGGCCATGGGGCATACCACCGACCGCCTGATCGCGCTCGCCCAGCGGGTCAGCGAGACGCCGCCGGCCCGTGAGCTCGACATGCTGGTCGCCAACGGAGAGACGATCACCGCCCCGCTGGTCGCCATGTGCCTGCAGGGCCTGGGAGTGCCGGCCATCTCGCTGACCGGCCCGCAGGCCGGCGTGCGGACCAGCCGCCAGCACTCGAAGGCGCGCATCCGCGAGATCCGGCCCGAGCGCATTCTGGAAGCGCTGGAGCAGGGCAAGGTGGCGGTGGTGGCCGGCTTCCAGGGGGCGACCGAGGACCTCGAGATAACGACTCTGGGACGGGGCGGGTCGGACACCACCGCCGTCGCCCTCGCCGCGGCGCTGGGAGCCGACGCCTGCGAGATCTACACCGACGTCGACGGCATCCTGACGGCCGACCCTCGCGTGGTGCCCGAGGCCCGCCTGCTCACCCACATCGGCTACGACGAGATGCTGGAGCTTGCTGCGGTGGGCGCCAAGGTCATGCACCCCCGCGCCGTCGAGATCGGCCAGCTCTACTCGGTGCCCATCCACGTGCGATCGAGCTTCCACAGACGCACAGGTACGATGATCGTCGCCGAGGTACCCATGGAAGATCGCAATCGCGTCAGAGGAGTTGCCCACGAGAAGCAGGTGGCGAAGATCACCCTGCTCAGCGTGCCGGATCGCCCGGGCGTCGCCGCTGCCGTCTTCGAGCCCCTCGGCGCGCACGGGATCTCGGTCGACGTGATCGTGCAGAACGTGTCGAGCGAAGGTCACACCGACCTGACCTTCACCGTCGCCGAAGGCGACCTGGCCCAGGCCCTGGCGCTCGTGGAGGGCGTGGCCAAAGAGGTGCAGGCCCGGGGCACCAGTCACTCACTGGGTCTGGCGAAGGTCTCCGTGGTCGGTACCGGGATGCTCGGCACGCCGGGAATCGCCGCGCGCATGTTTCGGACCTTGGCGGAGGCCAAGATCAACATCGAGATGATCAGCACCTCGGAGATCCGAATCACCTGCATCGTGGAGCGCGAGGACGCCGAAAGGGCGGTCAACGCCCTGCATTCGGCGTTCGAGCTCGACCAGATCCCGGCCCCGGCCTGAGATCAGCGGCGATGCCGGTAAACGTAGCCATCGTCGGCCCCGTGGGAGCTGGCAAGACGACACTCTTCAATGCGCTGAGCGGCGGCCGTGGCTCGGACGGCATCGCAATGGTGGACGTGCCGGATGAACGGCTCGACCGGCTGGCGGCCGCGGTGCAGCCCAAGAAGGTGGTGCGCGCCCAGGTCCGCGTCGCGGACGCCGCCCCCGGCAGCCGGGCACAGCGGATCGCCGCTGCACGTGAGGCCGACGTCGTGATCAAGGTCGTGCGCGGCTTCGGCGCCGACCCGGATCCGGCCGGTGACCTGGAGGGGGTCGAGCTTGACATGGCGCTGACGGACCTGGCGACCGTGGAGCGCCGCTTCGAGATCGTCGGCCGGGAGGTGCGGGTCGGGAAGAAGGAGGGCGCGGACGAGCTGGCCGTCCTGGAACGGGCCAAGGCCCACCTGGAGGAGGGCCGTGGGCTGGCCTCCTTCGAGGTGAATGCCGACGGCCAGGCTGTTCTGGCCCGACTCTTCCCTGTCTCCAGCAAGCCCTCGCTCGTGATCGCCAACGTGGGCGATCAGCTGCTTCCCTCAGGCGGCGAGCTCGCAGAGCGGGTCGCCCGACTCGCCGCCGAGCGAGGCGCCAGGTCCCTGGTGGTCGACGCCCAGCTCGAGGTCGAGCTCGCCGAGCTCAGCGCCGAGGAGGCGGTCGAGATGCGTGAGAGCTACGGTATGGGGGAGGGGAAGCTGGCCGAGGTGGCTCGGGCCATCTGGGAGGCGGGAGGGCTGATGACCTTCTTCACAGCCGGGGAGCCGGAGGCCAGGGCGTGGCCGTCGGAGCGCGACTCGCCCGCCCCGGTCGCGGCGGGCGTCATCCATTCGGACTTCGAGAAGGCCTTCATCAGGGCGGAGGTCGCCTCCGTCGACGAGCTCGTGGCGGCCGGCTCGATGGACGCCCTGCGCGCCACCGGCAAACTTCGCCTGGAGGGCCGCGAGTACCGCGTCCAGGATGGCGACGTGGTCCTGTTCCGGGTCGGCCGGTAGGCCAAGCGGCCGCTATAAGCTCTTAGTCCGTGCCAGATTTCGACCTCACCGTGGTCGGCTCGGGGCCAGGCGGCTACGTAGCAGCAATCCACGCCGCCCGCCTGGGCGCTCGCGTGGCGATCCTGGAGCAGAAGGAGAGCGAGTGGGGGGGCACCTGCCTCAACTGGGGCTGCATTCCCACCAAGGCGCTCATCCAGAGCGCCGAGGTCCTGCAAGCGGTGCGCCGGGCGGGCGAGTTCGGGGTCCGCGCCGGGGAGCCGGAGGTGGACTGGCCGGCCATGCAGGAGCGCAAGGACAAGGTCGTCGGCACCATGCGTCAGGGCGTGCGGGGCCTGCTCAGGGCGAACGGCGTGGAGATGGTGACGGCGCGCGGCCGCCTCACCGGGGGCACCCGGGTGAGCGCCGACGGTCTGGAGCTGGACTCGCGCCACGTCCTTCTGGCGCCGGGTTCGCTGATCGCCCTCCCACCATTTCCGGGGGCGGACCTGGGACTGACCAGCGACACGATCCTGGGGCTGGAGAGGGTGCCGGAGTCCCTAATCGTGATCGGCGGCGGCGTTGTGGGCATGGAGTTTGCGGGCGTCTTCGACCTGCTCGGCACCAAGGTCACCGTGGTGGAGATGCTTGACCAGCTGCTTACGCCGCTTGATCCCGACGTCGCGAAACGGTTCCAGCAGCTGATGACGCGGCGCGGGGTGAGCATTCACCTCGGAGCCCGGGTCGAGGGCCTGGAGGCTGGGGGGGCCGGCTTCAAGGTCCGCTTCTCGGGCGGCGAGCTGGAGGCCGAGCAGGTGCTGGTGGCGACCGGGCGTCGGCCGAACACGGCGGACCTCGGCCTGGAGGTCGCCGGAGTTGCCACCAACCGCGCCGCCATTGCCGTGGATCAGCACATGCGCACCAACCAGGAGGGCCTTTACGCGATCGGGGATGCCACGGGTATCTCCATGCTGGCCCACACCGCTTCCTACCAGGGCGAGGTCGCCGTCACCAACGCCCTCGCCGAGAAGCGGATCAGCGCGGACTACAGCTCGATCCCGGCCTGCGTCTACACCGACCCGGAGATCGCCTACGTCGGCCTATCCGAGGCGCAGGCGCGAGCCCAGGGTACTGAGGTGAAGGTGGGACAGTTCCCCTTCTCCGCGCTGGGCCGTGCCCAGGTCCTCGGCGAGACCCAGGGCCTGGTCAAGGTCGTGGCGGACTCCGACGGCTACCTGCTGGGCGTGACGATTCTCGGCCCGCGGGCCACGGACCTGATCGCCGAGGCGGCGCTGGCTGTCAACCAGGGCCTCAGCGCGGCCGAGCTCTCGCATACGGTGCACGCTCATCCCACCCTCCCCGAGGCGCTCGCCGAGGCGGCCCTGGACGTGGCGGGCCGGGCCGTCCACATCGCTCCCCGCCGCCGTCCGGCCTGACGGATCCTTCCTGCCCTCCGGTTACCTCGCCTTCGTTACCGCACGCGACAACGGCGGAGCCGACAGGCGCGCGGAGGCCGCGGCGCGCTCTAGGTTCAGCGTGCGCAGGCGTCCGTTTCGGGTGAGCGATGCTGCGCGTTCGAACTCCTCACGCGCCTCGTCATGGCGCCCGAGCTTGGCCAGAAGGTCTCCACGCACGCTCCACAAGAGGTGGTACTCCTTGAGCGATGGCTCCGAGGTGAGCTGGTCGACGAGCTCGAGGCCCGTCGCGGGGCCGAATGCCATCGCCAGCGCCACGGCTCGATTCAGCTCCACCACAGGGGACGGCGCGAGCTCGGCAAGCGCATCGTAGAGAGCCGCGATGCGAGCCCAGCCCGTCTCCTCCGGCGTGCGGGCTCGGGCGTGACAGGCCGCGATCGCCGCCTGCAATGCGTAGGGCCCGAGCACGCCGCCGAGTGCCTCGGCCCGCTGAAGCGCGGCCAGACCGCGGCGGATGAGGACGTGATCCCAGCGCGTGCGATCTTGATCAAGCAACAGGACGGGCTCGCCAGAGGGGCCGGTCCGTGCGCCCGAGCGCGAGGCCTGGATCTCCATCAGAGCGACCAGGCCGTGGACCTCCGGCTCCTTCGGAACCAGCTCGGCCAGGATGCGGCCGAGACGGAGCGCCTCTTCGCAGAGCGAAGGTCGCATCCAGTCCTCCCCGGCGGTCGCCGAGTAGCCCTCGTTGAACACCAGGTAGATGACCTCGAGGACCGATGAAAGGCGGGTGGCGAGCTCGGCCCGCGCGGGGACCTCGAAGGGGACGCGGGCCTCGGCGAGGGTGCGCTTGGCCCGGACTATTCGCTGGGCGACCGTCGATTCAGGGACGAGAAAGGCGCGCGCGATCTCCTCGGTCCTGAGGCCGCCGAGCAAGCGGAGCGTGAGCGCGACCCGGGCCTCCGTGGAGAGCACCGGATGGCAGGCGATGAACACCAGCCGCAGCAGGTCGTCGCCGATGTCCTCGCCGAGGGCGGCCTCCAGGTCCGGCTCGACAGCCTCTTGCTGGGCCGCGACCTCGTGACCGAGCTCCTGGAGTCTGCGCTCGAGCCGTTCTCTCCGGCGCAGGAGATCGATCGCACGATGTTTGGCGGTGGCCATGAGCCAGGCGCCCGGGTTGCGCGGGACGCCTGACTCCGGCCACTGCTCGAGTGCCGCGACCAGAGCGTCCTGAGCGAGCTCCTCTGCGACACCCACGTCACGCACGATCCGCGCGAGACCGGCGATGAGCCTCGCCGACTCGATTCGCCAAACCGCGTCGGTGGCGCGATGGGCAGCCTCAGCAGCGGTCATGTCGGTTGATCAGAGCAGCTTCATCCGATCCGCTGCAAGCACAGGGCGGCCCTGCTACTGGCGCCCAGCCCTGGCCTGCAGGTCGTCGCGCATCGCTTGCTCGCGGGCGGCCTGTTCGGGAGAAAAGCTCTCGGCGGGGAAGTCGGAGGACTCGAAAACCTGCCGAATCTCGACCTCGCCGTCCCTGAAGGGAACGCGCGAAGCCCACTCGATGGCCTCGTCCTTCGACCTCACCTGGATCAGCCAGTAGCCGGCGATCAGCTCCTTGGCCTCGGTGAAGGGGCCGTCAGTTACGGTGCGCTTGTCTCCGGAGTATTTGACCCGCGCGCCCTTTGAGCTCGCCTGGAGCCCCTCACCCGCCAGCATCACGCCGGCTTTGAGCAGCTCCTCGTTGAACTGTCCCATCTCGGCAAGTATCTCCTTGCCAGGCAGCACGCCCGCTTCACTCTCCTCGGTGGCTTTGACCAGCATCATGAATCGCATCGTCGTGTCTCCTCGTGGTGTCGGTGACTTCGGACCGTCTGGAGCGTCCGAAACCACGCTCTACCTGGACGTCGATCGGGAGGCGCTCAGATCGACATCCCGCGTCAACTTTTTCTCCACCGCGCCGAGGCCATCAGTCGGCCTCGAAGGCCTCGCGGACGTTGCGGCTGACGAGCCTGAGGAGGACGGGGATCCCAACGATAAGCAGAGACCAGAAACCCGCGACGACGACGGCGGCCAGCCATCCCCACCAGCGGCGCCGGCGGAGGCCGTAAAAGGCTGCCGCGTGCAGGCCCACGGCGACAAGGGCGACACCGATCAGGGCGGCGCCGTAGACCAGGAGGAACATCGCCTGGTTGTCGCGACCCACGCCCTGGCGCGCCAGCTCCGTGGTCAGTTGCAAGCGGCCTGTCGGAGCCAGGAGATAGGCGAGAGCCTGGGTCGCCCAGACCAGGAAGAACACCGCTCCGGCCGCGTAGAGCCAGGGCAGCAGGCCCAGGTCGGGTACGGCCCGGGCAGGCCGGCGGGCGCTCAGGCCGGCGCCGGACGGTGGCGCTGGCGAGCTCGCCGGCGGAGTCGCGGGGACCGGGCGTGCTGGAGTTGTGCTGGGTTCTGGGGCGCCCTCCGGCGGCGTCCAGCGAGCCGTGCCGCAGCTCGGACAGAACCGGTGCGACGGCTCCATCCGAGCTCCGCATTCGACGCAGTAAGACCCGCCTTCTGAGGCCAAGACCCCCCGATTATCCCCCGCCCGAAGACTCCCTCCCACTTGCGAGGAGGGCAGGGGAGCGGTGCCTGCCGACCACAGTTGCACAGGCTCCCGGGCAGCTTCTGAAGAGGCCCCCTCCCCAACCCTCCCCCAGAAGGGGCGGGAAATTTCGGGGCCCCACTTGACAAGGTCTACATGTAGGAGTACCTTGCACTGCGGGACACGATATGTCGTAGCCAACGTCCTCCCAAAGTGTCCCGTAGTCCGGCAACAGGCAGGCGTTCCCGGTCTCCGTCCACCTTTTTCGCGTCCACCCCCCGATCCAGACATCGCCTGCCTGTCCACCCCTTGTAGACTCGGCTCGTGGCACGCAAAGCCAAGAGAAAGACAGCGCGCAGGCCGCCGGTCCGGCCCCTGGCGCAGCGCGGCACCACCGGTTCCGCCTCCACCAGCTCCCGCTCTCAGGGAGCGACGCGGGTGGGCGGCGACCAGGCGGTGGTCCGCTCCGTGGAGATGTCGCTGGCTCCCAAGGCGGCGCCCAGGCGGGGCGGCCGCATCGTCCTTGACAACGCAGACCCCGCCATCCCAATCGATCGAGTTCCCTTCTTCGTGTCGGACCTGAAGCAGCTCGGGATAACGGCGGCGGTGATGGTGGCCATCCTGGTCGGCGGAGCCCAGCTCATCCCGCTCGTCCTCAAGTAGCGGGCCTCTCCCGCCCGGTCGCTGCCCCTGGACCCCCTACACTCAGTGCAGCCGTGCGCGTCATCCTCTTCACCGGCAAAGGCGGAGTGGGCAAGACGTCGGTAGCCGCCGCCACAGCCGTGCGCTGCGCCCAACTGGGTCACCGCACCGTGGTCATGAGCACCGACCCCGCCCACTCTCTCGGCGACTCCTTCGATCGGGAGCTGGGCAGCCACCTGACTCCGGTCACCAAGAACCTTTGGGCTCACGAGGTTTCCGCCCTCCACGAGATCGAGCGCCACTGGAAGAAGCTGCACGACTACGCCGCCAACGTGTTCGCGACCCAGGGGCTTGACGACGTGGTGGCCGAGGAGGTGGCAAATCCGCCCGGGATGGACGAGGTCGCCAGCCTGATGTGGATCAAGCACTACGCCGAGCGGCGCGAGCACGACGTGATCATCGTGGACTGCGCGCCGACCGGCGAGACCCTCCAGCTCCTGATGTTCCCGGACGCCGCGCGCTGGTGGCTCGACAAGATCTACCCCTGGGAGCGGAAGGCCATGAAGCTGGCCCGGCCGATCCTGCAGCCGCTGATCGACGTGCCGCTGCCGGGCGACGACGTCTACGCCTCGATCAAGGACCTGCTCCTGGACCTGGAGGGGATGAAGAAGGTCCTGGTCGACGGGCGGGTCACGTCCATGCGGCTGGTGCTGAACCTCGAGAAGATGGTCGTCAAGGAGGCCAAGCGGGCGTTCACCTACTTGAGCCTCTTCGGCTACGTGACCGACGCCGTAGTCGTGAACCGCACGCTGCCCGAGGGCCTGCAGGATGAGCTTTTTCGGAAGTGGCAGAGCATCCACCAGCGCTACGCCGGTGAGGTGGAGCAGTCCTTCCAGCCTCTTCCCATCTTCAACGTCCCGCTCTTCGACGAGGAGGTCGTGGGTGAGCGGATGCTGCTCAAGATGGCGGAGGCCATCTACGGCGAGGGGGACCCGGCGGCTCGCTTCTACGAGGGCAGCTCACAGCGGGTCGAGAAGCGGGATGGAGAGTATGTCCTCGCTTTGAAGGCCCCATTCGTCGAGCGTGGCGACGTCGAGCTCTCCCGGCAGGATGGCGAGCTCTTCGTCACGGTGGGCAACTACCGGCGCGAGATCGTGCTGCCTCGCGTGCTGGCGGGGCGCAAGACGGTCGGAGCCGCGATGGAGGACGGCGAACTGCGTGTCCGCTTCGCCAAGTGACGAGGGGAGGCCAGTGAGCAAGGAGAGCGAGCGCCTGGTCGAAGTCGCCGGCGTGCTGGCGCAGCGCGTGAACGGCGCCATCCGGGACGTCATCCCGGCGGAAGCCCAGGTGCACCTGCTGAACGCCCAGCGCGAGCTGCTGGCCGCGCTCTTCCTGATCTACGAACACCAGCTCGGTGCCCGGCGGGGGAGCACCCCTACACCGGCTCGCCGGCGGCCAGCGGCCCGCCGGACGCGCGTGACCCGGATCAAGGTCGACTAGAGCTCCGCGATGTTCGGTGGCGATCCGGTCGTCTTCCTGATCGGCTCGCTCTATCTCATACCCGCCCTGCTGATCGCCATCCCGGTCCACGAGATCGGCCACGCGGTGGCCGCCACAGCCATGGGCGATCCCGTGCCGCGCAACCGCGGCTTTCTCCGGCCCGACCCCCGCATCCATCTCAACGTCTACGGCGTCATCGCGGTCTTCCTGGCGAACGTCGGCTGGGGGAACCCGGTCCCGATCAACGAGTACCGGTTGAGAGGGGTTGGAGGCCGGGTGATCTACGCGCTGGCGGGTCCCGCCGCCAACCTCCTCGTCGCGATCATCTTCGGCGCCGTGGTGCGCGTGCTGATCGCGCTGGGCGCGCCGCCTATCCCGGTCACCCTCTCCCAGCCGCCGCTGGGCTACGTCAGCACCATCGCCTACGCGATCTTCTTCCTGAACCTGTCAATCTTCGCCTTTCAGCTGCTGCCGGTGCCCGGCCTCGACGGCTGGCGGGTCATCGAAGCGCTGTTTCGGCACCGCAACCCGCGATTCTTCTTCACCGTGTCCGCCAACACACAGACGATCTGGATCGTCTGCGCGGCGGTGATCTTCCTCGGGCCCTACCTGCTCCACTTCAGCGTCCTGGGGGCCGTGGTGGGGATCTTCTTCCAACCCGCTTCCACAGCCATACTCGGCCAGTGCGCCGGATACGTCAGCCTGGACCCCTGCCCTCTGTCGGGTCGCTTCTGAACGAAGCCGGCTACCTGGGCCTGCAGGAGCGCTTTCCACGCGTGCTGGTCGTGCAGGCCATCCGGGAGCAGCTGGCGCGGGAGCGCCAGTCCGGCCTCAGCGGCGACGAGGATCGACTCTCGGCGGTCGGCGCGCTGCTGGCGGACTGGGCGGCGCCCCGCCTTCGGCCCGTGATCAACGGGACCGGCGTGGTGCTCCACACCAACCTGGGCAGGGCTCCGCTATCGCGGGCGGCGGCGGCGGCGGCAGCCGAGATCGCGGCGGGCTACAGCAACCTCGAGCTCGACCTGGAGACGGGTCGGCGGGGCGATCGCTCGGCGCTGGTCGAGGACCTGCTGCGCCGCCTGACCGGCGCCGAGGCGGCGCTGGTCGTCAACAACAACGCGGCCGCCGTCCTGCTCGCGCTGACCGCCCTGGGCGCCAGGCGGGAGGTCGTCGTCTCGCGGGGCCAGCAGGTGGAGATAGGCGGCTCCTTCCGCATGCCGGACGTGATGCGGCTCTCCGGCGCTCGCATGGTGGAGGTGGGCACCACCAACCGCACGCGTGCAGCCGACTACGAGGCGGCGGTGGGTCCTCGGACGGCGGCGCTGCTCAGGGTTCACACCTCCAACTTTCGGGTCACCGGTTTCACCGAGACACCGCCGCTGGAGGAGCTGGCCCGGGTGGCCCGGCGGCACGGCATCCTGCTGCTTGACGACCTCGGCAGCGGCGCCCTGGAACCGATCTTCGACGAGCCGACAGTGGCCGAGTCGCTGGCCAACGCGGACCTGACGACCTTCTCCGGCGACAAGCTGCTGGGAGGTCCGCAAGCGGGCATCGCCCTTGGCAAGAGCGCCACCGTGGGACGGCTGGTGAAGCATCCCCTCGCCCGCGCGGTTCGAGTGGACAAGATGACCCTGGCGGCGCTGGAGGTGACCTTGCGGGAGCGGCTGCTCGGCCGGGCCTCGCCGGTCGCCTCGATGCTGTCCGCCACCCCGACCGAGCTGCGACGCCGCGCCGGATTCCTCATGGTCAGGCTCGAAGAGCGCGGGGTCGAGGCGAGCCTGGTGGAGGCGGAGTCGGCCTTCGGAGGCGGCTCATTGCCCGGCCGGGGATTGCCCACCGTCCTCCTGGCCCTCGACGGCCGGGCCTCCCGGCTGGCGGCGGCTCTTCGCCGGGGCGCGCCACCGGTCCTGGCCCGGGTGGAGGGCAATCGCTGCTGTATCGACCTTCGGACGGTGCTTCCGGGCGAAGACGACGCCCTCCAGGACGCCATCGAGGCGGCCGTGCTTGCCTCCCGAGGCAGGTGATCGGGGCCCGTGAGCTACGTCGTAGGCACCGCCGGCCACATCGACCACGGCAAGTCCACCCTGATCCAGGCGCTGACCGGGATCGACCCCGACCGGCTGGAGGAGGAAAAGCGGCGGGGCATGACCATCGACCTCGGCTTCGCCTACCTCATCCTGCCGAGCGGCCGCCTGGCCGGCATCGTGGACGTCCCTGGACACGCCCGGTTCATCCGCAACATGCTGGCCGGCGTCCACGGAATGGACGCGGTGCTCCTGGTGGTGGCGGCCGACGAGGGCGTGATGCCGCAGACCCGAGAGCACCTCGAGATCGTGGACCTGCTCGAGGTGAGCCGCGGGCTGGCGGTGGTGACCAAGGTCGACCTGGTGGAGCCGGACTGGCTGGAGCTGGTGACCGCGGAGGTCTCGGAGACCCTGGCCACGACCTCCCTGGCCGGCGCGGACATCATGGCCGTCTCCTCGACCACCGGCGCCGGACTGGAGGAGCTGAAGGTCAGGCTGGACCTGCTGCTGGCAGACACGCCCCTTCGCCAGGATCTGGGCCGCCCCCGCCTGCCCGTCGACCGCGTGTTCACGATCGGCGGCTTCGGCACGGTCGTGACCGGAACCCTGGTCGACGGCTCTCTCAAGGTGGGTGAGGAGCTCGAGCTTCAGCCGTCCGGCCGGCGCGCACGGGTGCGGGGGCTGCAGCAGCACAACCGGAAGGTGGAGGCCGCCCAGCCGGGAAGCCGGGTGGCAGCCAACCTGGTGGGCGTCGAGAAGGACGAGCTGGACCGTGGCGAGGTGCTGTCGCGGCCGGGAACGGTATCGGCAGCTCGCCGCCTGGATGCCTCGCTCAGGGTCCTGGCCGACAGCCCGCGGCCCTTGCGTCACGGCGCCCAGGTGATGCTCCACACTGGGACGGCCGAGGTCCCGGCCCGGGCCATCGTGCTGGCGGGTGACCAGGTCGCCCCGGGGAGCACGGGCTGGGTGCAGCTCTACTGCGAGCAGCCGGTGGCTGTCGCACCGGGCGATCGCTTCGTGCTGCGCCTGCCCAGCCCCTCTGCCACCATCGCCGGCGGCGCCTTCGCCGACGTGAACCCGCGCCGGCATCCACGGCACGACGAGCGTGTACGGGAGTCGCTGGAGCGCCGGCTGGCCGGCGAGGTCCTCCAGGAGGAGCTGCGCAAGTACCCCCGCGGCATCACGGAGAAGGCGCTGCTGCGCGCCACGCTGGCCGACGATGCGGACGCCTCCCGGCTGGAGGCCCGTCGCGCCGGCCAGTGGCTCTTCGCCGCCGAGGCCTGGTCCGCGCTATGCGATCGTGCGCAGCAGGCGCTTACGGGCTACCACCGAGCGCACCCACTGCGAGGCGGCATGCCGCGCGAGGAGATGAAGAGCCGGCTCGGCCTGGCGCCGGCCGCTTTCGGGCCGGTGCTGGCCGAGTTCGTCAAGGACGGCCTGCTCGCTGAACGCAACGGTGAGCTGGCGCTGCCCGACCACCGGGTGGAGATCGAGCCGGCGACCGGGGGTCCCGCCACCCGGCTGCTCGAGCTGCTCGGGGCCCGACCCTTCGCGCCGCCCTCGCTGCCAGAGGCAATGCGCGAAGCCGGGGCATCGGCCGAGGTCGTGCGGGCGCTGGCGCACAAAGGCGACCTGGTCCGCCTCTCCGAGGACGTCGCCTTCACCCGGGCTGCCTACGACGCCGCTTTGGAACAGGTGAGGGCTGCGGTCGCCCGGGATGGCACGGTGACCGTCGCCTCACTCCGCGACCGCATGGAGGCCAGCCGCCGGCCGATCCTGGCTCTGCTCGAGTACCTGGACGCGCAGCGCATCACACGACGGGTGGGCGACGCGCGCGTCCTCCGTTAGCAAGGTTCCGTCACCAAGTTCTGAGGGAGGAAGCATGTTCGGGCTGATTTCAACTCCGGGCGCGGCCGAACCGGTCCAGTTGCGCGAAGTGGAGGATCCCAGGCCGTCCGAGGACGGGGCGCTGGTGGAGGTCAAAGCCTTCGGGGTCAACCGTGGCGAGCTCTTCCTGCTGGGGGAGCGCGATGGCTGGCTTCCCGGACAGGACGTCGCGGGCGTCGTGCTTCAGCCCGCCGCCAGCGGCCGAGGGCCGGGGGCGGGAGCCCGCGTCGTGGCCTCTGTGGACGGCGGGGGGTGGGCGCAGCGGGTCGCTGCGCCGGTCTCGCGAATGGCCGAGCTGCCAGACTCGGTCAGCTTCAGCGCGGCGGCGACACTGCCCGTGGCGGGTCTCACCGCGCTCCGAGCGCTGAGAGAGATCGGGGACCTGCTGGGGCGTCGGGTGCTCGTCACCGGCGCTTCCGGAGGGGTTGGCCATTTCGGCGTGCAGCTGGCGGCCATCGGCGGCGCCACGGTCACCGCGGCCGCCGGCCGCCCTGAGGTCGCGGAACTGCTCAAAGAGCTGGGCGCGAGCGAGGTGGTCACCTATGAGGCGGACTTCGGCGGCCCCTTCGCCGGCGTGCTCGAATCGGTCGGCGGCACGGTCCTGGAGAGCTCGCTTCAGGCCCTGGCGGCAGGCGGGGTGGCGGTGCTCTACGGAAGCGCTTCCGGCCAGCCGGCGCGCATCACGCTTCGCAGCTTCGGGGGGCACCTCGGCGCCTCCATTCGCGGCTTCTACATCTACCAGACCGGCGTCGAGACCTTCGGTGAAGACCTCGCCTACCTGGTCGGGCTCATAGCCGCCGGTCGGCTGCGACCAGAGGTGGGTCTGGAGCTGTCATGGCGGGAGACGGCCAGGGCCGTCCAGGCACTGCGCGAGCGCAAGGTCACCGGCAAGGCGGTGCTTCTGGTCGACTGACCGTGAAACGGCGGTCCGTGTGCCGTCTCACCGGGACGGAGGGCAGTCAGCGAGCCAGGTCTACGACGAGCGGCGCGAGCTCGCGCAGCTCCTCCAGGTAAGGCAGGCGGGGATCGGGCGTGATCAGGTTCAGCACGACCTGGTCCGCTCCGGCCTCGAGGACCGCCTGGATGCGCTCGGCGATCTGGTCTCGGTCGCCCCAGGCCACGATGGCCTCGAAGAGCGCGTCCGACCCTGGTCCCTGCACCTCCTCATCGCTCCAGCCCAGCCGCAGCAGGTTGTTCCGGTAATTGTCGGTCCGGAGGTAGCGGCAGGTATGGCGGTCGCCGATCGCGCGCGCTGTCGCTTGGTCCTCAGCCAGCACGACCGGAAGGTCAGCGGCCAGAAAAGGTTCCGGTCCCAGCTGCTCGCGGATCGAGCCGACGTGCTCGGTGGTCGTGAAGTACGGGTAAGCGCCGGCCGCCAGCTCGCGGGCCAGCGCGACCATCCGGGGGCCCAGCGCTGCCAGCACCACAGGTGGCATCTCCGCCTCCGGGCCGGTCCAGGCGGCTCTATACATCTGCTCGATGTACCGCCGCATTGCGTGGACAGGCGCCTGATAGCGGTGGCCCCGCTGCTCCACCATCGGCGCGTGGCTTACTCCCAATCCCAGCATGAACCTGTCCGGCCACGCCTCCGCGATCGTCCGGCCGCCCGCCGCCATGGCGACGGGATCGCGCGCCCAGATGTTCGCGATGCCGCTGGCCACCACCAGCCGGCTCGTCGCGGCAAGGAAGATCGCCGCCTGGGCGAAGGTCTCCCGCCCGAGCGACTCGCCGTACCAGAGGGTGCCGTAGCCCAGCTCTTGCATCTCAGCCGCAACCTGTCTCTGCACGGCGGCCGGCTGCGCGCTGAGCGAACCGGCGAAGACGCCAACCCGGCCCGGGACAACTCTGCGCAGCCGGCTCAGACCCATTCAGTCACTTCTACCAGAACGCCCTGATCAGGCCGTCCAGGTCCGTCTCTTCACCGACGCCTAACGTCTCCTTAGCGTGCGGGACGCGCGATGAGCGACGACCGGGAGCGGGCCCCGATGTCGGTCGGTGGTGCGCCTGCCCGACTCAGCTAGGCTAAGCATCGTGCGGATCGGCGTGCTGACCGGTGGGGGTGACGCGCCTGGCCTCAATGCGGCCGTGCGGGCTGTCTCCCGGCGAGCTTTCCAGCTCGGGCACCAGGTGAGCGGGATCAAGAACGGGTGGGCCGGCGCGATGACCGGCGACATGTCGAACTTCACCCCTGCGGACGTGCGCGGCATCCTGCAGCTGGGCGGCACCATCCTGGGCACCTCGAGGACCAACCCTGTAAAGGAACCCGACGGAGTGAAGAGGACGCTGGCGATGCTGAAGAGCTGCGGTGTCGACAGCCTGGTCGCCATCGGGGGCGATGACACACTTTCCGTGGCCAAGGCTCTGCACGAGTCGGGCTACCCAGTCGTTGGAGTGCCCAAGACTATCGACAACGACCTCTCGGCCACTGAGTTCTGCATCGGCTTCGACACCGCCGTCGGCATCGTTGTGGAGGCGTTGGACCGCTTGCACACCACAGCCTCTGCCCACCACCGCGTCATGGTGGTGGAGGTGATGGGCCGCGACACCGGCTGGGTGGCGGTGATGGGCGGCCTGGCCGGGGGCAGCGATCTGGTCCTGATCCCGGAGTTCGAGGTCGGCTTCGACGACGTCGTGGAGCATCTACATCGGCGCCGCGGCGAGGGGAAGGACTTCAGCATCATCGTCGTGGCGGAGGGCGTCAACCTCGCCGGTCTGGAGACCGACGGCGAGCAGAAGACGGACGCCTTCGGCCACGTGCAGCTGTCCAAGCGGGGGGTGGGGGACGCGCTCAGCCGGCGAATCGAGGCCGAGACCGGCTTTGAGACCCGTGTCACGGTGCTCGGCCACCTCCAGCGAGGCGGGTCTCCGTCGCCCGTGGACCGGATCTGGGCGACCCGGCTGGGCGTGGCCGCCACGGAGCTGCTGCATGAGGGCAAGGCAGGTGTCGTTCCGGTGCGCCGCGACGGCGACGTGGCGGTGGTCCCCCTGGCCGACCTGGTCGCCGAAACCCGCCGAGTCCCCCGCGCCCTCTACGACCTAGCCCGAGTCTTCAGCTAAGAAAGACGCATTCCCTTCCCCGTGGCGGCAATGCCGTTGATTTAGCCCCTCCCCGTCTGGGGGCCGTCTGGGGAGGGGACCGGTCAGTCCGCGACCCGCGCCAGGTCCAACCGACTGAGCCGGTCTGGGTCGGCGAGGACGTCGATCGAGACGACCCGGCCGCCGGCGACGGTGACCGACACGACGGCGAACGGGCGGCCGTCCGGAGCCCAGGTGACACCTCCCGGGATCCCGTTGACCAGGGCTCGGGTAGCCGTCTCGGCCAGTCGCCGGAACGACAGCGCCCTCGTGGCGACGGCCGCTGCTCCGCGAACCACCGACACCAGGTCCGGACGTGCGGCGCCGCCGTCGGAGCGGAGCACGATCTCCGGATCCAGCACGGCCAACAGCCGCTCGAAGTCGCCGTCGCGTGGCGCCGCGAGGAACGCGTCGACCACCGCCCATTGGCCGCCCAGATCGGTGTCGGGCACCGGCGCTCCCCGGACGCGGCGGCGGGCACGGCTCGCGAGTTGCCGTACGGCCGCCGGAGACCGGCCGACGATGGGAGCGATCTCGAGGAACGGCACGCCGAACGCGTCGTGCAGCACGAACGCGACGCGCTCCGCGGGGGTCAGCGCATCGAGGACGGCGAGCAGCGCCAGCCCGAGCGAGTCGCCCAGGAGCGCCTCGTGCTCGGGGTCGACCCCGGCCTCGGGACTCACGATCGGGTCCGGGACGTACGTGTCGAGCGGCGCCTCGCGGCGTGTCCTTCGCGAGCGAAGCAGGTTCAGGCACACGCGGCCGATGACCGTGGTCAGCCAGGCGCGCAGGTTGTCGACGTCGCTGGTGTCGGTTCGGCTGAGCCGGATCCAGGCCTCCTGCACGGCGTCGTCCGCCTCGGCCAAGGATCCGAGCATCCGGTAGGCCACGGCCCACAGGTGGGTGCGGTGCGACTCGAATCGCTGGGCCAGCCATTCCTGATCGGTCACGTCATCGCTTCCTTGTCACATCGGTCGGTCCTGGGGGGTCTACCGGGAAGACACGACATCACGCAAGGAGGATGTGACCGATGGACCGCAACGCACCGCAAACAGCACGCTCGGGACCAGCCCCCGGCGTCCGGGTCCCACGATTGGTCCCGCTTTTCAACCCAGTCGCCAAGGTTCTCCTGGCCGCTGGCACGCCGATCGGCCCCAACGGGCTGATCACCATCCGGGGCCGGAAGAGCGGCCTGCCTCGCACCACGCCGGTGGCGATCATCGAGGTCTCAGGCAGGCGGTGGGTCTGGGCCCCGTGGGGCGACGTCCACTGGGTGCGCAATCTACGCGCAGCCGGGCGCGCAACGATCACCGTACGCCGCCGGAACGAAGACGTCCGTGCGACCGAGCTCGACCCCGCGGAGCGGATCGAGTTCTTCCGCGACGTCCTTGGTCCGCTCGCGCGACGCATCCCGTTCGGTGTCTGGTTCATCCGCACCTTCGATGGTGTCGATCTCAACGATCCGGTGGAAGCTGCCGAGGGCCGACGTGTCTTCGAACTCAATAGGCTGCGTTAAGCGTTCTGAATGAGACAGGAGGAAATCGCCGTGAAGATCAAAGTGACCAGCATCTACGTGGACGACCAGGAGAAAGCGCTGCGCTTCTACACCGACGTCCTGGGCTTCGTGAAGAAGGCGGATTTCACGCAGGGGCCGTTTCGGTGGCTCACGGTGGCCTCAGCCGAGGAGCCGGACGGCACTCAGCTGCAGCTCGCCCCCAATGACAATCCGGCCGCTCGGGCCTACCAGCAGGCGATGTTCGAGCAGGGCCAGCCAGCCGCCATGTTCTACGTGGATGACGTGCAGCGCGAGTACGACCGCATGAAACCGCTAGGCGCGGAGTTCACCATGCCGCCGACCAAAGTGACCGGCTCGACCATCGCCATGCTGAACGACACCTGCGGCAACCTGATTCAAATCGTTGCGCTCGACCGCTGGCAGAGCTGACCAGCTGAGCGCCGCCCAGGCAGCAGCAGCGCGCGCCGCTGATCTGCCGCCCAGGGTGGGCTGGCAGTCCGGCCGATGCGGCCACGGCCGCAACGACAGCTTCGGACGCGGCCCGCTCCGGCGCGACATGGATGACCGGCAAGCCCTCCGCCTCGGCCGCCCTGGATAGCGCCAGCTCCGAGCGAGCGACATGTTGCTGGTGGACGAGGCTCCCATGGCGGGGAGGGTCGGGGAGGAGGTCGCCTTTTGGAACGGCCAAGGTTGCGCCGAGCGATCGGTTTGGGCGTGGGTTCGGCAGGCACCCCCTCCCTTACCCTCCCCACAAGGGGAGGGAGAACCTCTAGCCAAAAAAGAAGAGGCCGCGACTTGGTCGCGGCCTCATTGTTGGGGAGGGATTGGCTGTTTTTTTCTTATGGAGCTACGGACAGCTTCGGGACTGACTCAGGCTCGAGGGCCCAGGTCAGCACCTGTCTGACGTTGCTCGCCAGGTGGATTTCAATCTCGTCGCGGACCGCCTCCGGCAGGTCGTCCAGGTCGGGCTCGTTCCGCTGCGGGAGGATGACCTCCTTCAGTCCGGCCCGCTTGGCCGCCAGCACCTTCTGCTTGACTCCGCCGATCGGCAGGACCTTGCCCTGCAACGTCACCTCGCCGGTCATACCGACCGTCGAGCGCACCGGCCGTCCAGAGAGCAGCGAGACCAATGCGGTGGTCATCGTCACCCCGGCCGACGGACCGTCCTTGGGCACCGCGCCGGCGGGCACGTGGATGTGCACCAACTTGTCTCCGAAACCGGCTTCAAGTCCAAGCTCGTGGGCGTGTGATCGGACGTAGGAGAGAGCGATCTGCGCCGACTCCTTCATGACGTCGCCCAGCTGCCCGGTCAGGGTCAAGCCCGACTTCGGCTCTCCTGGCATCGAGGTCGCCTCGATGAAGAGGACGTCGCCGCCCGCACCGGTCACCGCCAGGCCTGTCGCCACGCCCGGCGTCTCCGTCCGCTCGAGGATCTCCTCGAACTGGAACCTTGGCTTGCCGAGAGCGTCCCGCACCAGCGGCGGTTCGACCGCCACAGGAACGATGGCACTGCCGGAGTCGATCCGGGTAGCCACCTTGCGGAGCAGCTTGCCCAGCTCGCGCTCCAGGCTTCGGACGCCGGCCTCACGCGTGTAGTCCGAGATCACCCGCTCCAGCGCGGCGTCGGAGATCGAGACCTCCCCCGCGTCCAGTCCGTTGCGCTCGAACTGGCGAGGCACCAGGTGCCGGCGGGCGATGCCCAGCTTCTCCTCCTCCGTGTAGCCGTCCAGCCGGATCAGCTCCATGCGGTCCAGGAGCGGCGCCGGGATCGTGTCGGCCACGTTGGCGGTGGGGATGAAGAGCACCTCGGAGAGGTCCAGGTCGACCTCCAGATAGTGGTCGCGGAAGGTGTGGTTCTGGGCGGGATCCAACACCTCGAGCAGAGCCGAGGAGGGGTCGCCGCGCCAGTCGGCGCCGACCTTGTCGATCTCGTCCAGCATGATGACCGGGTTCTTGGTTCCGGCCTCCTTGAGGGCGCGCACTATCCGCCCCGGGAGAGCTCCGATGTAGGTGCGCCGGTGCCCACGGATCTCGGCCTCGTCGTGGATGCCTCCGAGGGAGATTCGCGCGAACTTCCGTCCCAGCGACCGCGCCACCGACTCGCCGAGCGAGGTCTTGCCCACTCCCGGCGGCCCCACCAGCGTGATGATGGCGCCCGAGCCGCGGCCGCCCTGCTCGGGGATGCCGCGCTCCTGCCGCCGCTTGCGGACTGCCAGGAACTCGATGATCCGGTCCTTGACGTCGCCCAGGCCGGTGTGGTCCTGGTCCAGGATCTGTCGCGCCTTGATCAGGTCGAAGTTGTCCTCGGTCCGCTGGTTCCAGGGGATGTCCAGCATCCAGTCCAGGAAGTTGCGGATCCAGCCGTACTCGGGGCTCTGCTCGCTCATCCGCTCCAGGCGGTCAAGCTCGCGGTCGAACTCCTTGCGGGGGGTCTCCGGCATGCCGGCGTCCTCCGCCCGCGTCCGGTAGTCGGCTACGACGTCGTTGCCACCCTCGCCCAGCTGCTTTTTGATGGCGTCCATCTGCTGGCGGAGGATGAACTCGCGCTGGTTCTTCTCCATGCGCTCGGAGACGTCGCTCTTCAGCTGCTCCTTGAGGGTCAGCTCGGCGAGCACCTCCTTGTACCAGGAGATCAGCTTCTCGAGCCGCTCTTCGACCCCGATCGTCTCCAGGATCTCGACCTTGCGCTCGAGGGAGAAGTCGGGTGAGTAGCCGGACATGTCGGCCAGATGGCCGGGGTTCTCGATGCCCCGCAGCACCTGCGCGATCTGTTGGGCTCCGCGCAGCTCCAGGATGTTCTCGACCACGGCGCGGTACTCGTGTGCGAGCTCGCGTGCGCGATCACTCCAGCTCGTGGGGTCCGGCGAAGGCTGGACTTCTGCAAACAGGGGTCCGCCGGGCTCGGGCGTCACCGCGCCGAGGATCGCGCGCACGCGCCCCTGGACGACGACAACCTCGGTTCCGTCGGGCAGATTGCCGCGCTCGTCGATCTTGGCGATGACACCGACCGTGGAATAGCGGCCCTCCACCTTGGGGAGCAGGAGAACTAGGCCGTTGTCGCGTTGGGCAGCGTTGACCGCGTTCTCCACGTCACCTCCCTCGATGGGGATGGGCGCGTTCATGCGCGGAAGCACCACCGCCTGCGTCAGCGGCAGGACTGGCAGTCGTTGGGTTCGGTCTGGCATTTGTTGGTTCTTATCTCCTCTAGCGGGCTTACATTCCGTCAGCCCATGACTTGATGTACCCCACTCCGCTAGATTGAAAACCGTGGGCAGATACCGCTGCGGGGCAGGCCAGCTCCAGGTCTTGAGCCTGGTGGGCAAGCGCTGGACATTGCCCATCCTGGTCGCGCTGCTCGACGGCCCGGCCCGGTTCTCCGAGCTCGCCCGGGCTGTACCCGGGCTTTCCGAGCGGGTGATGAGCGAACGGCTCCAGGAGCTGAGCGAGGGTGGCCTGGTCCTGCGAACGATCGAGCCTGGCCCTCCCCTGGGGACGAGCTACCGCCTGACCCCGGCGGGGGAGCGGTTGAGGCCGGCTCTCCAGCACCTGCTCGACGCTGCCCTGGCCATCTCTCAGCCGTGATCGGCCGCGGCGGCGGCCGTTTGGCCGGACTGGGCGGCGGACGCGCTGGTAACCTCGGCGGAGGCCGCCCTGGCGGCCCCGAGCCCAGCAGACCGAAGGGACGGGCGCCGGTGCGCCGGATCGTCAGGCTGTTCGAGCACTACAAGGCCCAGGTGGCACTCGCGGTGGCGGCCATCCTGGTCACCGCCGGTCTGGGCGTGGTCAACCCCCTCCTGATCAGGGCGGTGTTCGACCAGGCGCTCTTCTGCGGCCCGGGCGGCGGCTGCCCCAACCTGCCCCTCCTCTACAAGCTGGTCGCCCTGATGATCCTGATCCCACTGGTCACCTCTTTCATTGGGCTCGGGCAGACCCTGGTGACCAACCAGGTGGGGCAGAAGGTGATGGAGGACCTCCGCGACACCCTCTACAGCCACCTGCAGAGCATGTCCCTGCGCTTCTTCACCTCCACGCGAACGGGCGAGATCCAATCCCGGCTCGCCAACGACGTCGGCGGCGTACAGACCGTGGTGACGAGCACCGCGGCGACCATCGTGTCCAACATCGTGACCGTGCTCAGCACCGTGGTGGCGATGCTGATCATCTCCTGGCCGCTGACCCTCATCTCGCTTTTCTTCACTCCTCTTTTCGCCGTACTGACGCGGAGGGTCGGCCGGACTCGGCAGCAGGTCGCCCGGGAGGCGCAGGAGTCCAAAGCCGAGATGAGCGCCATCACCGAGGAGACGCTCTCCGTCTCGGGCATCCTGCTCACCAAGGTCTTCGACAGGCAGCGGGACGAGGTCGCGCGCTTCCGCAAGGAGAGCCGGCGGCTGGCCGAGCTCTCGGTCCGCCAGGTGATGGTGGGCCAGTCCTTCTTCGCGCTAGTCCAGGCCTTCTTCTCGATCACTCCGGCCCTGATCTACCTGGCCGCAGGTCTCGCGCTGGCCGGCCATCTCTCGCCGATAAGCGCCGGGACGCTGGTCGCCTTCACGACGCTCCAGACCAGGCTCTTCTTCCCCGTCGGGCAGATGCTGCAGGTCACGGTCGAGGTGCAGACCTCGCTGGCGCTCTTCGAGAGGGTGTTCGAGTACCTCGACCTGCCCTTCGACCTCACCGACCGTCCTCACGCGCGCCGCTTCAAGCCACAGGAGGTGCGCGGGCACGTTCGCTTCGACAACGTCTATTTCCGTTACGACGGTGATCCCAGCCCGGAGGCGCAAGAGCGTGACGGCCCTCGCCGGAACTGGGCGCTCGAAGGGCTCAGCCTGGACATCAAGCCCGGGCAGCTGGCCGCCATAGTGGGGCCGAGCGGGGCCGGCAAGACCACGATCTCCTACCTGGTGCCCCGGCTCTACGACGTCACCCGCGGCGCTGTGCGGGTCGACGGCCTGGACGTCCGCGACGTCCTCATGAGCTCGCTGGCCGAGGCGGTGGGGATGGTCACCCAGGAGACCTACCTGTTCCACGCCAGCATCCGCCAGAACCTCCTCTACGCCCGCCCGGACGCGAGCCAGGACGAGCTGGAGGCGGCGGCGCGGGCGGCGCTCATCCACGATCGAATCATGGAGTCGCCCGAGGGCTACGACACCATGGTCGGGGAACGGGGATACCGCCTCTCGGGGGGCGAGAAACAGCGGATCGCGATTGCCAGAGTGATCCTCAAGGACCCGCGCATCTTGATCCTCGACGAGGCGACCAGCGCTCTCGACACCAACAGCGAGCGCATGGTGCAGACGGCGCTCCGCCCGCTCATGCGGGACCGCACCACGATCGCGATCGCCCATCGGCTCTCGACCATCCTCTCCGCGGACGTAATCTTCGTCCTCGACAGGGGCAAGCTGGTCGAGCGAGGGACGCACAAGGAGCTGGTCGCCCAGGGAGGGCTCTACGCCGAGCTCTACCAGCAGCAGTTCCAGGGCGGGCTGGTCGAGGCGCGGTGCGAGGACGGGGTGGTGCTCTCCAGCGGCGAGGTCGTGAACACCCGGTCGGGCTGATCTTCCGGACCGGCACGTAGGGAAACTCAAAGAAAGGAGCCGTCGTGCGACCAGGGGAGGGGCCGGCCTACACATTCGAGATGACCCCTTCACTGGCGGGGGTCTGGACGCTGCTGTCCATGGTCCTCCTGGCCGCCGCCATCGGCGCCGTCGCCCTTCTCTACGACGCACTCGGCCGGCAGTTCTCCGGGGGGCCGGCCGGACTCCTGCTCTGGCCGCTGGCGCTGCTCGTCACGCTTCCTCTCCACGAGCTGGTCCACGCGGTGTTCGTGGTCATCTATGGAGGCCGCCCGCGGTTCGGGGCCGGCGTCAAGGGCGGGATGCCCTACCTCTACGTGACGGACCCCGGGCGCCGTTTTGGCCGCAACCAGTTCCTCGAGATCGCGCTCGCCCCACTGGTGCTCATAGATCTCGCGGCTCTGGTCCTGCTTTTCCTACAGCCGACCTGGACCTGGGCGGCCGTGGCATTCGTGGTCAACACGAGCGGAGCCATAGGCGACCTCTGGGTCTCCGGACTGCTGCTTCGCTTTCCTCCCTGGGCTCTGGTCGAGGACCGGAAGGACGGGTTCGCGGTCTGGCCTCCCCTCGGCCAGGACGAGGCCGGGCTGCGGCGCGCCGCCCCTCGACAACACGTTCCGGCTCCCCCCTGGCTGGGGATCTGGCTCTTCGCCGCCGGTGCCATCTTCGCCGTGCTGCCCTTCGCCACCATCACCCTGGTGGCCTGGGTCTCGCCGGCGAGCGGCACCCACACGCTGGGCCTGGGGCCGCTCGCGCTTGTCACAGTGCAGCACTCCGCAAGAGGTGCGGCGGTCCAGCTCAACCTCCTCCTGATGTCCGCCCTGGCGGCCGTGCTGGCGGCCCCCGTCACCCTTGCCTGGCGGCGATGGCGCCAGCCCCGGCGATCTCGCTGACCCGTGGCGACCGGCTCGGGTACTTTATGCGCGGCATGATCGCGGGGATCGACCTGGGAGGGACGCAGGTCAGGGTCGCTCTGGCTCGTTCGGACGGCCAGATCGTCTCCTTGGCGCGCACCCGGACGGCTCTCCTCGGCAGCCCGGAGCGGCTCGTCGAATGGGTGGTAGACCAGATCCGCCGCCGGGACACAGGAGAGCCTTTGCGTGGTGCGGCGATCGGGGCGCCGGGGCCGATCGACAAGAAGAACGGCGTCCTGGTCAACCCGCCCAACCTTCCAGGCTGGAGCGAGGTGCCACTCGCCGCGATGCTTTCGGAGCCGCTCGGGTGTCCGGTCTTCGTCGAGAACGACGCAAACGTGGCGGCCGTGGGCGAGTTCCACCGCGGAGCCGGCCGGGGCTTCCGAACCATGGTCTACATCACCTGGAGCACCGGCGTGGGCGGCGGCGTGATCCTGGACGGCCAGCTCTTCTCCGGAGCGCATGGGACAGCCGGCGAGATCGGGCACATGGTGCTCGATCCCAACGGCCCCTTGGACTCCTGCGGGCAGCACGGCTGCCTGGAGGCTTTCTGCGGCGGTGGCTCTCTGTCCAGGCAAACAGGCGAATCCACGGCCGAGCTCTTTCAAGCAGCAGCTGCGGGAGACCGCGAAGCGGCCGAGATCGTGGGCCGGGCGGCCACCTACATGGGGCACGCGCTTGTGAGCCTGTCCAATCTGATCGATCCCGAGGTGATCGTGATCGGGGGCGGGATCAGCCGGTCCTGGAAGCAGGTGGCGCCCGTCTTCATGTCGGTGCTGCGGGGTTCGCCCTTCATCAAGCCCGCCCGGCGGCCGCGGGTGCGGCGGGGTCAGCTCGGCGACAGGGCGGGCCAGGTGGGCGCCGTCGAATGGGCACGGACCCACCCCTGAGCGGATCCCCGGCGACGCTGGATCCGGCCCTGGCGCTTCTCGGGCAGGCGGCTCGCGAGCTCGGCCTACGCGCCTGGGTGGTGGGCGGCTACGTCCGCGACCACCTGCTCGGACGCGTCCCTGGCGAGCTTGACGTGGTAGTAGAGGGCGACGCACTGAGGCTGGCCGAACGCTTCGCGCAGCTCACGGGAGCGCGCCGGCCAGTGCTGTTCCCGCGCTTCGGCACCGCGCAGGTGACCTGGCAGGGGCGGCTGGTCGAGTTCGCCACTGCGCGGGCCGAGTCCTACTCTCCCGACTCTCGAAAGCCCAAGGTCCGGCCGGCGACGCTCGAAGAGGACCTGCTGCGGCGCGACTTCACGGTGAACGCGATCCTGATGGACTTCGAAGGCCAGGTATACGATCCCCTGGGCGGCGTGGCCGACCTGGAGCGGCGCTTGCTCCGCACGCCCCGCGACCCCCTGGTGACGTTCAAGGACGACCCGCTGCGGATGCTGCGAGCGATCCGGCTGGCCGTTCAACTCGGGTTCGAGCTCGATCCGGCCCTGCTTCCTGCGATGCAACGCCTGCGTGAGAGGGCGCGGCCGCCGGTGCTCTCGGTGGAGCGCGTGAACGAGGAGCTGCGCAAAGCGATGGTCTCGGAAGACCCACGCCGAGCCCTGGAGCTCCTGGACGCCGGCGGCCTCATGGAGATGCTGATGCCCGAGGTCTCAGCCTGCCACGGAGTGGAGCAGGGCGGGTGGCACACGCACGATGTCTTCGGACACACGCTGGAGACGGTGCAGAACACGGAGCCGGACCTGGTGCTGCGCCTGGCGGCGCTCTTCCATGACGTGGGCAAGCCGCCCACCGCCACTCCCGACGGCGCCTTTCACGGTCACGACGAGATCGGGGCGGGCATGGCGCGAGAGGCGCTTACCCGCCTCCGCTTCTCGAACGCCGAGGTGGAGGAGGCGGCGAGGCTGGTGCGGCTCCACCTGCGGCCCGTCTTCTACAGCTCGGAGTGGGGCGACGGTGCCGTGCGCAAGCTGGCCCGGGATGCCGGCCCCCTGCTGCCGAAGCTTCTGGCCCTGGCCCGGGCGGACATCGCGGCCTCGGCGTATCCCCACGGTGACAAGCTCGATGAGCTGGAAGAGCGGCTCCGCTCAGTCCTGAGCGAGGCGCCGAGCCGGATGCATATACCGGTCACCGGGCGCGACATCATGGCAGTACGAGGCATCGAAGCAGGCCCCGAAGTGGGTCGTTTGAAGGCGCGTCTGGAAGAGCTGGTGCTGGAAGGCACGCTCCCGCCTGAGCGCGAAGCCCTGCTCGCGTATCTGCGAGATCAGGAGGAGTCCTGAGACCACGGTGGGAAGATGCCGGTTTGCCCCAGGTGGGCTAGACTGTCCGCCGGCGCGCGGGCGGCGCCCACGCAATCTTGGGGAGTGCAAACAGAATGAAGGCTTTCCGGCAAGTGGCGGTCCTGGCGGCCGCAGCAGTGATCGCACTGGCATGCGGTGGGAGCGGAGGTGGGACCTCAGGCGGAGGTAGTAGCAGCAGCTGCTCCAAGACCTACAAGGTCGGACTGGTCACCGACGTCGGCAAGCTCAGCGACAAGTCGTTCAACTACGACTCCTGGCAGGGCGTTCTCAACGCCCAGAAGGACTCCAGCCTCTGCGTCCAGGCGCGTGCCATCGAGTCCAGCACCCAGGAGGACTACCCGAAGAACATCGCGCAGTTCGTGGACCAGAAGTACGACATGGTGGTGACTGTCGGCTTCAAGCTGGGTGACGCCACCATCGCCGCCGCCAAGGCGAACCCGACCGTCAAATTCGCCATGGTCGACTACGCCGACTTCACCGACAAGCCGCCGCCGACCAACCTGGTCGGGCTCGTGTTCCAGGAGGATCAGCCCGGGTTCCTGGCCGGCGCTCTCGCCGGGCTGCAGACGAAGTCCAACACCATCGCCTACGTGGCCGGCCTTGAGTCCGTCCCCGCGGTGGTCAAGTATGTGAAGGGCTACACCAACGGGGCCAAGATGACCAACCCCAACGTGAAGGTCCTGGGCATCTACCAGCCGGAGAGCGGGCCCAAAGACTTCAACGACCCGGACTGGGGCCTGCAGCAGGCGAACACGTTCTTCGGCCAGGGCGCTGACATCATCTTCGGCGTCGGGGGTAACACCGGCAACGGGGCTCTCCTCGCCGCCAAGCAGAAGAGCAAGACCTGCATCGGGGTCGACGTCGACCAGTTCGTCAGCTACCCGGACGTGGCGAGCTGCCTGATGACGAGCGCGGAGAAGCACTTGGACATCGCGGTCAAGCAGTCGATCACGAACATGGTCAAGAAGAGCTGGCAGAGCGGCACGCTGACCTTCGACGCCAAGAACAACGGCGTAGGCATCGCCCCCTACCACGACTATGACTCCAAGGTGTCGACCGACGTGAAGGCCAAGGTCTCCGACATCGCCACCAAGCTGAAGGAAGGCAGCCTCGCGACGGGGGTGAGCACACCGTAGCCGAGGCCGCTGCCCCGGCCCTGCGCCTCCGGGGCATCGTCAAGACCTTCGGAGGCGTCAGGGCCAACGACGGCGTGGACCTCGACGTCAGCTGGGGCGAGGTCCACGCCCTCCTGGGTGAGAACGGAGCAGGGAAGTCGACCCTGATGAACGTCGTCTATGGCCTGGTCCGGCCCGACTCGGGCGAGATCATGGTGGACGGCAACCGCGTCGAGATCGGCAGCCCCCTGGACGCCATCCGCCTGGGCATCGGGATGGTCCATCAGCACTTCATGCTCATCCCGCCCCTGACCGTGGCCGAGAACATCATCCTGGGCCAGGAGGGCGAGTTCGCCAGGGGCCTGATCGACGTGGAGCGGGCGGGGGCGGCGGTTCGCAAGCTCTCGTCCGACTACGGGCTGGCCGTGGACCCTCGGGCCAAGGTGGAAGGGCTCTCGGTCGGAGTGCAGCAGCGGGTCGAGATCCTGAAGGCGCTCTACAAGGGCGCGCGCATCCTGATCCTCGACGAGCCCACCGCGGTGCTCACGCCGCAGGAGGTGGAGGGTCTGTTCAGGATCGTTCGCTCGCTCACCGACGAGGGGAAGGCGGTCATCTTCATCACGCACAAGCTGGCCGAGGTGATGGCAGTCGCCGACCGCATCACGGTCATGCGGCAGGGCAAGGTGGTCGACACCCGCAAGCCGGCGGAGGCGAGCCTGGCCGAGCTGGCGCGCATGATGGTCGGTCGGCCCGTGCTGCTCCGCGTCGAGAGGAAGCCGGCCCGACCCGGTGCTGCGTTGCTCCGGGTGGAGGGCCTGGTGGTCCACGACGACAGGCGCCAGGTGGCCGTGGACGGCGTGGACCTGGCCGTACGCGCCGGAGAGATAGTGGGCGTCGCCGGGGTGGAAGGAAACGGGCAGGACGAGCTGGTCGAGGCCATCGTCGGACTGCGCCGGCTCCAGGCGGGACGCGTGGTGTTCGACGATCGCGACGTCAGCCGGAAATCGACCAGGGAACGCCTCCACGCAGGTATCAGCTACATCCCGGCCGACCGCCATCGCCTGGGCATCGTGCTCGAGCTGCCGGTCTCCGACAACCTGGTTCTCGACCATTACGGGCAGCCACCCTTCGCTCGCTGGGTGGTGCGGCAGCTCAAGGCCGTCCGCACCTACGCGCAGCGCCTGATCAAGGCTTTCGACATCCGTGCGGCCGGCCCTGACCAGCTGGTCAGCGCGCTCTCGGGCGGGAACCAGCAAAAGGTGGTTGTGGCGCGCGAGCTCTCGACCAAGCCCAGGGTGCTGATCGCCGCGCAGCCGACCAGAGGCGTGGATGTCGGCTCCATCGAGTTCATCCACCAGCAGATAGTCAGCCAGCGAGACGCCGGACTGGCGGTCCTGCTGGTCTCGTCGGAGCTCGACGAGGTGCTCTCCCTGGCCGACCGGGTTGCGGTCATGTACCGCGGCCGGATCGTGTCGGTGCTGGAGGGCGAGCAGATCGAGCGAGAGAGGATCGGCCTCCTCATGGCCGGAGTGGCGTAGGCAAAGAAAGAGGGAGGAGGGGAATTGAGCCGTCGCTGGCGGCAGCTGTTGATCTCGGCGGTGGTCGTGCCGCTGGCCTCGGTGGTGGCGGGCTTCCTGGTCGGCGCGCTCGCCATCCTGGTGACCGGTTCTGACCCGATCCAGGCTTATTCCGCCCTGTTCGCGGGCGCCTTCACCAACCACAACGCCGCGGCTGAGACGCTCGTGAGCTCGATACCTTACGTCTTCCTAGGCTTGGGGGTTGCGCTGGGTTTCCGGGCCGGCCTCTTCAACATCGGCGCCGAGGGCCAGTTCTACGTGGGTGCGCTGGCAGGGGTCTTCGTCGCCTTCAGCGTCCACCGCCTGCCCGGCATAGTCGAGGTGCCCCTGGCGCTGCTGGTGGGGATGGCGGGCGGCTTCTTCTGGGCCGGGATCGCCGGGGTTCTGAAGGCCACCACGGGGGCCCATGAGGTGATCACCACGATCATGCTCAACTACATCTCCTTCCTGCTCGCCAGCTTCCTGGTGAACACCAAGGGCCTCCTCCTGGCGCCGAACGTCTCCACACCCCGGACCCCCGACGTCGACCCGGCGGCGGTCCTTGTCACCCTGATCCCGGGCAGCCGGCTGCACGCCGGACTCCTCCTGGCCCTGATCGCGGTCCCCATCGTCTGGTTCCTGATCGAGCGCACCACGATCGGCTTCAGGATCCGGGCGGTCGGCTTCAACATCGACGCGGCCCGAACCGCCGGCATCTCGGTCCGGCGAACCATCGTCATCACCATGGGCCTCTCGGGGGCCCTGGCGGGGCTGGCCGGCATCGTCCAGGTGCTCGGCGTCAACAAGCACATGACGGACACGGTGGCGGCCGGCTACGGCTTCGACGCCATCGCGGTCGCGCTGCTGGCGCGCAGCAACCCCTGGGGCGTGCTGCCGGCGGCCTTGCTCTTCGGGGCGCTGCGCAACGGGGCCAGCTTCATGCAGCTCGAAACGCAGGTCTCGTCCGACCTGATCTCGATCATCCAGGCCTCGGTGATCGTCTTCGTGGCCGCCCCGGTGATAGTGCGCTGGCTGCTGCGGCTCCGGGAGGCGCCGGTCCAGACCCTTCAGATCACCCAGCGCGAAGAGGTGGAGACGACCAGCTGATGGCGGAGCTGCTGCAGCGGATCGACCTGGTCGGCCTGCTCGCGGCCACGCTGGTCACGGCGACGCCCCTCACGCTGGCGGCGCTGGGCGGGATGATGTGCGAGCGCTCGGGAGTGGTCAACATCGCGCTCGAGGGGATCATGCTGACGGGTGCCTTCGTCGGCTACGCGGTGGCCTTCACCACACACAACCTCTGGCTCGGCGTGCTGGCGGCCATGATCGCGGGGACCGGCATCGCGGCCATTCACGCGGTGCTTTCGATCTCTCTGCTGGTCGACCAGATCGTGAGCGGAACGGTCATGAACATCCTCGCGGTGGGGATCACGGGAGTCTTCTATCGGAACTTCATCGAGCAGGCCACCGTGGCCGGCCCGGGCACGCTGCCGCACTGGAACGTCCCGCTGCTATCCCAGATCCCGGTGATCGGGCCCATCTTCTTCCAGAACCAGTTCGTCACCTACGCGATGCTGGTCTTGATCGTCGTGGTCCACTTCGTGCTCTTCCGCACTAGATGGGGTCTGCGCACCCGCGCCTGCGGCGAGCACCCGAGGGCGGCGGAGACCGCAGGCATCAACGTCTACTTCGTCCGCTACGTGAACGTCATCGCAAGCGGGGCCCTGGGCGGCCTGGGGGGCGCTTACTTCTCGCTCCAGCAGATCGGCAACTTCCTGCCCAACGTGACGGGCGGCCGGGGCTTCATCGCACTGGCGGCGATGATCGTCGGCAAATGGACTCCGCTGGGGGCCTTCCTGGCCTCGCTCCTCTTCGCCGGCTCGGACGCCGTGGGCAGCCGGCTACAGATCTACGGTGTGCACCTGCCCATACAGTTCTTGGGTATGCTGCCGTACGTTGTCACCATCGTGGTGGTTGCAGGGGCTTTGGGCCGGGCCGTGGCGCCGGCCGCCGTCGGGAGGCCATATCGGAAGAGCTGATGCCCGAAGCGGAGATCCAACCCTTCTAGAGGACTGGAAGAAGACATGGCCAAGCCGCTCAGCGAGGTCAGGCTGGAGGAAGACGAGATCCTCCTCGAAGGCTTCGAAGCATTGCTCAGGGGCGTTCCGGTGACCGTGACGGCGGTTCTCGAGCGAACCTGCGTCTATCTGGCGCCAGGAGGAGAGCGGAAGCTCGCGAGCAAGCAAGACCTCCTGGTCGAGCCCGAGAAGCTCACGATCCGCCGGCGCCGCTCCGGCTGAGGCGTCTGTGCGGCTCCCAGCGGTCCCCGGGCGCCGGATGCCGGTCGGTACGCCAGGCGACGTTGATACCTGCCGCGCTCGCAGACAGTAATGTAGGACGCTCGTCCGCTGTCTAAACCTCAATATGTCGCCACAGTTGCCAGACCGACCGGGCGGGGGGAGGCTGGCCCGGAAGAGGGAGCAATGCCGTGCGCCCATCGCCCGCTTATGGCCATCCCTGGCCGGCGGCGAGGGAAGGTAGCGGCAAGAAAATGGCGACCTCGCCGAGGTCTGGGCCGCCCGTGAGCGGCTCCGATCTGATCCGCCACCCCGCAATCGGTTCTGACCGGAGCCGGAGCGACGTTCCCCGCCGAGGCCTCTCGCTGACCGGTCTTGCGGGCCGGCAGCTGCGCCGGCAGGGTGGATGGTCCTCCGCTCTGGCCCTGGGACTGGCGGCCGCGATGGCCCTGGCCTCGGCTGTCCCGCTGGCCGGCGCGATGGCCGCCGACGCCGCGCTCCAATCGGCGGTGGCCGGCCTGGGCAGACAGGCGCCGGTCACCGTCGCCAAGCAGCACGTGGCCGATCCATCGGCTTTCGAGTCCTTCGAGGCTCAAGCGACGCAGGTGGTGGAGGGACGGCTGGGGCGTTACCTGGACGTGAGCAGGGCACTCGCCACCCTGGGCCCGCTCACGCTCGTCTCCGTCAACGAGAATCCGGCGTCCGCCCAGGTGGAGTCGAAAGGGCTGAGCGCCGGCTACCTGAGAGATCTTCCGGACCGGGTCGAGCTGGTTGCCGGCAGCTGGCCGCCGGACGGTCTCGGCGGCTCGACCGACGTGGCTACCAGCATGGCCCAGTCGGGGGCCGACGCCCTCGGCCTTCACCTCGGTGACCGCCTCTGCGCAGACTTCGCCCCGGGCGGCGTGCGCGAAGGGCGCTGGTGCGCCAGGATTGCAGCGCTCTGGCGGCCGCAGAGCGGGGCCGACCCTCTGCCCCTGGAGAGTGCGAACCAGGGCCGGCTGCTGGTCGGGCGCTACGACTTCTACCATCTCATGAAGCTGGCGTCGTCGCCCCTCGCCACGGTCGGCAGGCAGTTCTTCCTTGACCCGGGGACCGTCGACGCCCGGAACGCCGGCGACCTGGTCAGCGGACTGCGAGACCTCCGGCGCCACTTCGCCAGCCGTGGGGAGCTCTTCGACACCTCGCTCGATCAGGCGATCAACAGCTTCCAGCAGGCGCAGCGGCCGGTTCGGCTGGCGTCTGAGCTGCTTTCAGCCTCGCTGCTCGTACTGCTCCTCTACGCGGTCAACCTGGTCGGCGCCCAGTTCCTGCGTCTTCAGTCGCGTGAATCGTCGCTCCTGATCGCTCGTGGTTGGCCTCGCCGGAAGATCCGCAGCCTGCTGCTCCGGCAGATCGCCTTCGTGGTGCTGGGCTCGCTGACCCTCGGCGCGGCGCTCACGATCTCACTGACCGCCGCACTCGGACCCGCCGCGTTTGGGGCCCAGCCGCCCTGGCCGGACGCCACTGACCGCATCGGCTTGCTCCTGGCGGCCGGCGGGGTGGTCGCAGGGCTCCTGGCCGTCTGGACCATCCTCGCCAGGCTGTCCGCCGCGGCGGACAGTCCCAGGTCGGGTCCGGACCGGCAGGGCGACGCGGAGCCCAGACCGTCACCGCCCCGACGGCCGAATCCCGGGCTTCTCCTTCTGCTGCCCGCCTTCGCGCTCCTCGCGGCCGCGCGCTGGTTGCAGGGCCTGGAGCCCTTCGCCTCCCTTCCGCCTCCCCTTCCAGCCGGGTCGCAGGCGGACTGGTTGAGTGTGGTCGCTTCCCTGGCGGCCACGCTTCTCCTGGTCCTGATCAGCGTCTGGTTCCTCCGGCTAACCGGCCGTCTCGCGCCGGGAGCCTCCGCGGACGTTCCTGGCAGGCTGGCCGCCTGGCAGCTGGGCCGGCGCCCCCAACAGCACGCTGCGGTCGCCTTCCTGGTGGCCTTCGCCGCCTCGGCGGCCACCTTCGGCGGCGTGGCCGGGGGCCTGGGCTTCGAGCAAGGCAGGGAACCGCTGGTCCTCGCCGTGGTCGCCGACGGCACCCTGGCGGTACTCGTGATAACGCTGCTCGGCTTCGGGGTGCACTTCCGGGCCAGCGCCGGCGAGCGCGCCGAGGAGTACGCGGCACTGGTCCTGAGCGGACTGCCGGCGCGAGACCTGCGCCGAAGCCTCGCCCTGGAGCAGCGTGCGGTGATCTGGCAGAGCCTCGCCTCGGGGGCTCTCCTCGGCGTCGTGCTGGCCGCGGCCCTGCTTCCCCTCGACCAGCTCAGGACACACGCTGCGATCGAGGCAGCCGCCGCCGGCTGCGTGCTCGTGGGCTTCATGGCGGCGGTGCTGCTGACGGGATGGGGAACCCGCGCCTGGCTGGGGCGCCTCGACGCTCGACGGCAGCTCAGAGTCCTGGTGTGAGCGAGGGTCAGGGGACCGCTGGGCCAGCCCCCCCGCTGGTGAAGACCGAAGGGCTGGGTCACGTCTACCGCACTGGTCGCTCCGAGGTCATCGCACTGCAGGGCCTCGACCTCGAACTGGCGAGGGGGGAAACGGTGGCCCTGGTGGGCCCCAGCGGCAGCGGAAAGACCACGTTGATCAAGATCCTGGCGGCGGTCCAGAGGCCCAGCCAGGGGCGGGTCGAGGTGGACGGCCGCGATCTCGGGAGCATGGATGAGTTGGAGCGCGAGGACTACCGCCGCAGGGTCGTCGGCTACCTCTGGCAGCAGTCGGAGGCGGGGCTCTGGCCGGGCCTGAGCGCCTTCGAGAACGTGCAGGTACCGATGCTGGGCGATCGCGGCTCCCGGGCCGAACGGCGCGACCGGGCGGCACACCTCCTGGAGCTGCTCGGCCTCCGAGGTAGGGAAGGCAGGCGGCCGGACCAGCTCGACTACGGAGATCGCCAGCGTCTGGCTCTGGCCGTGGCGATGGCCAACCAGCCGCGCCTCCTGCTCTGCGACGAACCGACGGCGGAGCTGGACGGGCCGACCGCCAAGGAGCTCCTCTCGGACGTCTCCGAACTGCTCCGCGGAGTGGGTCTCGCTGCAGTCTTCGTCACCCACGACCCACAGCTGGAGCGGTATGTGGACCGCGTGGTCCAGATGCGGCAGAGCAGCACATCGGATCTGCCCTTCGCACCCGCCGCCGGCGGGGGCCCCTCACTCCGCCTGCTGCGGCAGGAGGCCGGGGGTGGCTGACGTGCTCTTTGCCGACGACGTCTCGCGCTGGTTCGAGGTCGGCGGCAGAAACCTGATGGCGGTCCGGGCGGCGAATTTCCAGATCGCGGAGGCCGAGCTCGTGGTCGTCCTGGGCCGCTCCGGTTCCGGAAAGTCGACGCTGCTCTCGCTTTGCGGCGGCCTCGACACCCCGGACGTGGGACGGGTGCTTGTAAAAGGCCGCGACGTGGCGTCGCTGCGCGGAGGCTCTCGGGAGGCCTTCTTGCAGCGAACGGTAGGCTGGGTGGCCCAGAACGCGGGCCTGCTGCCGCTGCTGACGGCGGGTGAGAACGTCGCCCTGGTGGCACAAATCGCCGGGGAACCCGAGGGGGAGGCATCCCGGCTTGCCGGGCTTGCCCTCCAGGCAACTGGCCTCTCGGAGCGCGCCGAGCACCGCGAGGACGAGCTGTCGGGCGGCGAGCGCCAGCGCGTGGCGCTGGCGCGAGCCCTGGTCCGGGCGCCGGTCCTGCTGATCGCCGACGAACCGACCGCCCAGCTGGATTCCAGGACCGCCGCCGGCATCCTGGGCCTGATCAGGGAGGCGGCCGATTCGGGGACGGCGGTGCTCATGGCGACCCACGACGAGCAGGTCGCCGCCATTGGCGACCGAGTCCTCCGGATGGAGGATGGAAAGCTCACGGAGGTCTCGACGACCGGCTGAGGGCCGGACAGACCTGGAACTGCCTGCTCGCAGCGGGTCCACAGCGTCGACTAGGCTAGACGGCGTGGAGGGTCAGTTTGGGTGATCAGCTGATGGATCGAAACCTCGCCCTCGAGCTGCTTCGGGTGACCGAGGGTGCGGCGCTCGCCGCCGCGCCGCTGCAGGGCCGGGGCGTGAAGGAAGAGGCGGACCAGCGAGCCGTGGACGCCATGCGCTCGGGCCTCGCCTCGGTCGACATGCGCGGCGTGGTCGTGATCGGCGAAGGGGAGAAGGACGAGGCGCCGATGCTCTATTTCGGTGAACAGGTCGGCAACGGCCTGGAGCCGGAGGTTGACGTGGCAGTCGATCCGATCGACGGGACCCGGCTTACCGCCAACGGGCAGCCGGGAGCCCTCTCCGTGGTTGCACTTGCGGAGCGGGAGTCGATGTTCACCACCCACGTCCACTACATGGACAAGCTGGTGGTGGGGCGGCGTGCCAGAGGGGTCATCGACATCGACATGCCCGTGGAGTGGAACATGCGCAGGATCGGCAAGGCGGAGGGTTTGCATCCCAGGGACCTGACGGTGGTGATCCTGGACCGGGAGCGCAACCAGCCGGTGATCGAGCAAATCCGCGACGTCGGCGCTCGGGTGCGCCTGATCTCGGACGGCGACGTGGCGGGCGCCATAATGGCGGCCCTCGAGACCAAGACCGGCATGCACGTGCTGATTGGCTCGGGCGGCGCCACCGAGGGGGTGGTGGCTGCGTGCGCCATAAAGGCACTCGGCGGAGACATGCAGGGGCGGCTCCTGGTCCGCAACGACGAGGAGCGGGCCATGGCCGCCAGTGAGGGGCACCAGGCTGGAGCGGTGCTCGGGCTCGATGACCTCTGCTCCGGCCAGAACATCTTCTTTGCGGCCACCGGCATAACGACGGGCGAGCTCCTCCAGGGCGTCCGCTACGAGGAGCACTACGCCTTCACCGACTCAATGGTCCTGCGCTCCGCCTCGGGCACGATGCGCTTCGTAGAGGCCTATCACCCGATGACCAAGCTGAGAGGAAAAGGCCTCCTCCCAGAACAAGTCGTCCTAAGCGTGCGCTAAATGAGGGTCTCCCTCCCCCACAACACAAGGGGAGGGAAACCTGTCGCCGAGCTCAGCCAAGATGCTCGCTCGGGTGCGTTGTGGCGGCCGCGCATACTTTTTTTGTGACGGAGCTGCGGTCGACTGGGCGCCGGAAGGCGGACCACATCCGGATCAACGTCGAAGAGGACGTCGACGGAAAGGGGGTGGACGCGGGCTTCGACCAGCTGCGGTTCCTGCACTGTGCGCTCCCCGAGATGGACCTGGCCGAGGTGGACACGGGCTGCGAGCTCTTCGGCCGGCGGCTGGGGGCACCGCTGCTGATCTCCTGCATGACCGGCGGAACCGCCGACGCCGGCCGCATAAATGGCCGGCTGGCCGAGGTGGCGCAGGCCTTCAGACTCCCCATGGGTCTCGGCTCCGGGCGGATCCTCCTCGAGCACCCGGAGGCGCTGCCGACCTTCCAGGTCCGGCGCCTCACGCCGGACGTGCCGCTTCTCGCCAACCTGGGCGCGGTGCAGCTCAACCGCGGCGTCTCGGTGGACGATTGTCGGCGTTTGCTGGACCGGCTGGAGGCTGACGCGCTGGTCCTTCACCTGAACCCGCTTCAGGAGGCGCTCCAGCCGGAAGGCGACACCAGCTTCCGCGGTCTGCTCGAGAAGATCGGCGGGCTCTGCCGCCTGCTGGGGAGCCCCGTGGTGGTCAAGGAGGTGGGCTGGGGACTAGCTCCCGACGTGGTCCGTTCCCTGCTCTCAGCAGGTGTCTCGGCGGTCGACGTCGCCGGAGCAGGCGGGACCTCCTGGAGCGAAGTCGAAAGCCACCGGATGGCGGAACCCTGGCGGGCACGCGTCGCCAGGGCCTTCGCAGGTTGGGGACTGCCGACGGCTCAGGCCCTTCGGCTTGCCCGGGAGGCGGCCCCCGACGCTTGCATCTTCGCCAGCGGCGGCATTCGCAACGGCCTCGACGTGGCCAAGGCTGTGGCGCTGGGCGCTGACCTGGCAGGCATCGCCGGTCCCTTCTTGCGTGCCGCTGTGGCTGGTGCCGAAGAAGCCCACGGACTGGCGCGCGAGGTGGTCGAGGTACTCCGGATCGCGATGTTCTGCGCCGGCGCCCGCACCCTGCCCGACCTCAGGACCGTCCCCTTGCTGGACAGCCGCGACCCGTAGCGCGACGCATTTTTATGCGTAGGAATGAGCTGCCGATGAACACGAACCACCCGCAGGAGGCTGCACGCGCGGCGGTCGAGGAGGACCGTCTTCTCGAGGGCGAGGACCCCGCGACCCCGCACTCCGAGGATGCGCGCCGCTGGATGGCCGCCTATACGGAGCTCCTCGCCTTCAAGGAGGGCGTGCTGGTCCGAACCAGGCGGGCCGTGGAGGACCTCGGCCGCGACTCGGCGCGGGAGATCGCGAGCACCGACATGACCATCCTCACCGAGGAGAGAGACCGGTTCCGCCGCCGCCTGGAGTTCTGGCAGCGGCGGGTGAGAGACCTGGGCGGGGGAATCGACTTCGACTATGACGTCAGGATCATCCGCCACCAGGGCGGCGCCATCCGGCTCAGCCGGCGAGAGGCGGAGCTCCTGACGTTTCTCCTCGAGCATCCGGCCCAGAGCTTCACGCCTCGGGAACTGGCGGACCAGGCCTGGCTGGCACCAAACCTGTCCGCGGAGCAAGTCCGGAACTACGTGGTACGGCTTCGGCGCAAGCTGTCAGGCGCCGACCTGCCCTGCACTCTGATCAGCGAACCGGGGACGGGCTACTCCCTCAAGTGGAGCTGAGCCCGTCCCGGTCCTGGCCCGCGACTCTCAGGAAGTCTGCGAGCCTCTGACCCGGTCCGCGGCGCGTGCGCCACGGGTCTCTTCACGTGCCTCTCCGGGACTCGACACTGCGCCTCCGGTCTCCGGCTCGCCCATCAGCATCCGGTTCAGCACCGCTCCGAGCAGGATGAACTGGCAGATGAAAAACAGCCAGGTGGCGAGGAGGAAGAACAGCGCAAAGGCGGCCCCGTATGTGTTGAAGCCGTGAACGAGTTTGGCGTACAGCGGAAAGGCGAGGGTGACGATCTCCATTAGGATGCCCGCGAGCAGCGCGCCGGGCAGGATCTGTGTCAGCGCGAAGGTGCGGTTGGGCACGATGCGATAGATCGCCGCCACCAGCGTGGTCATCACCACAACACCCAGCACCGGTCCCAGGAACTTCACTCCCGAGCCCAGCGCCGCCACCATCGAGTTGGAAATCACGGCCAGCAGGATGCCGACCAGAAAGACGGCCATCATCGCCAGCGCCATCAAGCGCTGACGCGCGAAGTCGCGTTGCTTGGCGCCGAACATCTCGCCCAGTGCGAACTCCATGGCTACGAAGAGTCCGGTTCCACTCCAGAGCAGTCCGACGATGGAGATAATGCCCAGCAACCCTGAACCCTTCTGGGCTCCTTTCAGAACTTGAGCAAGCTCCTCGTGAGCGTTTGCGGGAAACACGCCCAGGAGTGTCGATTGCGCCTTGGCCATGAGGCCCGGGTCGCGGACGACGAGCCCCAGGATCGCGAGCAGGCCGAGCATCAGTGGAAACATGGTCATAAAGGAGTTGAAGGCAAGACCGGCGGCGTAGTTGCCGGCCTTGCTCTCTCCGTATGCCGTTGCCAGCCTGCCTGGAAAGGAACTCTTCAGCCGCTCCAGCATGGCTTTCATGGGGATTCCCCCGCCGTCATACCCAGGTCACGCCTGCGTTCGCGAGCGGGCTTCCTGCGCCGCCTGAGAGGCGTTCTCGCGGGCGCTGTCTGCCAGGTCGCTGGCGTGCTGGCTGCCGCTTTCCTTTGCCGTCTGGGAAGCTGTCTGCGCCACATCCTTGGCCACCTCCTGGCCGCGGCTCAGCGCCTCCTGCCCGGTCTCCATCACCTTCGACTTGACGGCGTCGGCGGCTTCGCCCAGACGCTCGTCCTCGATCCGGGTGGAAGGCAGGACAAGGCCCACGATGAATCCGACCGCGACTGCTCCGATGGCGAAACCGAGCGGGTTCTCGCGTACGATCCCCGCCGCGCGGCGGGTCCGGTCCTTCACCTGCTCGCCCGAGGGCGCCCGATCCGCGATGTCGGAGACGCGGTCGCTGGTGCCGGAGAAGAACTCGTTCACGCGCCCGGTGACCCGGTCGCGCTTCTCGGTGATGGCGTCGCCCACCCGGCTCTTCACGTCCGCCTTGTAGCTGAGGGCGTCGATCCGCTCTCCGATCCGCTCTCGGCGGTCCTCTATTTCTCTCTCGATGGCGTCCGGGTCTTTGCCCATTCGATGTCCTCCTTGATGGTTTGTTGTGTCCGTTCGGGTGTCGGAGGCAGCCCTTTTTCCAGCTGCTGCCGGCCGACCAGATACAGCACGAGCGCGATGATCCCGTAGACCACGGCGACGATCAGCGCCGCTGTCCACACCGGCATGGCGAGGGCCAGGGCGGCGATGATGCAAGCAGTGAGCGCCCCGAGGGCATAGAGGGCGACGACGCCGGCCGCGCCCAGCTCGCCGATTCCGATACCGGCCCGCTTGCCCTTCTCGGTGAGCTCTGCCCTGGCCAGGTCGAGCTCCGCCCGGACCAGGTTGCTGACCTCCTCGGCGAGCTCCTTGACGATCTCGCCGGTTGGCAGTTGCCGGAGGTCGGCGGGTTCCTGCCTTTCCATCACTCGCTACCCCGGGGCGGGTAGGTGCCGCCCGTCACGGGTGCCGGGGACTCGTAAGTGCCGGCACCCGTCGTGGCGGGCGCCGGAGACCCGTAAGCCGTGCTGCCGTAGTCGGTGCGGGCCGGCAGCCGGCTGCCGTCGTATCCGCCGCCCTCGTAGCGCCGGCGGCCGGACGCCTTGATGACCCGTGCCGCGGCGACGCCCAACGCAATCCCTGCCGCCGCAACCACCCAGGGCTGACGGCGACCGAAATCCTCGACGTCTCTGATGATCCGGTCCGTGTCGGCCTCGCGAAGGTACTGGCCAAGCTGCTCGGTCTTCTCGGCTGCCTGGTGCGCAAGCTGTGCGGGGAGGTCGTTGCCCTGGTCCCGCAGCTGTTCTCCCATCGATCGCATCGCGTCGCTGACCGACCCGACCTGCTCGCCGGCCTGAGTTGACCGGGTGTCGAGCTGGTCGCGCACGCGATCCTGGACGGTGCCGCCGACCTCGCGGGCCTTGTCCGACACCTGCTGGGCCTGGTCCTTTATCGCCTCCGTGGCGCCTTGGGACTGGCCTTCCGTGGTCCCGTAGTCCATACGTCTCTCCTCATGTGTGACATCTGTCGCCGCCTCGTGGAAGCGCGCGTGAATGCTCTGCGGGGGGTCGTCCATCTTGTTTACCGGCCGCCTTTGCTGATATGCAAGTACTCACGAAAACAGGCAATAGCGGCGCAATAAAAAAGACATCAGTAAAGCCATTCAATCTGGATGCCACCATCTGCGGTGTGGTGTGTCTGCTCCTGGACGGACTGCTCGACCTGGAGGCGGGCGGTCGCGTGCTGGCGCGCCTGGGGCCAGGGGCCATCGTCGGTGAACGATCTCGCCTGGACGGCCACCGGACCGCGAGGCTGCGGGCGGTGACGGCGTGCCGCGTTGCAGTCTCCAGGCCTGAGAACTTCGGCGCGGAGCTCCTCGCAGAGCTGGCAGGCCAGCACCGGGCCCAGGAGCTCGACCGGGCCGCGGTCTGAGTGTTGGGATCCCGCGCCGCGCCACGTAATATGCGTACCGCATGTCGGCCCCGCCTAGGAGGTTTGACCGGTGAAAGACAAGGTCCAGGGCAAGGCGGAGGAGCTCAAGGGCAAGGTCACGGGCGACCGGGCCACCGAGCTCAAGGGGAAGGCGCGCCAGGCCGTGGGCGAGGCTAAACGGCTGGCGCGGGACCTAGATATCGAGACCGGACGGGACCGGACGGAGGCCGTCGAAGGCACGGAAGCCACCGAGCCCCAGGCGGGGGCCGATCCCAGGCCGAGCCGTCCGACCGACCCCTGAGCTTTCGTTCGGAGGCGACCGCTGATGATGACGATCGTGACCCATGTCCATGTCAAAGAAGGCGCCGAGCCGGAATGGGACGCCGCCATGCGCCAGCGGCTGGAGGCCGCCCGCGAGAAGCCTGGCTGGGTCGCCGCTCAGCTGATGCTGCCGCTGGACAACCTGAGCAAGCGCATCATCGTCGGCACCTGGCAGACGCGCGCCGACTGGGAGGCCTGGCACAGCGACGAAGCCTTCACCGAGACCCGCAAACGCCTCGAGGGTCTCGAGTCCGGACCCCCCGAACACTGGTGGCACGAGGTAATCCTCGACTCAAAGCGCTAAGGGAGAAACAAACGTCCCCCCCAGAAGGGGAGGGAATACTTTTGTCTCCTTAGAGCCGCTCCTGGACTATCTCGGTAAGGGCCTGGATGAAGTCGGGGCGGTCGTTGAAGGAGGGGGTGCGGCGCAGCTCCAGGCCGTGTTCGCGGGCGAACGCCTGGGCCTCCACGTCCAGGTCGTAGAGGATCTCCAGGTGGTCGGCCACGAAGCCGATCGGGCAGACGAGCACACGCCGGGCGCCTGAGCGCTGGACCGCCTGGAGGAGGTCCGGTCCCAACCAGGGCTCTCCGGTGCTGCTGGCAGACTGGAAGGCGAACTCCCACGGCGGCAGTAACATGCCCTCCCCGACCAGCCGGCAGCTCTCCAGCAGCCTCTCGTCGTAGCGATCACCCTCGGCCACTATCCGCGCGGGCAGGCTGTGGGCGGTGAAGAAGAGACGGTCGGGCCGGTAGTCCTGGAGCGCTTCGGCGAGGATCGAGCGGACGGCGGCGATGAAAGCGGGGTGGTCATGAAACCCCTGCAGGAAGTCCAGCTCTCCACTCCAGGCCTCGCGCAGCGCCCGCTCGTACGCACCCACGCTCATCTGGGCGTAGTGCGGTGCCAGGGTGAGGCCGATCAGCTTGCCGACACCGCCGGCCTCAGCCTCCCGCGCTCCCTCTGCGATGAAGGGCGGGGAGTGCTTCATACCCACAAAGGCAGGCAGGCCGAGGCGGCGACCCAGCGCGGCGGCCTGCCGCCGGGTGATGTCGTCGAGGGGAGAGCCGCCGATGGCGCGATAGCGACCCTGCAGCTCCTCCAGCGCTTCCGGCGAGGGCGGACGCCCGCCGCGGATGTGCGTGAAGTAGGGCTCGATCTCCTCCTCGGTCCGCGGGCTTCCGTACGCCATGCAAAGGATCCCGGTCGTCTCAGACATGGACGGCCACTCCCTCGTGCACCGTCTCGACGAGGAGCTGCAGGTTCTCCAGGGGCGTCTCCGGCAGCACGCCGTGCCCAAGGTTGAAGACGTGGCCCGGGCGGCCGCCGGCTCGCCGCAGCACGTCTCGGGCGCGAGCCCGAACCAGCTCGGACGGCCCCAGCATCACCGCCGGGTCCAGGTTTCCCTGGACGCCCCGATCGAAGCCGATCCGCTCCCAGCCCACGTCCAGCGGCACCCGCCAGTCCAGGCTGACCAGGTCGGGGCCGGTGGCCACGATCGCCTCCAGCAGGCCGGCGGTGCCCGTGCCGAAGTGGATCCGCGGCACCTGCAGGGACTCGGTCGCCGCCATCACCGCCCTGGTGTGCGGCGCCACCCGCTCCGTGTAGTCCTCCACCGCCAGCGCGCCCACCCAGCTGTCGAACAACTGCAGGGCGGCGGCCCCGGCGCCCACCTGGGCGGACAGGTAGCCCGCCATGGTGGCGGCAAGCTTGCTCAGGAGTTCTTCGAAGGCCCGAGGTTCGTGGTACATGAACCGCTTGGTCAGCTTGAAGTCCCTGCTCGGCCGGCCTTCGATCAGGTAGCTGGCCAGTGTGAAGGGAGCGCCCGCAAAGCAGACCACGGGAACCGGCGACTGCCGGACGACCTGTTTGATCGCGGTGATCACCTGCGGCGCCGCCTCCTCGCCTTCGGGCACCCGCAGACGGTCGACGTCACGAGCGCTCTTGACCGGCTCGGCGATCACCGGCCCTACGTCCTCGACCAGCTCGAAGTCGACTCCCATCCCGTGCAGCGGCAGCATGATGTCGGCGAACATCACCGCGGCGTCGACGCCCAGCCGGCGGACCGGCTGCAGCGTGACTTCGGCACAGAGGTCCGGCTGTGCCACGATGGCCAGGAGGGTGTAGCGCTCTCGCAGCGCCCGGTACTCGGGCAGCGACCGGCCCGCCTGGCGCATAAGCCAGATGGGTGTGGCGTCCACCGGCCGCCCGCGGGCGGCGTTCAGGAAGCGGCTCATGCGCGCGCCGCCTCCAGCGTCAGCTCGACGTCCTCGTCGGTGTGCGCCGCGGATACGAACCAGGCCTCGTACTGGGAGGGTGGGATTAGCACGCCGCGATCCCGAAGGCGGCGGTGCAGGGCGGCGAACTCCGCTTCCCCCGAGGCGTAGAGGGTCAGCAGTGAGCCGACGCGAGCCACCCGACCGGCCGGAGCGAGCCCGCGCTCCAGGGCAGCGCCCAACTGCTCCAGGCGTCCATACAGCGCATCGTCAAGCTGGTTCAACGTCGCTTCCCCGGCCGCCATCGCCAGCGGGTGGCCGGAGAGCGTCCCGGCCTGGTACACCGGTCCGGCAGGCGCAACCAGGTCGAGCAGCTCGGCCCGACCCCCGTAGACCCCCACCGGCAGGCCGCCGCCGACCACCTTGCCGAGCAGGGTCAGGTCCGGGGTCACGGCGTATAGCGTCTGGGCGCCGCCGCGGCCGACCCGGAACCCGGTGATCACCTCGTCGAATACGAGCAGGGCGCCATGGGCGCCAGCCAGCTCGCGCAGGCCGGCCAGGAAGCCGGGCTCGGGCGGGACCACGCCGACGTTGGCGGCGACGGGCTCGACGATGATCGCCGCCACCTGGCCCCGATGGGCTTCCAGCTGGGCGGAGGTGGAGTCGAGATCGTTGTAGCGCGCGAGGACCGTGGTGGAAGCCACCGCGGCGGGGACACCCGCGCTGGCCGGCAGCCCCAGCGTCGCCAGCCCGGAGCCCGCCTTCGCCAGCAGCGAATCGGAATGCCCGTGGTAGCCGCCTTCGAACTTGAGGACCAGGTCGCGGCCGGTAGCCGCCCGGGCCACCCGGAGGGCGCTCATCGCCGCCTCGGTCCCGGAGCTGACGAAGCGAAGCCGCTCGACGGCCGGCATAGCCTCTGTGATCAGGCACCCGAGCCGCACCTCGGCCTCGGTCGTGGCGCCGAAGGGGCCCCCGCGGGCAATCGCGCCCTCCAGGGCGGCGACCACGGCCGGATGGGCGTGGCCCAGGATCAGGGGCCCGAAGGCGCCCACCCAGTCCACGTACTCGCGGCCGTCCGCGTCCCAGACGTGCCCGGCGCGGCCGCGGTCGATGATGGGAGGTTCTCCGCCAACCGCACGGTAGGCGCGGACCGGGCTGTTCACGCCGCCCGGAAAGAGCCGGGCCGCCTCCTGGCGGATGGCGTCGCTGGTGGCCGCCCTCATGCTCCCAGCAGCCTGGCGATCTCGGAGGGCGACCTATGGATGCCGGTCAGGATCGGGAAGTCGCGCAGCGTGGAGCGCCGGCTCTCGGTGCTCCGCAGCGCGCGCACCAGCTGTCCGAAGACCGCCAGGTCGTCAGTCTCGTAGGCGACCAGGTAATCCTGGTCGTCGATTCCGAAGGAGTAGGCGAGCAGCTGGCGGACCTGCGGGTAGTCATGCCCCACCCGCATGTGCTCGTTCATGATGCCCTGGCGCGCCTCCTTGCCCAGGAGGTACCAGTCGGAGGTCTTCGTGAACGGGTACACGATCAGGTAGCGAGACCGCTCCCCGGTGAACAGTGACTGCTCCTGGACGGTGGGCCGCTTCACGTACTGGGACGGTTGTATGAGGCCCAGCAGGCTCTCGCTCACGCGCATCCAGGGGCCGATGCCGCTCCGCAGGGTCGCGGCGGCCGCCTCTTCCAGCTGCTCCAAAGAGGGGCTCAGGCGCCAGAGGAGAAGGTCGGCCCCCGGGTGAAGGCCGATCATCGAGTAGCAGTGAGTGGTGACGCCCGGAACCTGGAGGGCCTGCTCGAACGCCCGGGCGTCTGCACAACGCTCCGCCTCGGGCCGCCTCCGCCAGGCCGGATCGAGGCCCAGAGCCAGCGCCTGCACAAAGGGGGCTTCGGTCACCGTGGGTCCTCTGCCAGCCACTTCGCCACGTCGGCGGCCAGGTAGGTCATGATCACGTCCGCCCCGGCGCGCCGGATGGCGGTCAGGGTCTCCAGCGCCGCCGCCCGGCGGTCGAGCCAGCCGCGCTGGGCGGCAGCCTCCAGCATCGCGTACTCGCCGCTCACCTGATAGGCCGCCAGCGGCAGCTGAAATTGCTCACGGGCCCGCGCCAGCAGGTCGAGCGAGGTGATGGCGGGCTTCACCATGAGTATGTCGGCGCCCTCGCGCGCGTCCAGCTCCATCTCGCGCAGGGCCTCCCGGCCGTTGGCGGAGTCCATCTGGTAGGAGCGCCGGTCACCGAAGGCGGGGGTGGAGCCGGCCGCCTCCCGGAAGGGGCCGTAGAGCGCCGAAGCATGCTTGGAGGCGTAGGCCATGATCGCCGTACCGGTGTGGCCGGCGGCATCCAGGCCGGCGCGGAGCGCCCCGACCTGGCCGTCCATCATGGCGCTGGGCGCAACCACGTCAGCGCCTGCCTCGGCGTAAGCCAGGGCGGCTTCCGCGAGCAGGGGCAGGCTGCGGTCGTTGTCCACCTGGTGCCCGTCGAGAACGCCGCAATGCCCGTGGCTGGTGTACTCGCAGAGACACACGTCCGCGACAAGGACCAGCGGAAGGTCCGCTTCGCGGAACCGGCGCAGCGCCGCGGGGACCGGACCGTCGGGGGTTGCCGCGCCACTGCCCTGCTCATCCTTGCTGTCGGGGATTCCGAAGAGGAGCAGGCCTCCGACGCCCGCCGCCGCGAGCATCCTGGCCTTCTCCAGCGCCAGGTCGGGGCTGAGCCGGGAGTGGCCTACCAGAGAAGGGATCGGCTCCTCACGACCGCTCCCGGGCACCACGAAGAGCGGCGCCACCAGTTGCCGGGCGACGAGCCTCGTCTCGCGGACGAGAGCGCGGGTCGCCGGCGTGGCGCGCAGCCGCCGCGGCCGCTCGACGCCTGGGACCTCCCCGGTTCGAACGATGCCTGGTACCAGCTCACGCAGCATGTTGGATCACCTCCAGAAGTCCTTCAACGGTGGGCCGGTCGGCCTCGGCCGCGACCTCGAACCCGTGCTCGGCGGCCACCTCGGTGGTGGCGGGCCCGATGGTGATGGCGAGAAGCCGGCGCGGATGCTCGCCAGCGAGCCTCAGCAGCCCGCGCACGGCGGATCCGGACGCGAACACGACGATTCGCAGCCGGGGGTCCGCGAGCGCCTCGTTCAGGGCTCGGCGGCTCGACTCCGGCCCTTCCACGGTCCGGTAGACGTCAAGCTCGTCCACCTGGGCGCCGCGCGCGCGCAGCCGTTCGGTGAGCTCGGGTCCCCCCGCCGTAGCCCGGGCCAGGAGGACGCGCCGGCCGCTCACGGCCTGGACGCCCTCCATCGCGGCAGCCAGCTCGGTGCCGCGAGCTCGCGCGGGCACCACGTCGGCTTTCACCCCCCGCCGGGCGAGCTCCGCCGCCGTCGTCGGACCGACAGCGCCCCAGCGAACGCCCGGCTCCGGCGCGACCCTGTCCAGGAGGCAGCGCACGCCCGTCGGGCTGGTCACCACCACCCAGTCGTAGGTGGCCAGCCGGGGAGGCGCGAAGGGGAGCGGTTCGAGGGCCACGGTGGGCACCACGCGGACGTCCACGCCCTGAGAGCGCAGCCCCTCGACCAGCCCGTCGGCCTGCTCCGCCGGCCTCGTCACCAGCACGGCGCCGGCCCGCATCCGTCTCATGCCGGGAGCGCCACGCGCTGCAGGAGCTCGTGAGCCGCGAGCTCCGCCAGCCGAGCGCTTTCTTCTTCGGTCGCTTCTCCGACAAGCTCCACCAGGTGGTGCGCGGAACCGTCCGGCGCCGCCGCGGCCGCCAGGAGCCGCAGGCGGTCCCCGGTCACCGTGGCCAGCGCGCCCACCGGCGACCGGCACGTCCCCCCGGTCCCCTCCAGCACGCGCCGCTCGGTCGCCACCGCCAGCCGCACGTCCGGCTGGTCCAGGGCGGCCAGCGCCTGCCTCACCTCGCCGTCCTCCAGGCGGCACTGGATGGCGAGCGCGCCCTGACCAGGGGCGGGCGTCACCACCACCGGATCCAGGCGTTCGTCGATCCGCCCGCCGGCACCCAGGCGGTCAAGCCCAGCCGCCGCCAGGATGAGAGCATCCGCCTCGCCGCGATCCAGCTTGCGCAGGCGCGTGTCAACATTGCCGTGGAGCGGGCGGTGGACCAGGTCCGGGCGCCGGCGAAGGACGAATCCGCCACGTCGCGGGCTGTCTGTGCCGACCACCGCGCCGGGGGCCAGCGCCGCCAGGTTGGAGCCGCCGTCCCTGGTGATCAGCGCGTCCCGGGGATCGGCACGCTGGGGATAGGCTCCGATCACCAGCTCGGGATGAACCTTGAGCGGGACGTCCTTGGCGCTGTGGACGGCCAGGTCCACGACTCCTGCGGCCAGTTCCCGCTCCAGGGCGGCCACGAAAACGCCCTCCCCAATGCTCACATCAGGCGCTCGCCGGTCGCCCTCCGTCAACACCTCCACGATCTCGACCTCCACGCCCGACGAGCGAAGGGCGCCCGCGACGATCTCGGCCTGGATCAGTGCCAGCCGCGAGCCGCGCGTTCCGATCCGAAGGTTCCTCACAGGCGAAACAGCCTCCGGGCCGCTTCGGCCCGGCTGCCGTCCGGGTCCTCGCGCAGGGCGCTCAGCGGCTCGTGAAGCAGGTCGGTCACGAGCTGCTCGGACATTGCCGAGACCAGCGCCCGTTCGCGTTCGGGAAGATCGGGAAGACGGCGCAGGAGGCGCTCGAGCCGCTCCCGTCGCCGCTCCTCGGCATGAGCCTGGAGCGCCCGCAGAGTGTCGATCGAGCCCCGCCCCGCCAACCAGCTCACGTACTCGTCCGCCGCGGCTTCGACAAGGGCGTCCGCCTGCGCAGTCCAGGCGGTTCCGGAGCCTGGGGGCTGGAAGAGGGCGTCGACGCCGAGGAAGTTCCCGCCCAGCGCTGAGCGGACCTCCTCGGGTACGGCGGGCGGCGACGAGAGGTCGGCGACCGGCGGCAGGCCGTCAGCCTGGCCGGCGAGCTCTTTCCAGGGTCCCGCCAGCGCCACGGCCACGGCGGCGGAACTACGCGCCGCTGCGGCGCCGGTCGCCAGGTCGATCGAGGCTCGGCGCGGGTTCCGGCCCGCGACAGTGACCAAGGCGCCCGCCTCAGCCGCCGCCCGCGCCAGCATGGTGCCCATGACGCCCGTACCGGCAACCACGACCGGCCGCCGCGCCAGGCGGACCCGCGAGTCGAGCCAGGCAACCGCCTGCTCGGCGAGGCCGGGCTGCTGACGCCCGTCACCCGAACGAGCGCGCCGCCCGGTGGCGATGGCCATCTCGAAGAGCCGGGCGAGCCGCGGGTCGAGGCCTCGGCGCCTGGCGGTCGCCAGGGCGTCGCGCACCTGCCGCAGAACCTCGTTCTCGCCTGGAACGGTGCTCTCCAGCCCCGCCGCGACCCTGATCAGCCGGCCGGCGGCGGGCCGGCCTTGAAGTGCGAGCATTCCGGGCCAACTGGGGGCGGGCCCGACGCCGTACAGCTCCACCCGGTGGCAGGTCGTCAGCAGTGCCCAGCCGGAGTGGAATTGGAGCATCGCCTCCGCCTCCGCCTGGAACCGCGACCGCTCGTCGACCGCCACCTGGTCGGCGGCCGCGGCGAGGACCCACGGCTCCGAGATGATCATTCGTGCTGCCAGGCCTCGATGAAGGCGAGCAGGAGCCGGTCACAGGCGTCCTGCGCTTCGACCAGCAGCTCGGTCGCCTCCCTGGTGTCGAGTCCGCGCTGTCGCGCCGTCCTCGCGAGCTCGTCTATGAAGGGTCCCCGGAAGCGGAGGAAGGCGGCCACCGCTTCGGACAGAGGCAGCTCGAGCCGGCCGCAGCGGAGGCCGTAGTCGGCCGCCAGGGCCGAGGCCTCTTGCAGCCGGGCCAGTGCGGTCTCGGGATCGTCGGCGTCCAGATGTGCGAGGAGCGATTCGGCGATCGCCCCGCCCAGGTGGCGGAACTGGGACACCTGCTCCGGCTCGAGCCGTGAGAGCCAGTCCGCCATGGGGCGGCGCTCCGTCGGCAGCGCCAGCCGGTAGGCCCGCGTCATGCGCGCGGGCGAGGTTCCGAGCTGCGCCAGGCGGGGGCGGCGCTCCCGGTCCGATGGAAGCAGCTTGAGGATCGCCTGGCGAGAGAACCGGCGGTGGCCGCCCACGGTTACGAAGCTGGGCACCCGACCGCGGTCCGACCAGCGCCGCAACGTCTCCGGAGCGACGCCCAGGAGCCGGCCGGCCTCGCCCAGCGTGAGCCAGTCCGTTTCGTCTCCGGTCGCTGCGGGCGACTGCGGCCCCTGCGGGTCAGGCGGCCGGTCATCCCCAAAGCTGATCAAAACTGGACAAATCTACCATTCCCTCCCCTTTGTGAGGACGGCGAAGTTAGGCGGTATTCGTTTCGGTCAGGGCGGCGCGAGTGCACCTTTGACTGGTTGGAGAGGACCCCCTCCCGATCCTCCCCCACAAGGAGGAGGGAACTCCCTTCTCTTAATCGGTGTGGTGGTGTTCGGTGTTGCTCCAGAGGCTGACGGCCTGGCTCATGGAGCGGACACCGAGTTTGCGCTTGATCCTCGACCAGTACTCGCGGACGGTGCTCGTCTCGACGCCCATGCGGCGTGCCACCTCCTTCAGCTGGAGACCTCGGGCGAGAAGGGTCAGAAGCTCCTGCTCCCGTGCCGAGAGCGCCTCCATGCTGTGGTCGCCCGGCTCCGTCCTGGTATGGAAGCCGAACCGCAGCAGCTCGTCCTCGAGCTGCTCGAGCGGCGCCGCCGGCTCCAGGACCAGCTGCACCCGGCCGGTGCTGAAGCGGGCGGAGTGAAGGCCGACCCCCAGCCGCGCGCAGGCACCGAAGACGTCTTCGAGCTGATCCGCCCCCGCTACCTCTGTGACCGTGATCGTCCAGTGCGCCATTGCCTTAAACAACAAAGCCCCCGCCTGAAGCGGGGGCCGGTCGCGTCTTCCTACTACTCCGGCGTCAGGCGCCGGAGGACGGCCGCGCCATGCCGCCCTGCACACCCGATAGAAGAGAGGTCGCTGCGCAGAAGCACGAGCACGGTCAACATCGGGCCGAGTCTATCAGGCTGCTGAGCGATGGCATTCCTGTCCCCAAAAGTCAGGACTGCCGAGTTCGACGTCAGCCAAATCGGGGACAGGCTGAAGCTGCGCCGAGATGTGCCACGACCATATATTTTTCGGCAATGATCGGCGGTCTGACCCTTTGCCCCCATCGACGACTGGCTCTCACCAGAAGGCGGGCATTGGACTTCGGCCGGCTGACTCGCTGCGCCTGTAGATAGCCTCCAGGTCTCGCAGCCGGGCGCCACGGCGCCCTGAATCCTCCGCCTCGTTGGCGGTCCCTTTTCCCGAGAGCACGCAAGCATGCCTGAAAGCACACCTCCGCCGATCGACCCCGAAGGCCTTTCCCGGAACGAGAAGGTCAAGGCCTCCAGCAACCATCTCCGCGGCACCATCGCCGAGGAGCTGGGTAGTGGCGCGTCCACGTTTACCGAGGACGCGACCCAGGTGCTGAAGTTCCACGGCGTCTACCAGCAAGACGACCGCGACCGCCGCAAGGAGGCCCGCGCCCGAGGGCTCGACAAGCACTACCAGATGATGATCCGCACAAGGATTCCGGGCGGGCTGGTCAGCCCGGAGGGGTATCTGGCGCACGACCAGATCTCCGGGGACTGGGCCGACGGAACCCTGCGGGTCACCACCCGCCAGGACTTCCAGCTCCACGGCGTGCTGAAGGGCGACCTGCGGGCGAGCATTCGAGCGATCAACGACGCGCTCATGACCACGCTGGGAGGCTGCGGGGATCAGGAGCGAAACATCATGTGCTGCCCGGCCCCCCTCCGCGATCGGTTTCACGCCGAGGTCTCCACCCTTCTCTCGGAGCTCGTCCCGGCGCTCACGCCAACCACCGGCGCCTACCACGAGATCTGGATCGATGGGGTCCTGCAGGGCGCAGAGCAACCTCAGGGAGAGGTCGAAGACCTCTACGGCGAGCTCTACCTGCCGCGCAAGTTCAAGACGGCCATTGCCCTGGAGGGCGACAACTGCGTCGATGTGTACTCCAACGACCTGGGGCTGGTGGTCCGCCAGGGGCCGGATGGCGGCCTGGCGGGAGTGGACCTGCTGGTGGGGGGCGGCCTGGGGCGGACGGCCAACAAGCCGGAGACCTTCCCCGCCGTGGCCAAGCCGCTGGCCTTCGTGAGCCCCGAGCAGGCAGTCGCCACCTGCCGCGCCGTGGTCGCCGTCCAGCGCGACTTCGGCGACCGGGTCAACCGCCGCCATGCTCGCTTCAAGTACCTGATCCACGACCGGGGCGTGGACTGGTTCCGGGAGCGCGTCCAGGAGCGGCTTCCATTCCGCCTCGGCCCCTCCCGACCGCTCTCCTGGAAGCCCGTGGACGACCACCTGGGCTGGCACGAGCAGGGTGATGGGCTCCTCTACTACGGCCTCTACGTGGAGAACGGCCGGATCAAGGACGAGAACGGAATGAGGCTCAGGTCCGCGCTTCGTGAGCTGGTCAGCCGGCTCCACCTGACCGTTCGCCTGACCGCTCAGCAGAATGTCATCCTGACCGGCGTCGCGCCCGAGGACCGGTCTCTGGTCGACGAGGTGCTGCGCGCTCACGGGGTGCCGCTCTCGGAGGACCTCTCGAACACACTGCGGCACTCCATGGCCTGCCCCGCCTATCCCACCTGCGGCCTCGCCGTCGCCGAGGCCGAGAGGGCGCTGCCGGATCTGATCCGGCGTATCGAGGGCCTGGTCGGGGAGCTTGGCCTGGCTGCGGAGCGGATCAGCTTCCGTATGACCGGATGCCCGAACGGGTGCGCCCGACCCTACCTTGGCGACGTCGGCTTCGTGGGGACCACGCTGGGCAAGTACGACGTCTTCCTGGGCGGCGACTTCGACGGCACCCGGCTCAACCGGCTCTACGCGAAGAACGTCCCTCTGGGCGACATCCCCGGCCTGCTTCGTGATCCGCTGCATGCCTTCGCGGCCGAGCGGGAGGCGGGCGAAGGCTTCGGCGACTGGAGCGCCCGGCTGGGGGTCGATCACCTCCGCGAGCGGTTCCTGGAGGCGGTCAGCGTATGAGCGCGCTGGTCGAGGCGTCGGCCGCTCTGGAGGAGGGGACCGCCGAGGAGATCCTGCGCTGGGTCTACACCCGCTTCGAGCGGGTCGCCATCGTGGCCAGCTTCCAGGCGGAGTCCACCGTTCTGATCGACATGGCGTCGCAGCTGGTGGATCAGCCGCACGTCGTCACCCTCGACACCGGCCGGCTGCCACGCGAGACGCACGACCAGATCGACCGCGAGCTGGCCGCCCACCCCATCCGTCTCCAGGTGCAGGCGCCCGATCCGGAGGAGCTTCGAGCTCTGGCGGCTGAGCACGGCGCCAACCCCTTCTACCGCTCGGTCGAGCTGCGGCAGCTCTGCTGCGACATCCGCAAGACCCGGCCCCTGGCCCGGGCGCTGAGCGGGTTCGACGCCTGGATCACGGGACTTCGCCGAGAGCAGGCAAGTTCCCGGGCGGCGACGCCGGTCGTCGCGGAGGATCCGGCGCACGGCGGGATCGCCAAGGTGGCTCCGCTCGTGTGCTGGTCCGAGGAACAGGTCTGGGACTACATCAGGACCCGGCGACTCGAATACCACGAGCTATACGACCGGGGGTACCGATCGATCGGCTGCGCGCCCTGCACCCGCGCGGTCAGCGCCGGGGAGGACCCCCGTGCGGGCCGCTGGTGGTGGGAGGAGGAGGAGATCAAGGAATGCGGACTGCACTGGTCGCCGGCGGTGGCGCGCTCATGAGGCGGCTTGGCCTGTCGCTGGTCGCCGTGGTTCTCTCTACTCTGGTGGCGGCCTGCGGAGGCGCCGCCTCCCAGTCCCCGGCCTCTCAGCAGGTGACCCTGCGGCTTGGGCACTTCGCCAACCTCACTCACGCCACCGCCCTGGTCGGGATCGAGCAAGGCTTGTTCGCCCAGAGCCTGGGAAGCAACGTGACGCTGAAGACCTCTGTGTTCAACGCCGGCCCGGAGGCGGTCACGGCCCTGCTCTCGGGGTCGATCGACGCCAGCTACCTGGGTCCCAACCCGGCAGTCAACGCCTACGTCCAGTCGCACGGCCAGGCCGTTCGCGTGATCTCCGGCGCAACCTCGGGAGGGGCCTCCCTGGTGGTCAAGCCTTCGATCACGACGTCCGAGGACCTTCGCGGCAAGAAGCTGTCCACGCCCCAGCTGGGGAACACGCAGGACGTCGCCCTGCGCTGGTGGCTCGGTCAGAAGGGCCTGAAGACCAACGTCCAGGGCGGCGGCGACGTGAGCATCATCCCGCAGGACAACGCCCAGACCCTCCAGTCCTTCCGCTCGGGCCAGATCGACGGCGCCTGGCTGCCGGAACCCTGGGCGACCAGGCTGATCGTCGAGGGGGGAGCCAGGCAGCTCGTCGACGAACGGGACCTCTGGCCGGGAGGCCTCTTCGCGACCACCGTCCTTGCCGTCAGAACGGACTTCCTGCGCGCCCACGGCGACGTGGTGAAGCGGCTGCTCCAGGGGCAGGTCAAGGCTGACCTCGCGGTCAACCGCCAGCCCACCGAATCGCAGAGGGCGGCCAACGACGAGATCGGCAACATCACCGGAAAGAAGCTTCCCGAAGCCGAGGTCTCCGAGGCCTGGTCGCACATGCGGTTCACCAACGACCCCATCGCCGCCAGCGTCCGGACCTCCGCGGACCACGCCCAGAAGGTGGGCCTGCTCTCGAAGGTGGACCTGAAGGGCATCACCGATCTCACGCTGCTCAACCAGGTCCTGGCGGACCAGGGCCTGCCCCGGGTGAGCGGATGAGACCGGCAGTCCGGATCGACGGGGTATCGCACGCGTTCGGCCAGGGAGGCGAGCGGCTGCTCGCGCTGCACGACGTTTCTCTGGAGCTGAGGAAGGCCGAGTTCGCCTGCCTGGTGGGTGCCTCCGGGTCGGGCAAGAGCACGCTCCTCAACCTGGTAGCGCGGCTCGACCCGCCCACCACAGGCGAGATCGAGACCTTCGGCTCGCGGACGGCTCTTCTCTTTCAGGAGGCCGCTCTCTTCCCCTGGCTCACCGCGGCGGACAACGTCGAGCTTCCGATGCGCATGCGGCACGTCGCCGCCGACAAGCGCCGAGAGGAGGCCCGGCAGCTGCTCTCCGCGGTGGGACTTGCGGACTTCGAAGCCAGCCGTCCCCACGAGCTCTCGGGCGGCATGAAGCAACGAGTCGCGCTGGCGCGGGCGCTCGCCCAGGACGCGGCCATCCTTCTCATGGACGAGCCATTCGGCGCCTTGGACGCGATCACCCGCGACCTGCTCCACGACGAGCTGGAGCGCATCTGGCTGGAGCGCAACCTGACGATCCTGTTCGTCACCCACAACGCGCGTGAGGCGGTGCGGCTGGGCGACCGGGTGCTGGTGTTCAGCAGCCGGCCGGGACGCGTCGCCGACGAGTTCCGAATCGACCTCCCACGCCCTCGCCGCCTTGAATCGCCGGAAGTAGCCCGCCTGGCCGGTCTGGTTGGAGACCGGCTGCGGGAGGAGGTGCTGACCCGTGGCCACTGAACCGCTGAGGATGCCGGCCTACGGGGCCGGCGAGCTGTCTGTGCTGGACAAGCTGGAGACAACGCCTCGTCCGGCGCGCCGGTTCCCGCTCCAGGTCTGGCGAGGCGCCTGGCCGCGGCTGGCGGCGGTCGCCATCGCACTCGCCGTCTGGCAGGCGGTCGTGCTCAGCGGCTGGCGTCCCGACTATCTCCTTCCGGGTCCGGTGCCGGTACTGCGTCGGCTGGCCGCCGATCTCACCCAGCCCGTCTTCTACGGCGCCATGGCGATCACCCTGGAGAGGGCGCTCTGGGGCTTCGGCCTGGCGATCGCGCTGGGCTCCGTGGTGGGCGCCGTGGTGGCGCGAAACCGCGTGCTGCGGGCGGCGGTGGGCTCGCTGATCACCGGACTGCAGTCGATGCCCTCGATCGCCTGGTTCCCGCTCGCCATCCTCCTCTTCGGGCTCACCGAGGGCGCCATCGGCTTCGTGGTCCTCCTGGGCGCGGCTCCCGCCATCGCGAACGGCCTGATCAGCGGCTTCGATCAGATCCCGCCGTTGCTCATCCGCTCCGGCCGGGCTATGGGTGCCAGCCGGTTCCAGCTCTTCCGCCACGTGCTGCTGCCCGCCTCTCTGCCGGCCTTTATCGGCGGGCTGAAGCAGGGCTGGGCCTTTGCCTGGAGGAGCCTGATGGCCGGGGAGCTCCTGGTCATCATCAGCAACCACCCTTCGCTGGGCGTCCGGTTGCAGCTCGCGCGCGAGACGGCCGACGCGGAAGGCCTGCTCGCCGCCATGGTTGTTGTGCTGGCGATCGGCATGGCCGTGGAGATCCTCTTCTCGTCAGTCGACGGCACCGTCCGGCGCCGCCGGGGCCTGGCCTGATGGCCGGCTTCGTGGTCTGGCTCACCGGGCTCTCCGGTGCCGGCAAGAGCACGATCGCCAGCCGGCTCTCGGAGCAGCTTGCGGCTCGCGGCCGGGTGCCGGAGCTGCTCGACGGCGACGAGGTGCGAACTCACCTCTCCAAGGGGCTGGGCTTCTCCAAGGAGGACCGTGACACCAACATCCGGCGCATCGGCTATGTGGCTCGCCTGCTGGCGCGGAACGATGCCGCCGTCATCACCGCCGCCATCTCGCCCTACCGCGACGTGCGTGACGAGGTGCGGGGGCAGACGCCGGGGTTCGTCGAGGTGTACGTCCGCTGCTCCCTCGACGAGCTGGTGCGCCGTGACGTGAAGGGCCTTTACCGCAAGGCCCTGGCCGGAGAGCTGCCCAATTTCACCGGCGTCAGCGACCCCTACGAGCCACCCCTTCAGCCAGAGGTCGTCGTCGACTCCGAGCTGGAGACGGTGGAGGAGTCCGTCGAGAAGATCCTCGAGGCGCTGGTGCGGCTGCGGCACATCGCCGGACCGGCGCCGGAGAGCGTGCCGGAGGGCGAGGAGCTAGAGCGCGCGATCGCCGAGGCGGCCCGCCTGCCGCGGCTGGAGATCGGTTCCCGCGAGCACTCCGACCTCTACCTGCTCGCGAGCGGCGGCCTGGCGCCGCTGGACGGCTTCATGGGCGAAGCCGACTACGAGGCGGTGGTGGCCGATGGCAGGCTGGCAGCCGGGGCCCCGTTCACGATCCCCGTCACGCTCCGGGTGGACGACGCGGCGACCCTGGCTGACCGCCTGGCGCTATACCGCAAAGGCCGCCCGGTCGGCGTCATCGACGTCCAGTCGACCTTCCTGACCCGGCCCGAGGTCGAGGCCGAGGCCGTCTACGGGACCTCCTCTGACGATCACCCCGGCGTCAGTCTCCTGCGCTCACTGCCTCGTCGGGCGCTGGCGGGCTCCGCCATCGCCCTGGAGGCGCCGTCCTCCGGTTTCCCGGCCAACGACCTCTCTCCGCGCCGAGTGCGGCGGATCGCCGCCGAGAGGGGCTGGCGGACCATGGTCGGCTTCCAGACCCGGAACCCGGTCCACCGCGCCCACGAATACCTGCAGAAGGTGGCGCTCGAGCTCGTCGACGGGCTGCTGCTGCATCCGCTGGTGGGCGAGACGAAGAGCGACGACACCCCGGCCGCCGTCCGAATGGCCTGCTACGAGGCGCTGCTGGCCGGCTATTACCCGCCCGACCGCGTCCTCCTCGCCACCAACCCCGCCTGGATGCGGTACGCGGGCCCGAAGGAGGCAGTGTTCCACGCCATCCTTAGGCGGAACTACGGCTGCACGCACTTCATCGTCGGCCGCGACCACGCCGGCGTGGGCAAGTTCTACGACACCTACGCCGCCCACAGGATCTTCGACCGCTACCGGCCTGGCGAGCTGGGGATCGAGATCCTGCGTTTCGAGAACAGCTTCTACTGCCGCACCTGCGGAGGCATGGCGTCAACACGGACCTGCCCGCACCCCTCCGAGCAGCACGCCTCCCTGAGCGGCACCAGGGTGCGCGAGCTCCTGGCCGAGGGGGCGCCGCTGCCGGCTGAATTCACGCGCCCCGAGGTGGCGGACGTCCTGCGCCAGCCGTTGGTGAAAGCGTGAAGTACTACCCGCTCTTCCTGGACCTCCGCGGCCAGCGCTGCCTGGTGATCGGCGCAGGGTCACTCGCGGAGGAGAAGGTCGCCGGCCTCCATCGCTCCGGAGCCGACGTCGAGCAGGCGGAGTCCTTCCGCCCCGGGTCGCTGGCCGGGGTGCGGCTGGTGATCGACGCGAGTGGGGACGCGGGCACCGGTGAGCTGGTCTGGGAGGAGGCGGAGCGTCTGGGGGTGCTGGTCAACGTGGTCGACGTCCCGGACCGCTGCCGCTTCATCGCGCCGGCGATCGTGGACAGGGACCCGCTGGTTGTGGCCATCTCCACCTCCGGTGAGAGCCCTTACCTGGCCTCAGCGCTGCGGGCGCGCATGGAGCGCTGGCTGGGCGCGGAGTGGGGGCCCTTCGTGAGCCTGGTCGGCCGGATCAGGCGCCAGCTACGGGGCCAGGGCATGGCCCTCTCCCAGCAGACGCCGATCTACCGGCGGCTCCTGCGCTCTCGTGCCCGCCGTCTGTTCGCCCAGGGACGGGACCTGGAGGCGACCTTCGAGGCGGCGGCCATTGCGGAGGCCGGCGACTCCAGGGCCGGCCGTGTGGCCCTGGTCGGGGCCGGCCCTGGCGATCCAGGCCTGCTCACGGTGGCCGCCCAGGAGCTGCTTTTCGAAGCCGACCTCGTGATCCACGACGCCCTCGTGGCGCCCGAGGTTCTGGCGCTCTGCGGGCCACAGACTCGGTTGGTCCACGCGGGCAAGCGCGGCGGTCGCCCGAGCGCGCGGCAGGAGGAGATCAGCGCCTCACTGATCGAGGCCGCGCGCCAGGGGCTCGACGTGGTGCGTCTCAAAGGCGGTGACCCGTTCGTCTTCGGGCGCGGTGGGGAGGAGATGGCCGCGCTTTTGGAGGCTGGGATAGAGGTCGTGGTGGTGCCTGGGGTGAGCTCGGTGCAGGCCGCCCCGGCGGCGGCCGGCATTCCCCTCACACTGCGGGGAGTGGCGTCTTCCTTCGCGGTCACCTCGCTGAAGGCGGGCGACGCCGCCGCGGCCGCCTCGCGGCTGGAAGCGCTGGCCGCCGCGGTGGACACGCTGGTCGTCCTGATGCCGCTGGCCGACCTGGACCAGCTCGGGGCTCGCCTGGCCGGCGCGCTCGGCGACCGGCCGGCCGCCCTGGTCTCGGCCGCGGGCACGCCGGAGGAGCGCGTGGTGCGGGCGCCGGTCGCCGCCGTGGCGGAGGCGGCCCGCCGAGCTCGCCTGGAAGGCCCGGCCACGCTCGTCGTGGGCGAGGTGGTGAGCTGGAGCGCCGGCCACCCGCTGGCGCCGCCGGCCCAGGTGGTCGGGGCGGGGCGCGCGGGATGAAACCGGCAGCCGCCCGGGTCCTGCGCCTCCCGCCGCGCCTGAGAACGTTCATCTGCTGGACCGAGGACTGGCTGAAGCGCACCGTCGAAGCCCTCGACGGCGAGCGCTTCTGGTACCCCAAGGCCTGAAGAAGAAGGAAAAGGAATCCCTTCCCGCATGGGGAGGGAAGGGCAGGCTTTCCTTACGCGGTCTGGATGCCTGCTTCTTTCTGGAGGCCCAGTTCTTCGATTGCGGTCTCTCGCATGCGGAACTTCTGGATCTTGCCGGTCACGGTCATCGGGAACTCGTTCACGAACTTCCAATGACGGGGGATCTTGAAGCTGGCGATCCGGCCGCGGCAATACGCCTCGAGTTCATCGCCGCTGAGCGAGGCCCCCTCGCGGAGGCGGACCCAGGCCATGACCTCCTCTCCGTACCTCTCGCTCGGGATCCCGATGACCTGAACGTCGGAGACGTCCGGGTGCCCGTAGAGAAACTCCTCGATCTCGCGGGGATAGACGTTCTCACCGCCTCGGATGATCATGTCCTTGATCCGGCCGACGATCTTGAGGTAGCCCTCCTCGTCCATGGTTGCGAGGTCGCCGGTGTGCATCCAGCGGGCCGAGTCGATCGCCTCCTGGGTCGCCGCTTCATTGTTCCAGTAGCCGAGCATGACCATGTACCCGCGGCTGCAGAGCTCGCCCCGCTCGCCGCGGGGGACGATGCGCCGCGACTCGGGGTCGATGACCTTGATCTCGGCGTGGGGATGGACGCGGCCCACGGTCCCTACGCGCTTTTCCAGAGGATCGTCAGTGGTGCTCTGGGTGGAGACCGGCGAGGTCTCGGTCATGCCGTAGCAGATCGTCACCTCGGTCATGTTCATCCGGGATTGAACCTTCTTCATGACCTCCACCGGGCAGGGCGATCCGGCCATGATCCCGGTGCGCAGGGTGGAGAAGTCGAAGCGTCCGAAGTCGGGATGGTCGAGCTCGGCGATGAACATGGTGGGCACCCCGTAGAGCGCCGTGCAGCTCTCGGCCTGCACCGCCTCCATGGACGCCAGGGGGTCGAAGCCCTCGGCCGGAATGACCATCACCGCGCCGTGCGTCGTGCAGGCCAGGTTGCCGAGCACCATGCCGAAGCAGTGATAGAAGGGCACCGGGATGCAGACCCGGTCCTTCTCGCTGTAATTCAGGTATTCGCCGATGAAGTAGCCGTTGTTGAGGATGTTGTGGTGGGAGAGGGTCGCCCCCTTGGGAAACCCGGTGGTCCCCGACGTGTACTGGATGTTGATGGGATCGTCGAACTGCAGCTCCGCCTCGCGCTCCGCGAGATGGGTCTCGGAGACTTCGCCGGCGTCGCGCAGCAGCGCATCCCAGCCGCTCTCCAGGACCAGGGCCTCTCGCAGCTCGGGGCAGCGGCCCTTGACCTCCGCGAGCATGCCGGCATAGTCGGCTGTACGGAAGGCCTGGGCCAGGATGAGGAAACTCACGCCCGACTGGTTGAGCGCGTATTCGAGCTCGGCCGTCTTGTAGGCGGGGTTGATGTTGACCAGGATCGCCCCCATCCGTGCGGTTCCGTACTGGACAGCGATCCACTCGTACCGATTGGGCGCCCAGATCCCCACCCGGTCGCCCTTCTGCACTCCGCGTGCCATGAGTCCCCTTGCCACCCTCCCGGTCAGGTCCCAGAGCTCTTGGTAGGTGGCCCGGTATCCCTGCTGCCGGGACACCACCGCTTCGTGGTCGCCGACGCGCTCGACCGTGCGCCGCAGGTTCTCGCCGATCGTCTCTCCAAGCAGGGGCGTGCTGCTGGCGCCGTGGACGTAGGAAAGCGAGGGCATGGTCAAGGACCTCCTATTGACGCTGCGATGGCCACCAGCATGGCACTGCGGGGACCTCTGCGCCAGCCTGGGCAGCCCTCTCCGCGCTCGAAAAAGCAACCGGTTGACACCGGGGCGCCATCGGTACACCGTTAGGAGTGCGATCCGTTAGCCGTGGCGCCGCAGCTCACGCAAGGTTGGCCTCCACAAGAGGCGACGGGCCCTTCAGGGGCGCGACAGACACCCACAGCGTGTCACCCGGCGGAAGCGGCGCGAGGCGGTGCCGCCAGGGTGCCGCCTCGTTTGGTCTCCAGGGCGGCGGCGGGCAGGCCTTACCGGAAGTAGCCTCTCGGTGACCCCATCAAAAGCGTTAACGTTGTCCGGTCTCCCATGCCCGTGAACCTGGCGCGGGTCCGGACCGTGGTCCTGGAGGTGCCGCGCAACGCCAAACTCGCTTACTGTCTGCTCCGCGATCCGCGCGTGCCGGCCGCGCCCAAGGCCGCCCTCGTGGCTGCGCTGGCACTCATCGTGAGCCCGGTGGACGTGCCGGCCTGGATCCCGGTCGTCGGAGAACTGGACGCGCTGGCGCTGGGCGTGCTGGCGGTGAAGGTCTTCATCGAGGCTTGCCCCGAGCCGCTGGTCCAGGACCAGCGGGGGGCGATCAAGCGAAAGGACAGCATCGCTGACAGAGACCTGCGGCTGCTCCGAGAACTGCTGCGCCAGGAGGCGCGGTCGTTGGTAGGCCGCGTGGTACAGAGGAGGAGAGCCAGGGCCATCGCCCGCAGAAGGCCCCGCTTAGTGGAGGACGAGCCCGCTTGAAAATTATGTTGACCAAGGACGTCGAGAACATCGGCCGGGCCGGCGAGATCAAGGATGTCGCCGACGGCTTCGGCCGCAACTACCTGATACCTCGCAAACTGGCCGTGCTCGCGGGGCGCGGTGCGGAGGGTGAGGCTCGCCGGATTAAGGACGCCGCCGCCCGCCGCGAGTCCAAGGAGCAGGAGGCGGCCAGGGAGCTGGCCGAGGAGATCGACAACAAGACGGTCGTCGTCCGGCTCAAGGTGGGGGCCGAAGACAAGGTCTTCGGTGCCATCACGAGCGAGGACATCGCCAAAGCCATCAAGCAGCAGCACCAGGTCGAGGTCGACCGCCGGAGGATCGAGCTCAAGGAGCCGCTCAAGCAGCTTGGCGAACACAAGGTCCCATTGCGTCTTCACCGGGATGTGGAAGCCCGCGTCAATCTGATCATCACGCGGGATCGGTAGCGCCAACTTGGCGCCGATCACGTCCCCGCCTAGGCAGGAGGGACGGGTCCCGCCGCACGACCTGGAGGCCGAGACCTCGGTCCTGGGAGCGATCCTCCTCGACCAGTCGGCCATCACCCGAGTCCTCGACTTCCTCTATCCCGAGGACTTCTACCGGGAGAACAACGGGCACCTCTACCGGGCGGCCCAGAACCTCTTTCGCGAGGGGGAGCCGATCGACAACGTCACCCTCGCGGCCGAGCTCGAGAAGCTGGGCGTCCTGGAGCGGGTGGGCGGCCGGGCGCAGCTGGCGCTGCTCCAGGAGTCGGTCCCGACCGCTGCGAACGTGGAGTACTACGGCCGGATCGTCAAGGATCGGGCCTACAAGCGCCGGCTGATAACGGCCGGCTCCCAGGTCACCGGCCTTGGCTTCGAGGAGTCGATCGACGCCGAGGAGGCGGTCAACCAGGCCCAGTCGCACGTCTACGCCATCTCAGACGATCGGGTGGGCGGCGGCATGGAACGCCTCTACGACCTCCTCAAGCCGGCTATGGACCGCATCGATGCCCAGATGGCGGCCGGTGGGGGGGTGATCGGCATCGCGTCCGGTTTCCACGACCTGGACCGGATGACCAACGGCTACAAGCCCTCCGACCTGATCGTGATCGCGGGCCGTCCCAGCATGGGGAAGACCTCGTTCGTGCTGAACGTCGCCTTGAACGCGGCGGTCGAGCAGCGAAAGCCCGTCGCCGTGTTCAGTCTCGAGATGTCGAAGGAACAGCTGGTAGAGCGAATGCTCTGCGAGCAGGCGAGGATCGATGCCCAGCGGCTTCACCGCGGGATGCTCAGTGACGTCGAGTACGAGCGCCTGGCGGGCGCGCTCGGGCCGCTGGGGGACGCTCCCATCTACATCGACGACTCTCCGACCCTGGACGACCTGACGCTGCGTCTCAAGTCCAGGCAGGCGCGTGCGAGGGAGGGGATCGAGATGATCGTCCTCGACTACCTCCAGCTGATGCACGGGCGAGGCCGCAGCGACGACAGCAACCGCGTCCAGGAGGTATCCGCCATCTCGCGCGGCCTGAAGTCGATCGCCCGCGAGCTGAAGGTGCCGGTCATCGCCATCTCGCAGCTCTCGCGAGCGCCTGAGGCTCGCCCCGACAAGCGGCCCATCCTCAGTGACCTGAGGGAGAGCGGGAGCATCGAGCAGGACGCCGACATCGTCATGTTCCTTTACCGCGACGACTACTACAAGAAGGACTCGGAGAAGCCGGGGATCGCCGAGATCATCGTAGCGAAGCATCGAAACGGACCCACCGGCACCGTCGACCTGCTCTTCAGGAAGGAGCTGACGCGCTTCGAGAACCTCGACGCTCGGCGAATGGCGCCGAGGGACGAGGGCTGAGCAGTCCGATCCGGGTATTTCCTGCCATCTCCCGGAGGCGCAATTCGGTGGATCGGGGCCAGGTGGAGGGAAGTCCTGTTTAATAGCCTGCCGTGGTAACCGCGATCATCGGCGGGCAGTGGGGGGACGAGGGGAAGGGAAAGATCATCGACCTCCTGGCCGAGAAGGCGGATGTCGTCATCCGCGCCCAGGGCGGCAACAACGCCGGCCACACGGTCGTCACCGAGCACGGTGAGTTCAAATTCCAGTTGATGCCGAGCGGCATCCTCTACCCGCACGTCACCTGTGTGATCGGGCATGGCGTGGTGGTCGATCCCCGTGTCCTCCTGAAGGAGATCGAGCAGCTGCACGAGCGTGGGCTCGAGCCGGCCAGCCTGGTCGTCAGCGAGCGGGCGCACATGGTCATGAGCTACCACCCGGTTCTAGATCGGCTGGAGGAGGACTCTCGCGGCGACGACCGCCTGGGGACCACCTGGCGGGGCATCGGGCCGGCCTACTCGGACAAGATCCGGCGGATCGGCTTCCGCATCGGGGACCTTCAGAAGGAGGCCTTCATGCGCAAGAAGCTGGACTTCGTCGTCCAGCAGGTGAAGAACCCGGTCATGACCGACCTCTACAAGCAGGACCGCTTCGACCCGGACATGATGCTCGAGGAGTACCTCGGCTACGCGTCTCAGCTAGACCCCTACATCAAGGACACCTACCCGATCGTCCAGGACGCCCTCGACAGGGGCGCCCGGGTCCTCCTCGAGGGGGCGCAGGCGACCATGCTGGACCTCGACTTCGGAACCTATCCATACGTCACCAGCTCCAACCCGACGGCCGGCGGAGCCTGCACCGGCTCCGGCGTTCCCCCGACCCGGCTGGACGCCGTGCTGCTCGTGCTCAAGGCCTACACCACCCGGGTCGGCTATGGCCCCTTCCCGACGGAGGAGACCGGCGAGGTCGGCGACCAGATCCGTGAGCGCGGCCGGGAGTTCGGGACGGTGACAGGACGGGCTCGCCGGGTGGGCTACTTCGACGGCGCGGTCGCCCGCTATGCGGCCCGGGTGAACGGTGCGACCTCCATCGCCCTCACCAAGCTGGACATCCTGGAGCAGCTGCCCGAGATCAAGGTCTGCGTCGGCTACGACTTTCGGGGTGAGTTCCACGACCACCCGATGGCCAACATCTCCCACCTCAAGCACTGCGAGCCGCGCTACGTAACCCTGCCGGGATGGGAGCAGCCGATCGGCCACTGCCGGGCCTGGGAGGAGCTGCCGGCCAACTGCCGGAGCTATGTCGAGTGTCTGGAAGACGTCTGCGGCACGCTGGTCGAGCTGATCGGCGTCGGTCCCCGCCGAGACCAGTTCGTGGTGCGGGGAAGGAGCTTCCTCTAGACCAGCGGCTCGCTGGTGCGCGCCTTCTGGCTGAGCCGGGTCGCGAGGCCAGGCGCCCGGGCGGCTCGGGCAACGTCGTGGAGGTGGTTCCGGTTGGGTAGCAGCCAGCCGAAGCCGTCCACCAGCGCCACCACGAGGAGAAGCGCGGCGACCGTGATGGGGGCCGCCTCGATGGCGCTGCCCCGCACGCGCGCCGCCATGCAGACGGTGCCCGCGGCGAGCCCGAGGAGTGGCGGCCCGAGGCCGGAGCTGGGCAGGTTTCGCCGGTCGGCCAGGATCAAGGCGGCCGAGAACCAGAGCGGCCCGCTGTCCAGGTGGTAGATCGGAGACCAGCCCATGAGCTTGATTGAAGCCAGCGCGCCCACGCCGAAGGTGAGCACGACGAGCGGGTTGAGCCGCCGCGCGTACCACAACCAGGCCGCACTCACCACGACCGCGAGCAGGGAGGTCGCGAACACCGGGCCTGGGACGTTGCCCACGTAGAGCCTCACCGGATCGATGGGACTCTGGCTCGCGCCGTAGAACTGCAGCCAGAGGCGGATCGGCTCCGGCATGGTCACGCCGGTTCGCGGCGTGAGATAGGCGGCGAGAGCCCCGTGGGAGAGCAGGAAGAGCGCCGAGTAGCTGAGGATCCCGAACTCCAGCCGTACCCGCGGCGCGAATCGTGCTCGGGCCAGCTCGAGGAGCGCGGCCAGAAGCGCCACCGCAGCCGTCCAGAGGGGCGACGCGCCCGGGCCGACCAGGGCCACGCCGATCATAGCCGGGACGATGGGGCTCAACTCATGTGGCTGCTTCAGGAGCCTGGCGGCACCGTGCACGGCCCCGCCGATCACAAGCGCAGCCATGAGCATCACGACCCCGGGAAAACCGAAGAAGAGTAGCCCGAGCAGTACTGGAGGGAACAGGGCTACCGCTGAGACCAGGGAGGGCGACGTCGTGTCAGGCCTGAAAGTCGCCCTGCTCAGGGCGTCCAGGGCTCGCCTGGCCACCGCGCGATTCTAGAGGTCCGACTGTCAACGAACGCAATTCGAGAGGCGCTCAGATTGTTTGCGAGTCTCTCCCCCGCGAGAGTCGGTCCGCGAGAGTCGGGGGAGTACCCGGCCGTAGGGCGGGGAGGGGGCCGCCGTACGGGAGGGAATCCTCCTCACATCAGATCGTGGGGGTTGCCTGAGCGCCGGCATGGTGCATAATCCGCCGCTGAAGTGTCGCCGTCCTGCTCACGCTTTCTTGCGACAGCTTTTCTCGTTGCTGTCTTCGGCATGCTCGCCGCACCCAACGCGGCCGCCGCCAACGACGACAACACCTGGACCCTGCTGGCGGCACTGCCCCAGCCCCAGGACCGGGCGCTTTTCGCACTCGCAGCCGACCCCAACGACTCTCGTGCCCTCCTCGTGGGCACCTCGAGCGGCGAGATCTACCGAAGCACCGACCGCGGAGCCTCGTGGCGCCTGGCCAAGTCGGGTCTCGGCCGTGGCGTGGTGGCCCTCGCCTTCAATCCCTTCAAGCCCGGCGCCGTCCTGGCCGGAACCCGCGGAACGGGGATCTGGCGCAGCGGTGACGGAGGGGCGACCTGGCAGGCGCAAGCTGGGACCGAGTCGCGCACGGCGCGTGCATTCAGCTTCACCAAGAGCATGAGCCTGGCGGGGACCGACCAGGGCGTCCTGGTCAGCCGTGACACCGGCGGGTGGACCTCGTCCGGGCTGCCGCAGGTGACGGTTAGCTCCGTGGCGGCCCCGGCGGTCAACGAGCCATCGCGGCTGATCGCGGGAGGAGACGGCAGCAGAGGCAACGAAGCGCTGCCGCTCTTCACGAGCGCAGACGGCGGCCAGACCTGGGTGCCGGCCGCAAGTGCTGTGGCGGGCAGCAGCGTCGTCGCCATGCTGGTGGCTGGTCCCCTCCCGCCCTCGCAGTCCGTGAGACCGCTGCTCATGGGCACCAACACCGGGCTGTTCCTCTCGGGAGACAACGGCGCCGGCTGGCAGCAGCTGACTGGAGGCGGTACTCTGCCGGCCACCGACTTCAACTCCGCCAGCTTCCTGCCCAATCGCCCGGACCGCTTCTATGTCGGCAGTGATGGCGGGGCCTCGGAGCTCGGAGGCCTCTGGTCCACCACCGATTCGGGAGCGCACTTCAATTCACTGAAGGCGCCGATCCCTTCGGTCACCGCTCTGGCCACCTCCAACGAGGACGTGCCGGTGCTCTACGTTGCCACCTTTCGAGGCAGGGACCACGCCGTCATGCTCTGGTCCTACCGGGACGCGGGCGGCCAGCCTCGGCCTCCGGTGGCGGTGCCCACCACCTCGCCCGGCTCGGGAGTGAGCGCCTCCACCACGCCACCTCGCCCGGCCCGGTTCTGGCTGCTTCCGCTGCTGACGGGACCGGAGGCGCCGTACCTGGCCCTGGGCGTGCTCGCGCTCCTGGTGCTGACCGTGGCGGTGGTGACCTACTTCCGCCGGGCCCGCCGCCTCTAGGCCTTAGACCTGGAATGTACTAGAGCATCATTGATGGTTTCGATGACGCGCTCGATGTTCTCATCGACCTCGCCACCGAGAACCTCAGCACGCGAAAGCCCATCTCGCCCAGCTGGTAAATCTCCGGTCGCAGACGTTAAGGCCCCCCTCCCAGCCTCTCGTCCCGGTCGGGGGGAGAACGTAAAAACCCTCCTCAGGATCTCGGGCGACACTAGTCGCCGGTTCTCGAACTCCCCTCGGGGAGGGCGGTCTTCCGCCGCTCGGGGTGATCCGGCAGTGCCGACGCGGAAGGCTGCGCGGGGCTCGTCTCGAGCTGCCGAGGCCAGCGGCGGTAGAGGCGAAACGACTCGAGGCCGGCGCTGCGCAGCATCTCTGAGGCCAGCTCGTCGTAGCGGTGGGCGCTGAGGTCACCGACCGGGTCCCGGCTGGCGCTCATCAGGCGGGTGAAGGGAAGGCTGGCCACCGCCCGGAAGGCGAGCAGGGACCTGGCCTGCTCGAGCGACCCGCTTCTCTCCGCCGCCTGCACGAAGGCGAGCGCGGCGCCCATCTCGCGGGCGGAGCGCCATCGCCGGATCGAGTAGAGTCCGCCCACTATGAGGATCGGAGGTGCGGCGGTCAGCACGGCCATGGCGATCCCGAACTGCTGGATGGTGTCGTGGGCTTGGGCGCCGGTCTGGATGAGCGAGTCTCCCGTGTGCTGCTGGAGGGCGTTCGCGGCCGACGAAAGGTAGCCGCCGATGATGGGCAGGTTGCCGGGAAAGGCGTGCCGGAAGTCGGCTATCCAGGCGTTGAAAGTGTGACCCGTGCCGCTGATGGCGTCCGAGACCACCCAGAGAGCGGTCACCAGCCGGTATACGGCCAGCCCGGCGGCGATCCAGGCAGCCGCCCAGGCGAAGACCAGGAGGTCAAGCAGGAGCTGGGCGAAGCGCGCCCAGGGCCGGTCCGGGTAGAACTTCAGCACCCTTCGACACTACACTCGCAAGCCGTGACTGAACCTCTCGACCGATTGCGTGAGCTCGGCTACGACCTACCGCCGGCGCCGGCGCCGATGGCATCCTACGTCCCCACCCGGTTGGTGCCCCTGGGCAGCGACCGGGCCCTCCTCTACATCGCGGGTCAGGTGGCGATTCGAGACGGCAAGCTAATGACCGGGCGGGTGCCAGAAGAGGTGAGCATCGAGCAGGCCCAGGAGGCGGCGCGGGTATGCGCGCTGAACATCCTTGCCCAGATCGAGTCCGCCGCCGGACTGGAACGCGTGGAGCAGATCGCGCAGCTGACCGGCTGGGTGCTGTCCAGCGATGGTTTCGGGCAGCAGCCGGAGGTGATCAACGCGGCCTCCGAGCTGATCGGTCAGGTCCTCGGCGAACCCGGCAAACACACCAGGGCAGCCGTGGGCGCCAACGCCCTCCCCCGCAACGTGACCGTGGAGATCGCCGCCATGGTAGTAGTGAAAACCGACTCTTAGAAAGGGGCCTCAGGGGATAGGGGCGGCTTTGCTGCCCCGAGTGAGTCCCCCTTCCCAACGACTCCGGACCCCACTCCGACACCGGAGGAGGGACATGGGGGAGGCTCGCCTCCCCCGTGCCTTGTTATGCGTCCCAGACCCGCTTCATGATCAGGCGCGACAGCTTCTGTGAGTCGTGGTGGGAGGGGATGCGGTTGTTGACCACGTCTCCCGCGATGAACCGGACCTGGGGGCACTGGCGCTGTGCATCGCGGTAGTCGAAGATCACCTGTGACTGGCCGCCGGTCGGCAGGTGATTGAGGTTCGAGTTCACGATCACGAAGTCGAACAGGCTTTCGCCGATGTGCTCGTGGAGCACGTAGAGATAGTTGCTCACGTTGTAGTTGTCCGTCTCACCGTGCTGCGAGGCCACGTTGCAAACGAAGACCTTGAGGGCGGGGGACTCCTTGATCGTCCGCACCATGCCCGGCACCATCAGGTTGGGAAGGATCGAGGTGTAGAGCGAGCCGGGGCCCACGACGATGAGCTCGGCATTCATGATGGCCAGGGCCGCCTCGGGGTTGAGCTCCACCTCGTCGGGCTTGAGGAACACCCGGCTGATCGGTCCGTTCTGCTTGGGAATCTTCGACTCACCCTCCACCACGGAGCCGTTGACGCTGGCCACCAGGGTCACGTCCTGCAGGGTCGAGGGGATCAGCGTGCCCCGGACCGCGAGAACCCGCCCGGATTCCCGGAGCGCGCGCTCGAAGTTCCCGGTGACCTCCGCCATGGCCATGATGAACAGGTTGCCGAAGCTGTGGCCGTCGAGCGAGCCCTGGTGGAAGCGATGGTTGAAGAGCTCCTTGACCAGGGGTTCCGCGTCAGCCAGCGCGACCAGGCACTGGCGGAAGTCGCCCGGCGGAAGGATCCGGTACTCCTCTCGCAGCCTGCCGCTGGAGCCGCCGTCGTCCGCCACAGTGACGATCGCCGCCAGATTCGCCGTGTACTCCTTGAGCCCCCTGAGCAGGGTCGACATCCCGGTGCCGCCGCCGATCGCCACGAGCCTCGGCCCCCGGTTCCGCGTCCGGAAGGAGTAGATCAGCTCCGCCACGCTCCGTTCGCCCCCGGGCAGGAAGGGTCCCAGGACCGACCGCTGCAGCATCACGAACGAGAAGAGGAGCAGGCCGATGCCGGCGAATCCGAAGATGACTCCACGAAGCCAGCGAGGCAGGAACTGCAGGGTGATGTAGTAGAACTGCCTGGGCAGCTCGGTGAACTGGTAGAAGTCCTTGAGGAAGTAGGCCGCGCCCAGGTCGATGATCAGGATGCTTACGGCCAGGAGCAGAAGCCAGCGCTTGACCTGTAGACCGGGCGAGAGCCAGCGTAGCCAGCCGCTGGAAGAGCGAATCCTCAAACCCATCAGCTTCGCCCCAACGGGCTGCCCCAGAGCATGACGAAGGATGGGGGGAGGGGGGTCAGCAGCCGGCGAAGGCGGTTGCTGGAAGTTCGAATCCTCAAAGCCATCGACTCCGTCCAAACGGGCGGCGGCAAAGGCCGGTTACAGGCGGGATAATCTGCATCATGAACCCCTCGCGCCGGATCCGTCGCCTGCGGCGCTTCGCCAAGCTGGCGGGTCTCGCGCTCACGCTGGCTGCCATCTCCCAGGAGATGGCCAAGCCCGAACCGGAACGGACCTGGCACGGCAAAGTAATGGGCTTCGTCCCCTACGACTTCCGGCCGCCGACCTGGGAACGCATCCGCCGAGCCTACTGGAATCCGGAGGACCCCCGCTTGTTCACCGATAGGGCTCTGGGCGTCGGCTGGTCTATCAATCTCTACCGGGCGAGCGAGTTGCTGGAGCGCGGCTTCCGCTCCATGATGGGCACGACGGCTGCCGGGCGCCTCTCCAGCCGGAAGACCGCCTAGCCGGTCCAGCCGGGGTCCAGCCGCTCCTGGACGAAAGCCAGGGCCCGACCGTAGGCCCGAACTCGATTCGGGTGGCGCACGATGCCGTGGCCCTCGTCATCGAAGATCATCAGCTCTGAGCCGGGAACCGCCTCGTGGATCTGGCGTGCCTCTGCGACCGGTACCCGAACATCGTTGCGGCCGTGGATCACCAGCAGGTGAGCGGTGATGGCGTCCGAGCGCCGGAGCGGGCTGAACTCGGCCAGGAACGTCCCGTCCGGCCCCTCCGGCTCGCCGTACTCCGAGACTCGCAGCGAACGGCGCCAGCCGCTCGTGTTGCGGAGGAAGCTATGCCAGTCGGCGATTCCCACGACGTCTATTCCCACAGCCCACGGCGAGGGGTCCTCGACGAGGACGGCCAGGGTCATGAAGCCCCCGTAGGAGCCACCCATCGCAATCAGCTGGGTCGCGGTACCGGTGGCCCGGAGCCAGCGCCCCGCCTCACAGCCGTCTCGGACGGAGTTCCAGCGCAGCTCGCGGTCGTCCAGCGAATCGTAGGCCGCGCCGTAGCCGGTGCTGCCCCTCACATTGGGGGCCAGCACGTCGAAGCCGGCCGCGTTCCACATGGCGATGATCCCGTTGAAGGTGGCGCGGCTCTGCCCCTCGGGACCCCCGTGGAAGAACACCACTGTCGGCTTCGGAGCGCCGTCGATCCGGTAATGGAGCGCCGGCACCTGGAGGCCGTCAAAGGAGCGGTACACGATCTGCTCCGGCGTGACGAGACCCGGCAGCGGATCGCCGCCGGCTCGCGTCCAGCGCTCTCCCGAGCCGGCGTCGACGATCTCCGCCGGGGAGGTGGCGGACTCCCAGGCGACGAAGAGCCTCTCGCCGTCCAGGCTCCAGGCGGCGTGCTGGGCTGGATCCGAGGCGTTGTCCGAGTAGACAAGGCCATCCGGGAGCTGCGCCCGCTCCAACTCCTGCCCGCTGGAGAGATCGATGATCCTCAGCGAGTCGTAGGCGCCCTCGTTGACCACCGCGGCCAGCCGCCGGCCGCCAGGATGCGGCTTGATGGCGACGACATCGTGAGCCTCGTCGATGAGGCGCCGGCTGGCGCGCCGGGGGTCGTCCGGGTCGACCTCAAGGAGACCCACGAAGTCCCGTTCGAGGTCCGAGAGCACCAGGAGGTGGCCGGCGACCCAGGCCGCGCTCTCGACCAGCCGCGCCCCGCTGATCAGGGGCTGCAGCTCGCCCTGGGGGGAGAGGAGGAAGGCCTCGCTACGGACAGGACACATGAGCTTCGCCACGACGGCAGCGCCGCCGTCTTCACGCCAGCCGAGCCAGGTCCAGTAACCACCGACGTCGAGCCATCGCTGAATCTCACCTGTCTCAAGATCGATCGCGCCGAGGACCCAATCGGAGCGGCCGTCGGGATTGTAGGCAAGCCCGCCTCGGAGGCCGTCTGGGCTGACCTTGACGTCGCGATGGATCGCCCTGCCGTCCCTGGTCAGCCGCCGCAGGTTTCCGCCCTCGTCGATCAGCCCCAACTGCCAGACCTCGTCGCCACCGCGGTCCTGACGAACCAGGAGGCCGAGAGGCGTTTCGGCGACAGGTAGGGTCCGATCCTGGGTGGGCGCCAGGCGGACGGGAAACCGGTCAGGACCGTCGAGCCGATAGACCTGGCTCAATCCGGTCATGTCGGAGGCGAAGTACAGCCCACCTCCTGAGCTCGGGACGGGGAGGTAGGCGCGCGCCACCGTGAGGAGCTGTTCAGGTCGTAGAGCTGACAGGGGCCGTCTCTCCATGGTTGGCAGGCTACTTATCCCAGGCTGGGGAAGGGCTGTGGAAAACTTCGACGAGCTGCAGGCGCCCGCCGCGGGGCGCCTGCAGTCGACGGCTAGAATATGTGATCGCTTGCCGGCTGCTGGGCGGTGGCCAAGTTGGTAAGGCGCCTGACTCTGGATCAGGAGATCGAGGGTTCAAATCCTTCCCGCCCAGCCAACCACCTTTCGTCGAACTCAGGTGAGTTCGCGTCAACCTCCTGCTCAGGCGGTACTGTCTGATCGTCAATCGCTTCGAGTCAGGCGAGTGATCAACTCGCCATTTTGAGAATAGCGAGTAAACTCACTCCTCGGCGTGAGCAAAGTGTCGGTAGTCGAGTCCGCCCCCGACACGCCCCTTCGCGGGCTGGCGAGCGACTGGCTGGCGTCAGCCCGGGCGGGGGGCAAGAGCCCGAGGACGCTTGAGGCATATCGCTGGCCCCTCTACAAGGTGCTGATCCCGGCGTGCGAGGGCGCGGGCCTCGACCATCCGTCCAAGATCGACCAGCGCTTCCTCGACAGGCTCAACGCGTCCTTGCTGGACTCGCGACGGTCGCCGGCGTCGGTACGCTCCTATCTCCGCCAGATAAACGTCTTCCTTCGCTGGTGCGAGCGGGAGGGCGAGGGATCGCGAGCGACGGCTCAGCTCCCGAAGGTACCCAAGAAGCTTTTGGCAGTCCTGAGCCGCGACGAGATCAAGACCCTGGAGGACGCGGCGGTCACTGAGCGCGACAAACTGGTCATCCGGACGCTGGCCGACACCGGGCTGCGGCTGGGGGAACTGCTGGGCCTGCGGGTCGGCGACATCGAGCAGGACGGCGCCGGCTGGACGCTCCGGGTGATGGGGAAGGGGAGCAGAGAGCGCCGGGTCAACATCGCCCCCGCCTTGGGTCGCCGCCTGAAGCGGTACGCCGACCGCGGACGGCCGCGGGGCGTGAACACCGACCGGCTCTTTTTGACCACTAGGCGCAGCCCGCGCACCGGCGTCTTCGGACCGCTGAACAAGCGGACGACCGAGATCATGATGAAGGTCGTGGCCGACCGTGCCGGCGTCGATCCCAAGCGGGTCTGGCCCCATGTGCTCAGGCACAGTTACTGCACGCACCTGCTCCAGCGGAACGTCTCGCCTGCCAAGGTCATGCAGCTGCTCGGACACAGCTCGATGGAGATGGTCATGACCGTATACAACCAGTTGCGGCCGGCCGATTCGATGGACGACGTGCTGCGAGCGCTGTCCGACTGACCTAAGGACATCTCCAGGCATTCCACAGGTAGCAATGGCTTACAGACCCTTGCACGTCGTTGTCCGCGAGCGCAGGGATCGTCGGAGCTCCGAAAGCGGTCGACAGCGCTACCTGGGCCACTAATCGATGCTGCCGCAGCGTCAATAGGCGACTACTGGCTCGTCAACCGCCCCTTTGTTCGTGCTCTGCTTGGTTCCGCCTCCGACTGCAATCCGCGTCGGAGAGGACTTACAGCATCCTAGGGAGCAGGCTACGGTGCACCGTAGCAACGGGAGAACCAACTCCACACACGAGTCTTTCCGCTGACCGCCAGAGTGCGTAGCAACCTGCTTCCTCCACAAACCGTTGATCCCAGCGAATACTGCCGAGGGGTATCGTCACGCGCGGTACTTGTAGTAACATCTGTAGCGGATTCGGACGTGCCGAAGCCTGCTGATCTCTATGTAAGCGTGACGACCCTCTTTGCGGTCGTGCTCCCCGGAGCAATACTCGCCTATTTCGCTCAGTCACTGGCTCAACCATACTTCGACAACCACACCTTCCCAGCCCTTCACTGAGATGTGCAATACTGACTCGCCTTTGCAGTGGCCTCATATTTGTGCGGGCAGGCCGTGTACGTGCTCGGTGCTCTAGTAATGGAGCCGATATATCTTGTGATCATGGAGATATCGTCGCGCGCGCAACTGTTTAAAGTCTTTCCCATTGAGGAGTTGTTTGAGGAGGTCCGAGCGCGGCTGCAAGAGTATCCCGGGTTCACGGGAGGCCAACGCTCCACTTGGGCGCGAACCGTGCTCCGGCTCTACTTTCCCAACGCTGCAGTGGAGTCAGACCGTCTCGAGGCCGATGCAAAGTTCTTTCGCAGCTTTAGTGTGGTCGCTCTTCTCGTTGCCATCAAATTCTTTCTTCCGCCAACAGCCATAGCACCTGCCATAGGATCAATAATTCTGGCGCTTGTCTCAGTGGTGTTGTACGCTTCCCGCCGGCTGGCTGTCTCAAGGCTGACTACCGTGCCTTCGTTATTCTTTCGCATCACAATCGCTCGATGGAAGTGCAGCAAGCGCAGCAAACACAGCAGCAAGACATCGGCCCAGAACCCTAGGCCGAGACGCACGCAATTCATAATTTCCCACCGCCGCCATACCGCGCGAGCTCGAGCGCGTCCGCTCTTTACAGGGGTCGAGCTAAGAGAGCTCGCCGCCTCGTCATAGCAGACTTGTTCCTGCTATAAGGTGCGACGGATCGTTGGGGTCGCAATGGTGACCTACCACGTCGGGGACGGGCGCGGGTCATTCGCGGGCGTCCGTTACCGCAGAACCCGCAAAACCCGCAGAACCGCTCCCCTCGCCAAGGTTTTGCGAGTTTTGCGGGTTTCGCGCATACGGATTGACGCGGAACCGCTGGCTCGGCCGTCCGCCGGTGGGACTGTGAGCAGACGGCACCGGAGCCAGATACTCGTGGGCCACGAGCAGGGCGAGAGCCGGGTCCAGGTCGGTGACCTTCGGAACGCGCGCGCTGCGCAACTGGTCGAACGCGGCCCGGCGGCTGAACTCGGTTAGACCGCGATCGTGAATCCAGCGGAGGACGCGGCCGGCCTGCTCGACGACTGGGTCCGCCCCCACGAGTGCGAAGACCGCTCGAGCGTGGGCGATCGCGTAGTCGCCAATGCTGATCGCTGCCTCGACCGCGTCAGTTGGCACCTCATCGCCCCACTCTCCACGAACGTTCCTACCCAGATGGACCAGGGCTGCGACCCGGGCGATGGCGCCCGTCAGCTTGCCAGCCCAGTCTGCCATCGACCGCAGGTCCCGTTCCTCAGCTAGGCGGGGTTCGAGGCGGGCGGCGTAGTCATTCAGCATCCGATGACTGGCTGGGGCGAAGCGGATCAGCACGCCCGCGGCGGCAGCCTCGATGCTGCGGGCCAGGATGCAGAGGTTGGCCGCGTAATCATCCGCGAGGTTACGGGGCACCGGATCGGGGTCCGCCCGGCGGCTTCCCATCCGGCTCACAGGCAGCGCATAGAGGAACCGTGCGAGGATTCCCAGGGCTCGGAGCTCCGGCACATCTGCCATCGCCCGCAGCACGTCAGGCTGAACGGCTAGCCCGATGGTGAGCGCTGGTCGCTTCACATACTCCGGCGGTCGGCCCTTCCGGTCGACGCGGAGGCGGTCACCAGCGTGGCCTTTCAGATAGACGTCCAGGTTGGCGCCCGTTCCGCGCGCCGTCGAATACCGGCCTGCCATCTGGCCGAAGACACCGCCCTCAGCGCTGAGCACCGCCAAACGGCCGTCTTGCTCTGCCAGCAGAGAGGCTAGCGCCTCCGGAGTGGCATCGTCCGCGAGGAGACGGTAGGCGGCGGGCACGATCACGGCTTCGGCTTCTGCGGCCAGCTGCGTGGCGCGCTCGATAGCCATCTCTCGAGCGCTGGACGTCTTCGCCTTGGCCGCCTCGGCCTGCGCCGATTCGACGGCGCGCTCCAACGCACGGCGCCGGGTGGCCGCCGCAGTGACGATTGGAGCCAATGCTCGGGAGCGGTCCTCTTCGAAATCCGAGAGGGGCGCAGTGGCGGCCTCGAACACGGCCGATTTGCGCTCTCCGGGTGGCAGCGCGACCAGCACGTAGAGGTTCAACGGTTCCTCCCACCCATGCCGCACCTCTACCCGGACGCGGCCTCCGGCACACGTGGCCAGACCTGCGAGCACGATCATCCCAGCCAGATCCGGTGGCGTTTGTGTCGCCTCGGCCAGTGCCGCTGCGTAGGCGGCGCACCAGCCGGGTAGAGCCTCGAGTGGGAACGCGGGCAGCGCAGCCGCGTCCAGCAGCGGCAGCGGCGCATTCCATAGGGCCTCTCGGGTGGCCGCAGCTCGCAGGATGTCGGCGCGATCGGACAGCGCCACCACGTCGACGCCGGGATCGTGAGCAGCTGCTGCCAGCTGCCGCGCTTCCTCAGCGATGCGGCGCTTGGTGGCCAGATCTCGGACCTCTCGGGCGTAGTGCTCAACGTTGGCGGCGGTCGGCACTGACTCCTGGAGCAGCGCCAGGTGTGCGCGTCCGCCGATCCGCTCCAGCATGCCATTCCGCTCGAGCTCGGCCGCCAACGTGACGTTGTCGATCGGCTGGCTCCGCTGGGCCAGGGCCAGCGCGGCCTGGTAGATCGTCGCGTTGTTCTCGCGAAAGAAGTCGCCTTCATCCACCAGATCCCGGGCTCGGGCGATGACATGGCGGTCGAGGAGGATGGAGCCAAGCACCGCGACCTCGGCCTCGAGGTTGTGGGGCGGCACGCCATTGAACGACAGCACATGGAAGGTGGCGGCAGGGTCGCCGGCGGTGCGGAGACTGCCGCCGACCGGGCGCTCACGAGTCATGGCCTTCGGTCATCGCGGGCTCGGCCTGCTCGAGGTGGGCAAGACTTCGGGCGCAGCCGGCGCACATGTGGGGCGTACGACGGCCGCCCTCGCGACCCGTGCGGGCGAGCACGGGCCGCATGCAGAGGGCCTGGTCCTGGCCTGGAGGCGCGAGGTGCATTCCTCGACCGCAAGCGGTAACGACTTCCCAGCGCATCAGGACGCCCCTTCTGGGGCAGCCGCCGCCAGGTCTCCAATGCCTCCCAGAGGTGCCCGTAGAGACCGCTCTCGACGGCCTCCTGGGCTCGGCGCCCGTGAGCGCTCTGAGTCCTCGGCGAGCAGCGGCTCGATGTAGAGCTGGAGGAGCTTGCCGTGCTGCTCGAGGTTCAGGACATTGGCGACTACCTGCGGGGCCATGGCCGGTCCTCCCACCCTTGCACCAGGCTCCGGATCTCGATGTCAGACAGCCCCTCGGCCCAGGCCAGGAGGACCAGGCCTTCAGCGCTTACCAGACCCTGGCGGCGCCGGAGCACGTGGGCGAGCTCGCGCCGCAGGGGTTGGGGCGCTGGGCGATGCCAGCCGCCCCGTCGCGTCAGGCGAATGTCGGCGGCCATCACTCGAGCTCCGCCGGCCGGCTTGAGCTGCTCGACCACTTCCGCCAACTCGTCGGCGATCGCAGCGGACGTCATCGCCTGGAAGCGGTGCAGTTCCTCCGGACTCGCCTCCCGGATCTCACTCAGGGTGGGCAGGCAGTCCTTGACCGGTCGGGCGGTGAAGCTGGCCATCAGGACGCGGCCTCCGCCACCAGCTGGACCAACACATCGTCGGCGTGCAGTCCGTCCAGGTGGTTGAGCAGCGTACCCACCGCCTCCCAGAGCGCCGCCTGGGCGCCCTGGTCGTACGGGTGGCTACCTACGTCTTCGTGGCGGACGCGGACTTCGTCGAGGTGACCCTGCTGCGTGCAGGGCGTCCAGCTCGGGGATTCCGAGCACGCGGAGGATGCGTGTACAGTCGCCATGAGATCTCCTTGTGAGAGGCGGTCTTGGCCGTCGCGCTTCGCTTGCAGGCCAGCGCGGCGGCATTTCTTTGGGTCGGTTCCGACCGGATCAGATCAGCTCATAGGCGCCGCCCCCCAGCCCGCGGCGGTCATGCCTGCCACCAGTTGCCAAGGAACACCTGCTGCCCCAGCTCCAGGGTCATGCGACCGTTGCAAATGGCTGCTTTGACACGGTTCTCGATCTTGTCCTTGGACTGCGCCCCCGAGCCTGGCCTGGCGATTCCCTGCGGGTGTTGGCTGTCCTGCTCCCAGGGCTCGGGCCAGAGATCGGTCAGGTCGCGGGGGCGCGCCTCCGACCTCGAGGGGTATGCGGTGGTCGAGTTCATAGAGGCTGCCGTCGGAGGGAGATGCCATAGCGGCCGAGGACCTCGCCTTTGAGCCGGGCCGACTGGTGGCGGTCAGGCCTGACAGTCGAGGGCCAGCCTGTCTTGCAGATCGTCCGACCCAACACCTCCGGATCCCGAGTGATGTCACCGTTCAGGGCGCCAGGAGAACAGGCAGGGTCAGGCAGGCTATCGGCCGCCTGCAAGTGACAGGACGCAGGGGCGCTTGATTGCCGGGCCGCTGTCGCGGATGAAGAACCCGGAGACGAGTGATTGGTGGTCGCTGCTGCCGGCCTTGAGCACGCGAGAGCCGTCAGAAGCGCAAGGGCTGCGAGGGACGCAGTGTTCATGCTGGCGCCGTCCGGGGCACAATGGCGTCGAGGTCCTCACGATGACCGACGCCATGATCCTGGCCGTGCTGCTGCCTCTGGGCCTGCTGGGCCTCGTCCTCTGGCTGGGCTCGGCCTGGCTGCAGGGCTACCTCAAAGGGCGCCGGGAGGAGCGGGAGTTGGAGGAGGCCGAGGAGGAGGAGGTTGAGCGGATCCGCAGCAGGGATGCCCAGCGCGCCGGGGAGCTTTCCAGCTGGCTTCGCAGCGGCTCTCTGCCCACCACCGTCATGCGGACTTACCCCACGCCCGATGAGCTGAGCTGGGACTGGGCACGCCTGCGCGATGTCGGGTACCGGATGGACCATGACCCGGTCGTGCTGGACGACAGCGAGCTGATGGTCAACTACTCGCTGCCCGGGCCGAGCCGCCAGCCGGAGTCGACTACGCTGCGCGTGGTGAGCCAAGACCTGCCGTCGCCGCCGAAGTAGCTCAGGCACCCTCCCCGCCTCCTGGCCGCCGCTCCCACCAGTAGGGCTTGGCCAAGGCCCAGCCGACTTCCAGCTCAGTACGCGGTTGGCCTGCCAACTCGAACAGGCCGAGGCGGGCCGAGTCGTCTTCGATTGGCGTCCAGGCCGGTCCCAGCTGGCCCTCTCGCTTGAGCGTGCCCACTGAGCTGGTCAGGAGCGGGAAGCCGGCGACGTCGCCGCCCAGGACGTACCGCACGGCCTGGCGGATGGCCTGCTCGCGCGGTGCGTGCGGGGCCACGAACAGCAAATGCTCACCGGGGGGCAGCTGGACGGCGTAGAGCCGCAGCTTGCTGGTCAGCGGCAGGCCGCCCTCAGTGCCGGCGTCCCACTCCAGATTGAGCTTGATCTCTCGGTTGGGCAGCAGCAGGCGGCCCCAGCTGTCCGGAGCCAGGCTGCCCTTGACCAGCTCATGATTGCGCTTCATTGCGTCGTCGCCTACCCAGTGGTAGAGCCCGCAGCCAGCCCAGCTGGCGGCCGCCACCGCGAGGCCGGTAAAGAACTCGGAGACGGCCAGGTCGTGATGCACCCGTTTGGGGTGGTGGGCGGCGTGCCAGGCCCGGCGGATGGTCGCCTTTATGTCCAGGCCCCAGGCCTCGGCGAGCAGGGCCGCGCCCCGCGCCGTGAGCATGTAGACGTAGGGGCGGCGAGAAGCCGCGCCGCGGCGCCGCGGGGCCAGCTGCTGCCAGCGGGTGAGCAGGCGGTAGTCGGCGTGCAGCTCGTTCAAACGCTTCATCGCGCCGCGGTGTGTGTTGCTTGGCCAGAAGAGCCCGCCAAGGGCTCGCGAGCTCAGGTATCGATGCTGGTAGAGCATTCCGAGCAGGACCAAGTCGCGCGCCCGCAGCTCGCTCATGGTTCGCCGGATCTCATTCCAGTTCGGCCGTCCCACCTGGAAGGGGTCATCGGCCTCCAGCCGAAAGACCGTCCGCTCCAGCAAGGCATCCCAGTCCGGCGCCCACGGAGGCTCGCCTCCCGGCCCGCCCAGCGTCGGCCCCTTGGGCCCCTCCGGATCGCCATCGCCCGGCTCCGGCTCCGGCTCCGGCTCCGGCTCCGGCTCCGGCTCCGGCCTCCGGCCGGCCTCGCC
>CATPBP010000008.1 GCA_955652675.1 Candidatus Dormiibacterota bacterium
CAGGTGTGGAGACCGAGGCCGTGGGCGGAGCCACCGTAGCTACCCCGGCCGGCGTGGACAGTGAGGCCGACGGCGGCGCGATGGAGGCGCTGCCAACAGGCGTGGAGACCGCGGCCGCAGGCGGCGCAACCGAGGCCCCGGCGACGGGCGTGGAGACCGAGGCCGTGGGCGGAGCCACCGTAGCTACCCCGGCCGGCGTGGACAGTGAGGCCGACGGCGGCGCGATGGAGGCGCTGCCAACGGGCGTGGAGACCGAGGCCGCAGGAGGTGCGACCTTGGCACCCCCAGCAGGGGTGGAGACCGAGGCCGCGGGCGGTGCGACCGTGGCGCCACCGGCAGGGGTGGAGACCGAGGCCGCAGGCAGTGCGACCCTGGCACCACCAGCAGGGGCGGAAACCGAGATCGCGGGAGGTGCGACCGGGGCGCCTCCGGCCGGGGTGGAAACCGGGGCCGCAGGCGGCGCAATCGGCGCACTAAGGGCTGGAGTGGAGGCCGGCGCCGAAGGAGGCGCAGCCGCGACCGGCACAACCGGAGCAGAAACCCTGGCCGGTGGCGGCGCTGCCGGGGCCGCCGCTTGGGGCGCCACGGCCGCAACGCGTGGCGTGACCGGGGCAGCGGCTGCCGGGGCTACAGCCGGCGCGGTGGGCGCCTTCACAGAGGCACCACCAGCTGCCGGCGCCGGAGCGGAGCCGACTCCAACCGCGATCTTCGGTGCTGGCGCGGCCGGGGCGGCGCTGGGAGGTCGGGGCGCGAGGGCGGTAGTCGATTTTCCCGCCACACCGCTCACCGGCGTCGTGGACACCGGAGTGGTCGGTACAGGGACGGCAGCCTGCACCAGGGCGGTTTGCAAACCGAGAGCGAAAGCGGCCACCACCGTGGCCACGAGTGCTCGCCTGAAATAACGGACCCGATGGCTGAAGTTCATACCGGCTCTCCCACCTACTTGGATCTCCCCCCGAGGAAATCGTGGCGACCTCTTATCTTCTATAAACGCTATAACTCTTTATACGTGAGAGTCACATAGTTTGTCGAGCGGCATAGGATCGCATGAGTAGCCCGGCGACTCGTCCGACATTGAATTGACGCGAGCGAGGACGCCCTTGGACTGGACCGATCGTGTTCGCCAGCTCAGCACTCGTTGAAGTGGCGATCGCGGCGGCGGACCCCACTTTCCCCGCGAGACGGCCGTCCGCAACCGTCTCTCAAGAGAAAGCAACGCACGGAAGTCCGCTATCTCCCTACCATCGTATGCCGTGCTTGAGCTGCAGAGGGATATGGCCCTCGACCTGACCTGGTCCTGGGAACCGAAGATCCAGGCTTTTTTTCAGACGCTGGATCCCCACCTGTGGGAGGAGTCGTCGCACAACCCGGTGGTGCTGCTCGACCGTCTGGGCCCCGAGGGCATCTCCCGCGCCATGGAGCGACCCGAGGTGCAGGCGGCCTGGGAGGAGGCGCAGAACCGTCTGCGGGAGCATCGCGAGCGGCGGCCGCCGCCGCTCGAGGCCGGAGCACCGCTGCTCGTCGCCTACTTCTCGCTTGAGTTCGGGCTCACCGAGGCACTGCCCATCTACTCGGGGGGGCTCGGCGTCCTGGCCGGCGACCACCTCAAGGCGGCGAACGACCTGGACCTGCCGCTGGTCGGGGTGGGGCTGCTCTACAGGCAGGGCTTCGGACGCCAGCGAATCGACGACGAGGGCAACCAGTACGAGGTCTACCCCGAGAACAGGTTCGAGGAGCTGCCCCTGGAGCGGGTGGCCGGACCGACCGGACCGCTCGAGGTGGAGATTCCGCTTGGAGAGACCACCGTTCGCGCCGGTGTCTGGCGCGCCAGGGTCGGCCGGGTGCCGCTCTACCTCCTCGATACCGACATCGAGTCCAATCCTCCAGAACTGCGTGGCATCACCGATCGCCTCTACGTGCCCGAGCCGCAGCGCCGCCTGCCCCAGGAGATGGTTCTCGGCATCGGCGGGATGAGGGCCCTGCAGGCGATGGGGATCGAGGCGACCGTCTTCCACATGAACGAGGGGCACGGCTTCCTGGTCGCCGTGGAGCGGATACGCCAGCTCCGCCAGCAGCGCCAGCTGACCCTCGAGGAGGCGCGGCTGGTAGCTCGGGCGGGAGTCATCTTCACGACCCACACGCCGGTCGCGGCGGGCAGCGACTACTTCGACGGCGGTCTCGTCTACGACCTCCTCAACCCCTACCTTTCCGAGGTGGGGATCGGCTTCGAGCGGTTCATGGACCTGGGTCGGGAGCGCCCAGGCGATCCTCGGGAACCACTCTGCACGACCTACGTCGGTCTTCGCATGGCTGACCATGCGGTCGGCGTGAGCCGGCTCCACGGGGCCGTGTCCCGGCGCCTCTGGAAGGACGCCTGGCCCGGCCTCCCAGAGGGCCAGGTCCCGATTCACTCGGTGACCAACGGGGTTCACATGCCGAGCTGGATCGCGCCCGAGATCGCCGCGCTCCTCTGCCGCCACGTCGATCCGTATTGGTGGGAGCTGGACGGGGAAGACCCGCGCTGGGCCGGCGTCGACCAGATCTCGGATGCCGAGCTGTGGGCCCATCACCAGGGCCTGCGCCGCCGGCTGGTGGAGGCCGCGCGCGGGCGCGGCATCGGCGGCCATGAACTGGAGCCAGACGCCTTGACGATCGGCTTCAGCCGCCGCTTCGCAGCCTACAAGCGGGCGAACTTACTGCTTACGGATCCGGGCCGGCTCCAGGCGCTGTTGAACCGCGCGGGGCGCCCTCTCCAGTTCGTCTTCGCCGGTAAGTCGCATCCTGCCGACGACAGGGGCAAGACGATCCTGCGCGACATAGTCCACCTCGCCCGCCAGCAGCCGCGGGTCGCCTTCCTGGTTGACTACGACATCGAGTCCGCGCGCCTGCTCGTGCACGGCGCCGACGTCTGGCTCAATAACCCCCGCCGCTTCCTCGAGGCGAGCGGCACCTCGGGGATGAAGGCGGGCGCGAACGGTGCCCTGAACCTCAGCGTGCTCGACGGCTGGTGGGATGAGGGCTACACGCCCGCCGCCGGCTGGGCAATCCCCTCCGGAGCAACGATGGACAGCCCCTCCACCGACGACGCCGCCGAGGCCGAGGCGCTCTATCGGCTGCTTGAACGGGAGGTGGTTCCGGCCTTCTACGAGCGAGACGGCCAGGGAGTCCCCACTCGCTGGATCGCGATGATGCGGAGCTCACTACGCCACGTCGCGACCCAGTTCTCCGCCCGCCGGATGGTCCTCGACTACTTCAAGGACTGCTACGCTCCCGCCGCCCGCCGAGTGGAGCAACTGCGCCTCCTGCCGGACTGGGGCGGCTGACCCACCCCTTCCCGCGGCTCAACACAGGGGTTGACACCTCTGCGACGCTGGGAGCAAAGTGATAATTAGTTCTTAATGGGCGTCAGTTACGGAGGTGCCTATGGTTGAACCACCGGACTCGTCAGCGCCACAGCGGCTGGGATAGCTGGAAGGTTCTCAAAGCACAATCCGCGCCAAACCGGCCGGAAGTGAAAGCTCAACCTTTTTGAGGCGGTGAACTTTCTCGTCGTCCGAGGCGTTGCGGCCTGAACGGAACTTAACAGATGAGGGGCTGAACTTTTTTCGTTCGGCCCCTTTGTTACGTATGCCTGTCGGGCGGATGCAGGCTGCGGAAGTCATCTCCGACTCCCACGGCGGACGTATCGAAGTCTGGCCACACGGACGTCCCGCCAACCGTGCCCACTTCCGATTCGAGTGGTTCATCGCGCCACACTCTTCAGGATTGCCGGAGCACTTTCATCCCCATCAGGAAGAGCGGCTGCACGTGATCTCGGGACGCCTGCTCGTGAGAATCGAAGGCCATCCGGTCTTTCTCGGCCCGGACGAGAGGCTGTCAATCTCGCCGGGCACCCGGCACACCTGCGGAAACGACGGAGAAACCGAGGCTCGCGTGCGCGTGGAGTTCGTGCCGGGTCTGGAGATCCACCGCTTCCTGCGCGCTCTGTTCGCCATCGAGAGCTCCAGCCGCGGGCTGCGGCGGCTGGCGGCATGGTCGCTGCTCTGCACACAGGAGCCTGAGCACATCGGCTTTCGCACTCGACTCCGGCTGCCGCTGCGCCTGGCCGCAGGGCTGGCCAGACGCGCCGGCTCCCGGCCCGCCGGCTGACTACTCAACCAATCCTGCTCCTGTGACAGCATGACCGGTGAGGTGGCAGTCTGAAGGTCGGACTCCAGATTCCCGATTTCTCCTGGCCGGACGGTCCCGCCAGGATGGGAGCGGACCTGGCTGCGATCGCCCAGGCCGCCGACCAGGCCGGCTTCGATCGCATGGGCGTTATGGACCACTTCTTCCAGATCCGCATGATCGGCCCGCCCGAGCGCGAGATGCTCGAGGGCTACACCACCCTGGCATTTGTAGCCGGCCAGACCAGCCGCCTCAAGTTGGGCACCATGGTCACCGGCGTGC
>CATPBP010000009.1 GCA_955652675.1 Candidatus Dormiibacterota bacterium
CTCCCGGTCGATCAGGAGCTCCAGCCGCAAGCGGGATCGAAGCCGGTCGTAGAGCCGGACGGCGAGCTCGTCCAGCTCCCCCTCGGAGGCAGCAGCCCCGCCGCCGTCGGCGCCGGCCGCTCCCGCAGCCGACGGCGCGCCCGCAGAAAGCGCGGGAGCCGGAGAATCCTCGGCAGCCCGCTGCGCCGAGAGCCCGCCCGTCCAGGCACCGCCGGGGGCCATCGCAGCGGCCGCGGGTTCCGGTGAGCTCGGCGCGGACCAGTCCTGGACGGCCGCAGGGCCGGCCGCCCCAGACGGCCAGGCCGGTTCCACTGGTGCCTCGGACAGGGTCTGCACGTGGCGGAAGGTCGCCGGAGCTCGCCCGGCCGCTGGCGCCAGCGGTAGCTCGGCAGGCTGAGGAGCGTCAGGCACTCCCGAGGCGTCCGTTGCTGCCCCCGCCAGAGCAGACCCGGCGGCAGCAGGCAGCGGGAACCCGGCCGGCGGGAACCCGGGCGGCGGGAACCCGGCCGGCGGGAACCCGGCCGGCGCTTGGGCTGAGTGCTCCGAGGCCACGGTGCGCTGCACGAGCGTGGCGAGCGGCAGGGGCACTGCCGCTGTGAGCCCTCGCGCGGTCGCCAAAGGCAGCGAGGAGGCGACTCCAGGGTCCGGCAACGTCGAGGAGTCAGTGGCCTGCTGGGCAGTCGGGCCGGCAATCGAGGCCGCCGGGGTGACGCTCATGGTCGGGCCGAGGCTGGGGCCGGCGAGACGCTGGACCTTTGGGAGTGCGGCGCCGGGGAGAGCCGTGGCCGGCCCGGACTCGCGCGGTCTGGCATCGACCGGCGGGGGCGGCGTCCAGCGCTGGATCCCCAGGGAGGCAACCTCCAGGGGTCGGATCGGGGAGAAGTCGACCTTCGCAGCCGTGGCTGGCTCCTGCTGCCCCGACGGGTGATGGACAGGCGCCAGTGGAAGCTCGGGTCCGGTCCGCTGCACCTGAGGAGGCTCGGTGGCGACGGTCGGGGTGCCGGGATCGATGGGTGTGGAGTCCAGTTCTGCCTCCGACGCGGCCTCCGACGCCGTCACCACAGGTGCCGGCTCTGGCGCCAAGGGTTCCGGCCAGTCCAGGGCAGGAGCGGCCGGTGAATTCGCTGAGGCGTCAGATGTGGGGTCGCCTGCCGATGGGAGGGCGGGTGAGGAGGAGCGACCTCCAGGAGCCAGGCGGAGGTCGGCCGTTGCGGAGGAGGCCGGCCGGGGGGGTGGGCCGAGATCGACGGATTGGCGCGATCGCTGCACGCGCACGATCGGAGACGCGACGACGACCGACCGCACTCCGTCCGTGGCCGCCGTTTGGATGACTCCGGGCTGTCCGGCCGGCTGCTGGCGGGCCGCCAATTCGCTGATCGCCCGCTCACCGCCGGATGCGGCCGGCCTGCTGGCCAGTGAGAGCTGAGGCAGCTCGGGCGCCTCCGCCTCCGGGGTTGAACGCTGCACGGACGCGGGCGGCGCCGGCTCCGCGGGCTCGGCGGGACCCGGCGAGGGCTCCTCCAGGCCGGTCGCAGCGGCCGGATCTCCAGGCGCATCTTCCCCGGTCGCGCTCGAAGCCGGCGCCTCGGACGGGGGACCTGGCGCCGAATCGGGCTCGGACGCCTTCAACTGCACGGCGGTAGGTGCTGAGGCCAGCGGCGGACCGAGTCCGCGCCGCCGCGACTGTCCCAGGTTCAGCCTCAGCGGAGATGTCGCGGATGACGCATACGAGCTAAATGTCTGGACCACGGGCGCTGGCGCCGCCGGGACCGCGGTCGCCGCCCCCGATGAAGAGGCCTCAGTGGCCGGGGGCATGGGATGCCCCGGCGACATCGACGGCACCTGCGGCCCAGCCGGTGCGGGCGGGCCTTCAACAGTCGCATCGATCGCGGTCGCTGTTTCCCGCTCCGCCGCGACGGCGAGTGGCCCCGGCGGACCAGCGGCGGCCAGCAGAAGGGCCGGGGGAGGCGAGGGGGCCCCAACCAGGCGGCTGGCTGTTAGCGGCTGGGGATGCCCTTGCGGAGCGACAGCGGGGACCTCACGTGGAGCCTGCACGGGCGGCAGCCCCTCCGAGAGTGGTGCCCCCTCCGCCTCAGTCGTCACGTCGGATACCGGGTCGAAGGAGGCGGCATCCAGCGGGCCGGGGGAAGCCGCTGCCGGCAGTTCGGTGACCTCCTCGTCGGCGTCGGGCCAGCTCCCTGCATCCGCCTCCCCGCTGTGCCATCTCGGCGTCCGCTGGACTGGGCGGTAGACAAAGGGTTCCCTGCCCGAATATCGCTGGACCGGCACAGCGATGGCCAACCCGGCGACCAGTCCTTGGGGCGCCTCGGGAGATCGGGCGTGGCCCAGCGGCTGCAGCATCAGCTGCTGACCATGCGGGCCGGGCCGCTCCCGAGCGAACTCGAGCGCCGGAGCCGTCAGCTCCAGGCCGCCGGCTGTTCGCTGGATGGGCGGCAGTGCAGCCCACTCATGGCCGCCCGCGCGGGCTGGCGCAGCGGAGGCCGGCGCCTCGGACGGACGCCGGCGCCTGTTCAGCAGACCGAAGAGCCAGCTCAACCCGCTCTCCTAGGCTTCCTCGGCCAGCCGCTGGTTGATGCGGCCGATCTCCTCGACGAAGCGGCGCCGCAGTGGGTGCTCGAGATCGAGGATCTCCTCCAGCGGCCAGTGGAAGTGATACGCGATGTACGCGATCTCCTCGAAGAGCCGGTCGTTGTCGTAGGTGGCGATCACGCCGGCCCTCCGGCGATGTCGACGGCGAAATCGTGCTTGCAGGAGGGACAGTGGACGGCGACCTGAGTCGAACCCTCGCTGTTGACGCGCCGGTAGAGGTCCTGGAGAAAGGCCAGGTCGGAGGCGAAGAGCCCCTCCACAGTGGCCGGTGTCACCTGCGTCACCGAGCCCAGCCGCGTGATGACCCTGGAAAGCAGAATGACGGTCAGGTACGCCTCGTTCTCGCGGACGCGCGGATCACGCTGGGGCAGTATCTCGTCGCGTGCCGTCGCCAGCCGCATGACGCCGTCCCGATGGACGGCGCCCTCCTCGTCCACGAACCCGCGCGGCAGTGTGAATGCGAATTCCGTGCGCAGCGTCTCCCGCAAAGCTGTGGCGCTCACTTGACCCTCGTCAACTCCTCACAGACGAGCGTCACTTCCTCCATCAAGACCTCGTTGGATCCGGCCTTGAGCGAGCTCATCGAGACCTTGGACGGCCACGCGTTGACGAAGTTGTAACGGCCGACCTCTGAATGGTCGTAGTTGTAGAGCACGACCGAGCCGTTCTTCCGGGCGTCGGAGACCTTGCCCTGGAAGATCTTCTCGTGCCAGTCCCAGAGATCCTTGGACGAGTTCTTACCACGCTTGAGCGTGATGGTCGGGGGCTTCCGGTTTCCCGGCAGCTTGTGGACTATGTACTTACCGTCGGGGGTGTTCTGCTTGAGCTCGATCACGTCCAGCTCGGAGGCAATCCCGCTCACCTCCTGGAACTGGGCGATGGTGACGCTGTCGATCTCGATCGAGAAGTGGTATCCCGCGAGGGCGTCGGTTGGTAGCCCTGGCAATCCGGCTGGCATCTCTTGTCTTTCCTCCTATCAGTCCGCTTTTTGCGCCTACTCCGTCAGCGATGCGCCGCCGGAGAACTGGGCGATCCGGAAGACGACGAACTCGGCGGGCTTGACCGGCGCGATGCCGATCTCCACCACCAGCTGGCCCGCGTCGATAACCTCGGCCGGGTTGGTCTCGGAGTCGCACTTCACGTAGAAGGCCTCTTGCGGTGTGGCTCCGAAGAGCGCTCCATCCCGCCAGACCCGGACCAGGAAGCTGTTGATGGTCCGTTTGACGCGCTCCCAGAGCGCCATGTCGTTCGGCTCGAACACGACCCACTGGGTGCCCTCGAGGATCGACTCCTCGATGAAGTTGAAGAGCCGGCGAACGTTGAGGTAGCGCCAGGCCGGGTCGCTGGAAAGGGTGCGCGCGCCGAAGGGGCGGATGCCGCGGCCGGCGAAGGCACGGATGCAGTTGATGCCCTGCGGGTTGAGCTGGTCGTGCTCGCCCTTGGTGATGAGCAGCTCGAGGTCGAGGACGCCGCGGATCACCTCGTTGGCGGGCGCCTTGTGAACCCCTCTGCTGTCGTCGCTGCGGGCCCAGATGCCGGCCATGTGGCCGCTCGGGGGGATGAATACGCCCTGGCCTTTGACCGGGTCGAAGACCTTGACCCAGGGCCAGTAGAGCGTGGCGTACTTGGAGTCGTAGCGCGCTTTGTCAACCCGCCATTCGCGAACCTGCTGCGCGTTGAGGCCCCGCGGCGAATCCAGAATGGCGACCCGGTCGCCCATCAGCTCGCAGTGGGCGATCATCGCCAGCTGCACGGCCTGGACTCCCTCCAGGTCGATGACGCCGCTCTCGTAGGCCCCCATCAGGTCGGGGACCGCCAGCATCGTGACCGGATCGATCGCCTCGAGGCCGCCGAAGCCGGTGCGGTCGGCGGAGTTGCCCTTGTAGTCCTCGGGCGTGACGCGGACCGGCAGACTGGCCGTGCCGCCGGCCAGGCCAACCTTGGCGTGCGGGGCCGGCTCCATCGCGGTGGCGCCGTTGATCTCCTCCAGCACGATCAGTCGGGACCCTGTCTTGACCGCCGTGGCGACGTTCTGCTTGCCCCTTTTGGTCGTGACGTTGTCGAAGACCTCCTCGACCTTGCCGGCACGGCTGACCACCAGCCGGAAGTTGTCGTCGCCGGGCTCGGTGGCGTCCTGCACCTCGATCTGGATGTCGTTGCCGGCCGCGCCGGGCTCCAGGGCGATGACGCGGTAGGGAAGGCCTTTCTCGCGGCCCAGCGGCAGCTCTCCCTTCGCCGGAGGTGCGGCACCGTTGCCTCCGACGCGGACGACGTAGCAGGCGCCGCCGCCATTCAGGAAGTAGCCATAGACGGCGTGGGCAAGGTATGAGCCGTCGACGAAGTCGCCGAAGCTCTGGACGAACTGGCTCCAGTTCGTCACCAGGGTGGGCTCGTTGAAGGGGCCTCGGGCGGCAAGACCGACGAAGGCGGCAACCGCGGTGCCGGCGCCCTCGATGGGCCGCGAGCCGGCCTCGACCTCCTCCACGTAGACGCCGGGTGAAAGGTATTGCGGCATGAGAAGCCTCCGAGCTGAATTTCCGTCCTTGGGAACGGCCTGAGCGTCTCAGGCGGCGCAAGCGCGAACAAGATCCGGGAGGACCGACGTGGGGGAAGCTTGTCCTGCCCCTCCGGGCAGCGTTCCCGCGCGGAGGGACCCCCGGCGGATTCGAGGATTCCCCGGCGTGAGACCGGCGCTGCCCGAAGGTGCATCCGGTGTGGCCCGATGGACTGCCCTGCTGCGACTTGCCTCCAGGCTCCGACAGCCCAAGGCTCGAAGGGCATGATCCAGGAGGTAGACGACACGCTGAGGACGCTGATCCGCCGGGAGGCGCTGAACGGGTCCGAGGTCGACGTGGCCTTCGATGCGCCGACCCGTGACTGGGCCGCCCGGCGCAACGCTCCCACGCTCGACCTCTACCTCTACGACATCCGCGAGGACGTCCAGCGCCGGGAGGTCATGTGGGAGTCGGTCCGGAACGAGGCCGGGAGGGTGACCGAGCGGCGTCCCCCGCCGCGTCACTACAAGCTCTCCTACCTCGTGACGGCCTGGACGCAGCGGCCCGAGGACGAGCACAGGCTGCTCTCGGCCGTCCTTTCCTGCTTCGTGCGTTACCCGACTCTGCCGGAGAACGCGCTTTCAGGCAGCCTGACGCAGTCAGGGCTGCCTCTGTGGACCACCATCGCCCTGCCGCCGCCGGCCGACCGGTCGCTCTCCGACGTCTGGTCGGCGCTCGGTGGCGAGCTCAAGCCCTCTCTCGACCTGGTCATCGTGGCGCCGCTGGCGGAGCGGCGGCAGGAACAGGCCGGGCCGCCCGTGCGCGAGATGCCGCGGATTCGGGTCACCAGGCCGGACTCGGAAGCCAAGCGGTCCGGCGGAGGGCGGCGCCGCCGGGCGGCCCCGGCCGGGACGGCGGAAAGCCGCGAGTCCGATTCGCCCGATGAGTCCGCCGCTATGCCGGAGGATGACGAAGCAGACGGGGTGGACGAAGAGGTGGAGCCGGCCGCGGAGGGCGAGCTTCGCCTGGAGGACACCAGGCACTCCGGAACGGAGGCTGCCCCCGGCCGCACGGTGCGCCTGCGAGCCACGAAGTGGCGGATCCGCTAACCGCCGCCGTCCCGGGCTACGGCCTGGCCCGCGAACCGGCGTCCCTCGCCTACCTGGTGGCGCGGCTGGACGTGGTGCTGCGCCGGGTCCGGGCCGCGGTCGACTGGCGGCGGGCCGGGGACCCGGACCCGCTGGACCGCTTCCGCGGACTCCACATCTCGCCGGCCCAGGTCGAGGCGTTGCTCAGTGTTCCACCCGCCCCGGCTCCCGCCGACCAGGAGTCCGCCGCTCTCCTGGCGCGGGTGGAGGCTGAGGCGGATGTCGCCGAGGCCGTGGGCGCCGACCTCCGGCTCCGGCGGCTGGCCCGCTCCTTCGGCCTCGACGCTCTCGAGGTCGAGCTGATGCTGGTTGCGCTGGCGCCCGACCTGGACAGTGGCTTCGAGACGCTCTACGCCTATCTCCAGGACGACGTTTCGCGGCGACGGCCGAGCGTCGGGCTCTGGCTGGAGCTGTGCGGTCTCGAGCCCGCCGGTGGCGCCGCCTGGCGCAGGCTCGCACCGTCGGCGCCCCTGCTCGCGTCGCGGCTCCTGCTCGTCGAGGATTCAGACCGCCCCTTCCTGACGCGGTCCCTGCGTGTGCCCGACCGCGTGTCGGCCTTCCTGCTCGGCGAGGACCCGCCGGAGGACGCGATCGCGGGTCTCATATCCACCTCCCCGCCCGCGGGCGCAGAGGCGATTCCGATGCTGGCAGCCTCGCTCAGAGGAGGGCAGGACCTCGTTTACATCCGAGAGCGCCCGGGGGCTTCGGGGATCGCGCTGGCCGTGGCCGCGCTGCGGAGTGCGGGGCTCGACGCCATCTGCGCCGACCTCCGGCGCCTTCGCCCAGACCAGGAACCGCACGAGGTCGCGGCACTGCTCACGCGGGAAGCGCGGCTTCGCGACCGCGGCCTGGTGGTGGGCCCGCTGGAGGCGCTTGGCGCACGGGGCGCAGCCGCCGTCCAGCCCTTCGCCGAAGCTCCCGGCGTGAGAATCCTCTGCGGAGCCGGCAACTGGGATCCGGCCTGGGGCCGGGAGGTGCCCCTGTGCTGCGACGCCCCCCTCCTCGAACCCCTCGAGCGGGCGAAGCTCTGGCAAGCTCACATCGACGGCGAAGCCGCGCCCGGCGTCGACGCTGGGGTCACCGGCGGTCCCTACCGGCTGGCGCCCGAGAACATCGTGCGGGCGGCGTCGGCGGCCAGACTGCAGGCACGAGCAGCGGGGCGAGCGGTGTCACATGCGGACCTGCGGGCGGGCGCTCGTGCCCAGAACGCTGCGGGTCTGGAGCGTCTGGCGCAGCGGATAGAGCCGTCGGTTCGGTTCGAGAACCTGGTGCTTTCGCAGGATGCGCTGGATCAACTGCGTGACCTCGTGGTCCGCGCCCGCCATCGCGAGATGGTGCTCGGCCGCTGGGCCATGGCCGGCCCCGCCTCGCGCCGGCGCGGTCTCACGGCGCTCTTCGCCGGACCCTCCGGGACGGGCAAGACGATGGCCGCCGAAGTGATCGCCGCGGAGATGGGCCTCGATCTCTACGTGGTGGACCTGGCCGGTGTGGTGGACAAGTACGTTGGCGAGACGGAGAAGAACCTGGACCGGATCTTCGCGGAGGCGGAGAGCGTCAACGGCGTCCTGCTATTCGATGAGGCGGACGCCCTCTTCGGCAAGCGCTCCGACGTCAGCGACGCGCACGACCGGTACGCGAACGTGGAGGTCGCCTACCTCCTGCAGCGGATGGAGCTCTTCGAGGGCATCGCAATCCTCGCCACCAACCTGCGCTCCAATCTGGACGAGGCATTCTCGCGGCGCCTGGACGTGATGGTGGACTTCCCCGAACCGGAGAAGGAGGATCGCCTTCGACTCTGGCGCCGTTGTCTCGGGACCGCCGCGCCCCTCACCGATGACCTCGATCTGGAGTTTCTGGCAGGGGCGTTCAGGCTCTCCGGCGGGAACATCCGGAACATCGCGGTCTCCGCCGCCTACGCCGCGGCCGAAGACGGGGCGCCGATAGGGATGGGACACCTGGTGCGGGCCACCCAGCGCGAGTACCGCAAGCTCGGCCGGATGGTGGTCGAATCCGAGTTCGGCCGGTACTACAGCCTGATCCGATGAGGACCTATTTTTCCCTGGAAGTCTCCCTCCCCCACAAGGAGAGGGAGTAAATCCGTTACAGGACCAGAGTTGCGTCGGAGCGGTTGATGGGCTGGCCGAAGTCGAAGACGGGGGGATTCTGGTCCCGGTCGGATCGCATTGCTTCCCGCAGTTCTTCGGTGGCCTTGTGGTCCAGCTCGTTGGAGTCGGGCTGGAGGACGACGCCGTAGGAATCCCGTGCCTTGTCGGCAGAAAGGAAGCTGCGAACCACGTCGGCTTGGACGGCCTCTGGGGCTCTCTCCAGGGGGTCCATCCAGCCGCCGCCGCCGGCCGTTATGAAGACCAACCTGTCGCCCGGCTCCACCCGCAGCCCGTCGAACTTGGCCGGCAGCCGTTGAGTGCTTCCGTTCTGGCGGATCAGGACCTTGCTCGATCCCTCGGCGGCCCGGCCGCCCCCTATACCCCAGGGCTTCGATAGGTGACGGTCGTCGTGGATTGAGACTTCACCCGGCTCCAGGAATCGATACACCTTCTCGACCCCGTTACCGCCTCGGTGCCTGCCCGCCCCGCCGGAGTCGATCCGGGCCCGCAGCGAGTCGATCCTCAGCGGAAAGTAGCTCTCGGTGTACTCAACGGGAATCGCGGTCACCGCCGGCCACCAGGCGTGGACGTCGAGCCCGTCGGCGAGGGGCCGGCCCGGGATGCCGCCGTAGTTGATCTCGTAGTAGAAGAAGAACTCGCCGTCGCGGTCGGTCCCCGAATAAAGGAAGTGCGGGCTCGAGCCGCAGCCGGCGCCGGTGGCCAGCTCCGGCGTCTGCTGGGCCAGGACGCCCGAGAGCACGTCGAAGATGCGCGCGAGCGTGTGTGCGCGGTTCGAAAGCGGTGCCGGGAACTCGGGTTGGATCACCGAGCCCTTCGGGAAATGCACCTCGAAGAGAGGGTTGTAGCCGTGGTTGAAGAGGATGCCCGGGTCCATGGCCATGATCAGGACGATGCCGGTGACCATCTTGAACATGTCCTGGCCCATGAAGAGGTTGATCGGACCTTCGGCCTGAGGCGAGGTGCCGGTGAAGTCGAGGATGGCCTTGCCGTCCTGCCGGCGCATGGCGAGGCGGATCTTGAAAGGTCCGTTGCCGCGGCCGTCGTCGTCGATGTAGTCCTCGAATATCAGCGGCTCCTCGGGGACGAACTTCTCGATCATCGCCTGGGCCGCACGATAGGTGCGATCAAGGAGCTTCTGGCAGATGTCCAGGTAGGTGTCGACGCCGAAGCGCTGGCAGAGCTCGATCACACGGAGCTCAGCTGCGCGTGTGGCCGCTGCGAGCGCCAGGGTGTCGGCGACCACCAGCTCCGGAGTTCGCGAGTTGCGAGCGAGTATGTCGACGATCGGCTGCACGAGGCGGCCCCCGTCGTACAGCTTCACCGGCGGAAAGCGGATGCCCTCCTCGAAGATGGAGCGCGACTGCGCCGGCATGCTGCCCGGCACGGCCCCCCCGATGTCCACCAGGTTGCCCAGCTGTGAGGCGAACCCCACCAGGCGTTCTTCAAAGAAGATCGGGCGCAGCACCAGCATGTCCGGCGTGTGCTGGATCGCCCCGCCGCACAGGTAGGGATCGTTGAGCATGAGGACGTCCCCCGGCCGCAGGTCCTCCTTCGGATACCTCTCGAAGAACTCGGCCAGCGGCCACCCGAACTGACCCGCCAGCATCCGGCCGCGGTCGTCCGCAAGGAGCGGGAACGAGTCGTGCTCCTCTCGAATCACTGTTGACATGGCGGCTCGGAAGATCACCGCATCCTGCTCCGCGCGAATGTTCTTGAGGGCGTTCTCGACGATGTCGATGACGATCGGAGAGTCCGCGCGCTCGCGCCGTCCGGTGGCCTCTTTCCGGGGCTTCAACACCAGGTTCTGGAAGCCGTCCACCTCGGCCGCGTAGCCGGGCAGGACCAGTGAGGTCGAATCCGCCTGGGTGATGATCGCCGGGCCATTGATCGTGTCACCGGCCGACAGCCCACCCCGCTCATAGACTCGGGCGTCGATCCACTCGCCCCGGTGGTATACGCGCTGCATCGAGGTGTTCCCCACCTCCTGGGGACGGGTCTCCGTGTCTGCCTCCGGCGACCCAGAGCTGTGAGCCGATCGCCCCAGCGCCGTGGCTCGCAGGTTGACGAACTCGCAGGGGACGTCGAGACGAAAGCCGTACTCTCGATCGTGCGCTGCCGTGAAGGCGGAGCTCAGGCTCTCGAAGCCGCCCCCGCGCAGGTCCTCGAGATCAACCCCGACCTCGATCTCCAGGCCCTGCTTGTGGTATCTGACGCCGGCCGAGAAGCGGACCTGCCGATCGTCCTCCGGTATGCCCGCGCTCGCCAGCCAGTCGGCTGCCTCGTCGCCCAGCTGCTCCAGGCGATCGATGACATCGTCGGGGGTGACGCGGTCGAAGCGCCGAATGTACGCGGCGCCAACCTCTCGGCGAAAAGGAGAGACCACGTCTCCCAACGCCGCCAGGACACCTGGCGTGGGAGGGATGATCACCGGAAAGCTGCCCATCAGCTCCGCCAGCGCGTTCGCGTGCAGCGGCCCGGCGCCGCCGAAGGCGACCAGGGCGAGCTTGCGAGGATCATGACCCTTCTCGACGGAGACGAGCCTCAGCGCCCCCATCATGTTCTCGTTGACGATGTCGATGATCCCCTCGGCCGCCTCCTCGACGCTGACGCCAAGCGCGCGGGCGACGATCTCGACGGATCGTCGGGCGGAAACGACATCGAGCTTCATCTTCCCGCCCAGCAGCTCCGGGCGAAGGTAGCCCAGCACCAGGTTCGCGTCGGTGACCGTGGGCTCGGTCCCGCCCTGGCCGTAGGCGGCGGGGCCCGGCTC
>CATPBP010000010.1 GCA_955652675.1 Candidatus Dormiibacterota bacterium
CAGGTGCTTCTGGAGCCTGAGACACTCGTGGAGGATCGCTTCGGCGTCCTTGTAGGTCTGGACCGCCCGCTTGTCGGAGGCCGCGCCGATCACCTGTTGCCCGACCATGATCACGAACATCAGCAGCAGCTGGACTACGTTGCCGAGGAATAGAAGGAAGGCGAAAGGGTAGGGATCGAATCTGATCAGGCCGACCAGGGAGAGCAGCATCCACCCGGCCAGGATCACAGCCGCCAGGTAGAAGGCCCACATCGTCCCGACGCCTTTGGTGATGATCGTCGCCAGACGGCCATTGAACCCGACACGCTCATCGGCCGTCAGGTGCGGCCCACGCCTCCTCCGCTCGGCGATCCAGGGGTGGGGCTGCTCGGTGGATGTGCCCATACAAAACTCCTGCTGGAAAAGGCGGCTACCCTCCCCGCAAGGCAAGGCGGAGGGAATCCTTTGTTCTTTAGCCCTCAGGCCATCAGGGTTCGGAGGTCGGCGTCGGTCACCTCTTTGCGGGCGTCGGCCAGGCGTAGGAAGCCGGCCCAGGCCTCCTGCATGCGGTCCTCCGGCACCGTGAGGCCAAGCATATTCAGCCGGTGGCGGAAGGCGTGGCGGCCGGAGCGCGCGGTGAGGACTATGCGGTTGTCGTCGAGGCCCACGTCCTCCGGCTTCATGATCTCGTAGTTCAGCCTGTCCTTCAGGACGCCGTCCTGGTGGATGCCCGACGCGTGTGCGAAGGCGTTGGCTCCCACGATCGCCTTGTTCGGCTGGACCCCCACCCCGGTCAGCTCGGTCAGCATCAGGGAGGTCGGCACGATCTGTGTGGTGTCTATCGCGTGCTCAAGCCCCAGCATCCCCTGCCGCACCTTCAGCAGCATCACTATCTCTTCCAGGGAGGTGTTCCCAGCCCGCTCGCCGATGCCGTTGACGGTGCACTCGACACGCCGGGCGCCGCCCATGATCCCCGCCATGGTGTTGGCCGTGGCCAGGCCAAGGTCGTTGTGGCAGTGCACCGAGAAGATGGCGCGCTCGGGGTGACGGACGTTGGAGACGACGTACTCGATGAGCCCACCGAACTCGTTGGGCAGGCAGTACCCGGTGGTATCCGGGATGTTGATGGCGGTGGCACCCGCGTCGAGCATGGCCTCCACCGTCTCCACCAGGTAGTCCCGGTCGGCGCGGCCGGCGTCCTCCGGCGAATATTCGACTTCGGCACAGAGGTTGCGGGCGAACTGGACGGCGTTCACACCGCGGCGGATCACTTCGGACCGGGTGAGACCCAGCTTGCGCTGGATGTGAATGTCGGAGGCGGAGAGCACGATGTGGATCTGTGGGCGCTCCGCGTCCCCGATGGCGCCCCAGACGGCCTCGATGTCGGCATTGACGGCGCGGGCCAGCGCCGTGATCATCGGCCCCCTGACCTCGCGCGCGATGGTCCGGCAGGCTTCGAAGTCGCCCGGTGAGGAGATGGGGAATCCGGCTTCGATCACGTCGACCCCGAGCTGTTCCAGCTGCTTGGCGAAGAGCAGCTTGGCCTCGCCGTCCAGGCCGAAGCCTGGGGACTGCTCTCCATCGCGGAGCGTCGTGTCGAATATGTAGACGCGATCCTGGGCCCAGCCCGTCGGTACCTTTCCGTTTCCGTTGCTGCTCACCCTGCGCCACCTCCTGCTTGGGTGCCCGGCGCCCGCGCTGGGCCCCGGTCTCGGGACTTGGAGATCGCCACAGGCCCGGAGCGAGCCAGGTCGACGATCCTGAAAGACCTCAAGGCCTCGAGCGCTATCTCCACCCGTTCGAACTCTCCCGAGAGCTCGACGATGAGCTGCTCGCGATCCTCGTCCAGCACCCGGCCGCCGAGACGGTCGATCTCGGTAAGCGCTCGGCTCCGGCTCCCCTCGTCGACCGCCAGCTTGACCAGCGCCAGCTCCCTGTTGATCCGCGGCGTCTCGGTCAGGTCCTCGATCTCCAGCACCTCGATCAAGCGGTCGAGCTGCTTCTCCACCTGGTCGACCTCGGCGTGGCCCGCGTCCACGGTCAGCGTCATCCGTGACCGCCCCGGCACGCCCGTCGGACCCACCGAGAGCCCGTGGATGTTGAAGCCCCGGCGCCGAATCATCCCGCTCACGCGCGAAAGGACGCCGGGATGGTCTTCGACCACGGCGGTCAGCACCCTGAGCCTCTGAGCCCTCGCGATCTCAGGCGTAGTCATCCGGCAGCTCCCTGAAGTCGTTCAGACCCAGGCCGAGGGGCACGATCGGGTAGACGTTGGCTTCTTCGTCGATGCGGAAGTCGATGAGCACCGGGCCCGGTGTCTGCTGCGCGAAGTCCATCGCCGGCCCGATCTCATCGGCCGAGGTGACAAGCCGCCCGGGCAGCCCGTAGGCCTCGGCCAGCTTTACGAAGTCGGGCATGTCGTGGAGATCGACCTCCGAACGCACGCCGCCGTAGAAGTCGTCCTGGAACTGGCGGACCATGCCCAGCGAGAAGTTGTTGAGGAGCACGATCTTGACGTCGAGCTGGTGCTTGACGGCGACCGACAGCTCCTGGGCGGTCATGACGAAGCCGCCCTCGCCCGCCACGCACCAGACGTCCTTCTCCGGCCGGGCGACCTTGGCTCCGATTGCGGCCGGGAAGGCGAAACCCATGGTCCCCGCCCCGCCCGAGTTGATGAAGAGCCCGGGCTTGGCGAAGTTCCACCAGAGGGCGGCCCAGATCTGGTTCTGGCCGACGTCTGCCACCACGATGGCTTCGTCCGCGCAGCGCCGGTACATCTCGATCATCACGTCCTGCGGCTGCAGGTGGCCGTTGGAGTGGACGTAGCGGAGCGGGTGTTCTTCGCGCCAGCGGTCGATCTGCGTCAGCCAGGGCCGCCGCCGCTCAGGCTCGGGAGGCCGAATGTGGGGCAGCATCTTGCCCAACGCGGTCTTGGCGTCGGCCACCACCTCCATGTGGGGGCGCCGGTTCTTGCCCATCTCCGAGCGGTCGATGTCGACGTGGATGAAGGTCTCGGCCCGGGGTGCCCAGTCGGCGAGCTTGGCGGTGACGCGGTCGTCCACCCGCATCCCGACGCACATCAGGAGATCAGCGTCCTGGACCGCCTTCAGGTTCCAGCCCGTACCCATGAAACCGGTCATGTGCAGAGACAGCGGATGCCTGACCGGGAAGGCGCCGATACCCAGAAGGGTGGTCCCGGTGGGGGTCGCGCTTTTCTCCGCCAGCGCGATCAGCTCTTCCTCCCCCCCGCTCAGGATCACCCCGTGGCCGGCGAGGATCACGGGCCGCTCGGCTCGAGAGAGCGCGTCGGCAGCGCGCTCCAGCTGGCTCAGATCGGGCGTGAAGGCGGGCCGGTAGCCCGGCAGCTGGATGGCTTGAGGCCACACCGGATCGGGCCAATCGGCCTGCTGAGCGTCCTTGCAGACATCGATGAGGACCGGCCCGGGCCTTCCCGTGGTGGCGATGTGGAAGGCCTCTTTGATCACCCTGGGGATGTCATGAACGTCAGTGATCAGGTAGTTGTGCTTGGTGACCGGCATGCTGCAGCCGACCACGTCTGACTCCTGAAAGGCGTCCCGCCCGACCACGGTGCTCGCGACCTGTCCGGTGATCGCGACGAGGGGCACCGAATCCATGAAGGCGGTGGCCAGGCCGGTGATCGTATTCAGCGCGCCTGGGCCGCTGGTGGCGAAGACCACGCCGGCACGGCCGGAAGCCCTGGCGTAACCGTCCGCCATGTGCGCTGCGCCCTGCTCGTGCCGGACCAGGATGTGCCGCAGCCGGGGGTGCTTGGGCAGCTCCTTGTAGATCGGGAGGTTGGCTCCACCGGGGTAGCCGAAGATCACGCGGACGCCTTCGCGTTCCAACGCTTCCAGGACGATGTCTGCTCCGGTCATTCTTCCTCCCAAAAAAAGAGAGCCCCCGCTTGGCGGGGGCTCTTTGCGCTCTTGCTGGTCCTGTTTAAGACGCGCGCGCCCCCGCCTCAAAGAGGCCAAGAAGGAGAAGGAGCTCGCGGCCGATCAGCCCGTCGTGCTTCATGCCAACCGAGAAGACTAGACCTATTGGTCGCGCTCGTGTAGTGCCCGGACGACAAACCGGCCCTAGTAGCTTTTGTTGAGAACTTCCAGCATCACCGGCTCTCGGCGGTTTATCTTTGCCCTTGGCATGGCCAGGACCCTCGCACAGAAGATATGGGACAACCACGTCGTGCGCTCCGCTCCGGGGGAACCGGACCTCCTTTTCGTGGATCTCCACCTGGTGCACGAGGTGACGAGTCCGCAGGCCTTCGAGGCGCTGCGCCTGGCTGGTCGCCGGGTGCGCCGTCCGGACTTGACGGTCGCGACCATGGACCACAACACCCCCACGCGAGGCGGCCGCCAGGCCGCGGACGACGTCTCCGGGAAGCAGATGGACGCGCTCGAGGAAAACTGCCGCCGGGCCGGGGTCCGGCTCTACGGGATGGGCAGCCGGCACCAGGGCATCGTGCACGTCATAGGCCCCGAGCTCGGCCTCACACAGCCCGGACTGGTGATCGTCTGTGGCGACTCCCACACCTCGACCCACGGCGCCTTCGGAGCGCTGGCCTTCGGGATCGGGAGCTCCGAGGTGGAGCACGTACTCGCCACCCAGTGCCTGCCGCAGGGACGGCCCCACGACCTGGCCGTGACCATCGAAGGCGAGCTGCCGCTGGGAGTGGTGGCCAAGGATGTGGTCCTCGGCCTGGTGAGCCGGGTAGGCATCTCGGGCGGCCAGGGCAGCGCCGTCGAATACCGCGGCTCCACCATCCGGGCGCTCTCCATGGAAGGGCGGATGACGATCTGCAACATGTCCATCGAATGGGGCGCCCGGGTCGGGATGGTGGCCCCCGACGACACCACCTTCGCCTACCTGGAGGGCCGTCCACACGCCCCTCGGGGAGCCGACTGGGAGCACGCCATCGAGGCCTGGCGGGGACTGGCCTCTGAGGAGAACGCCCCTTTCCACCAGGAGATCCGCCTGGACGCCGCTTCGCTCGAGCCCTGCGTCACCTGGGGTACCAATCCCGGGCAGGCGGTGCCGGTCGGCGACCGGGTGCCCGAGCCGGCCGACGAAAACCAGGAGCGCGCGCTGCGCTACATGGCGCTGCGTCCAGGCACGGCGATGGAGGACATCGCCATCGACCGGGTCTTCATCGGCTCCTGCACGAACGCCCGCCTGGAGGACCTGCGGGCCGCAGCCGCCGTCATTCAGGGCCGGCGGGTGCACCGCAGCGTCCAGGCGCTGGTGGTGCCCGGTTCCACCCAGGTCAAGCTCGCCGCTGAAGCCGAAGGCCTCGACCGTGTCTTCCAAGACGCCGGCTTCGAGTGGCGGGACGCCGGCTGCTCGATGTGCCTGGGCATGAACCCCGACATCCTGCAGCCCGGAGAGCGCTGTGCGTCCACCTCAAACCGCAACTTCGAGGGCCGGCAGGGCGCCGGCGGCCGGACTCACCTGCTCTCCCCTCCGATGGCGGCGGCCGCTGCTCTGACCGGGCACCTGGTCGACGTGCGTTCGCTGCTCTGATGGAGCCCTTTCGCCGGCACCAGGGCCGCATGGTCCCCCTCGACCGCGCCAACGTGGACACCGACCAGATCATCCCCAAGCAGTTCCTGAAGCGGATCGAACGCTCCGGCTTCGGACCCTTCCTCTTCTACGACTGGCGCCGGAACGATCCCGACTTCGTGCTCGAGCGACCGGAATACCAGGGCGCTTCCGTGCTGCTCACCGGCCCCAACTTCGGCTGCGGCTCATCTCGAGAGCACGCTCCCTGGTCGCTGCAGGACGCCGGCTTCAAGGCGGTGATCGCCCCCAGCTTCGCCGACATCTTCCGGACCAACTGCCTGAAGATCGGGCTGCTTCCTGTCCAGCTCCCCGAGAGCTCGGTCAGGCGCCTTATGGAACTGGCCCAGGAAGATCCGGCCCTCCCGGTGACCGTCGACCTCCAGGCCCGGACGGTCTCCGCCGCCGGCTTCAGCGAACCCTTCGCGATGGATGACTTCGCACGCGAGTGCCTGCTCAACGGCTGGGACGACGTCGGCCTCACTCTCCGCCATGCTGACGCCATCTCGGCCTACGAGCAGCATCGGGCGGCCTGGCTGCCCAGGGTGCCCACGCCGTGAGCAATCTGAAGCGCAATCCATGACCGACCTCTTCTCGATCGCAGGTAAGGCGGCGGTGGTCACGGGTGGCTCCCGGGGGATCGGCTTCATGATCGCCGGCGAGTTCCTGAAGGCCGGCGCCCGGCGAGTCTACATCTGCGCCCGCCGCGCCGAAGCCTGCGACGCTGCGGCAGCCGAGCTGTCACAGTTCGGCGACTGCGTTTCAGTGCCCGCCGACGTCGGCGACCCCGAGGGCGTCGAGAAGCTGGCCAGGGCCGTGGAGGATCGCGAGGAGCGGCTCGAGATCCTCGTCAACAACGCCGGCACCGCCTGGGGCGCCCCCCTCGACACACATCCCATCGAACAGTTCGACCGCGTTCTGCAGGTCAACGTCCGGGCTGTTTTCCACATGACCCAGCGGCTGCTGCCACTCCTGCGCGCGGCTGCCTCCGAGGCCGACCCGGCCCGGGTGATCAACATCGGGTCGATCGACGGCATCGCCATTCCGATGACCGAGAACTACGGCTACTCGGCCAGCAAGGCCGCCGTCCACATGCTGACCCGCCACCTTGCTTTCGCGCTGGTCAAGGACCACGTGAACGTGAACGCCATCGCACCGGGTCTCTTCCCTTCCCGGATGACGCGCTGGGCCTTCGAGTCGTCAGAGCTGTCCGCTGTCCTGGATGCCATCCCAATGCACCGGGCGGGAACGGCGGAGGACATCGGAGGGACCGCCGTCTATCTGTCCGCGCGAGCCGGCGCCTACCTCACCGGGGTCGTGATCCCCGTCTCCGGCGGCCTGGCCACCATCGACAGCGCCCACTCAGCCGACCTCTAGCTTCAAATCCTCCACCCGCGCTGCGTGTGGAGGACGACTCCACCTAAGCGTTTCCGGCCAGCTCCGAGATCTCGCCGATGACTGTGGCCAGACCTGGGGCGGCAGGTCGTGGCCCATCAACGTGTCGTACTCCAGCTCCATCCTTTCGAGGCGGCTCTGGGCATCCGCTGATCCTATCCCTGCGCGGTTGACCGATACCAGGCGGCCCCCACCGTGAGTGGGACCTCTTCGGACGCCGGCCGGCCAGTCCACCTCCGGTATGGTCGAGAGAGGGCACGGGGTCGCCAGATCGCCCCCTTTGAGGTGGTAGTCCGACTATCAATCAGGAGGTACGAACATGCCCGCCACCCAGGCGGATACCAAGGTCAGCCAGTACTTGAACGAGGCTCAGGCCACCGAGCAGGCGCTGATCCAGACCCTTCGCGCGCACATCGCGATGACGCCCGCGGGAAGCTATCGCGAGGCGCTCGAAGAGCACCTGACGGAGACGCGAGAGCACTCGAGGTTGGTGCAGGATCGGTTGGGCTCGATCGCCTCGGGCGTCAACCTGGCCCGCGTCGCGGTCTGGACCGCCGAGCTCGGCATCGGGCTGGCCGAGAGCGTGACCGGCCGGATGCTGGCGATATGGAAGGCGCCCATCGACCTGATGCGCGGACGCAGCGGCGAGGAGAAGCTGCTCAAGAACGCCAAGGACGAATGCGCCAGCGAGGCGCTGGAGATCGCGACCTACGAGGCGCTCCAGCGGGTCGCCGAAGCCGTTGGAGACGAGGAGACCGCCGAGCTTGCCCGTCGAATTCGAGCCGACGAGGAGAGGATGCTGGCGCGCCTTCGGCAGGAGATCACCAAGCTGGCCGACGCCGTGGTGGGCGCCGAGGTGGAGGGCCGCCCCACCTATCGGATCGACAGGACCGGCGCTGCGGACGCCGCCCGCCGGGCGGTGAGGACCACCCGCAGAGCTGGCCGAAGGACGGCGGGAGCAGCCGCCGACCGGGTTGCGAAGGCCGGAGAGGAGACCGCCGGGACAGTCGATGCGGCTGGGCGGGAGGCCGCCGGCGCGACCGACGCAGCCGCGGCCCAGGTCGAGGAGGCAGGCGAGCAGGCCGCTCGCACCGCCAGGACGCCAAGGCGACGGTCCCAGACCGAGAGCCGGTCGCGTAGCGGGGGCCGCGAGACCAACGGCCGCTCCTCTGGGAGCTCCTCCAGGAGCGCCAGGGCATCGGCCTCCCGGAGCAGGCGCGCCGCCGACCGGGAGCCGTGGCCTGGCTACAACGAGCAGACCGTTCCCGAGGTTCGGGACGCCCTGAACGACGCAAATCAGCAGACGGCGTCTCGGGTGCTCGAGTACGAGCGCGAGCACAAGGACCGTACGGCGGTCGAACAGGCCGCGGAACGTCAGCTCGACGAAAAGGGCTGAGCGCCCTTTCTCAGTGGCTCCAGTCGCGCAGGGCCTGGCGGGGGCCATACCGGGGCGCGGCGATGCCTCCGGCCAGCAGAAGCCGGATCACCCGCCCCCGGTGCCCCCGGTAGGGCTCGAGCAGCTCGAGCATGCGCGCGTCGGAGCCACGCGGCTCCCCTGCCAGCGCC
>CATPBP010000011.1 GCA_955652675.1 Candidatus Dormiibacterota bacterium
CCGGTAGCCGGCGCCACGCACGGTGACGATCCGGACGTCGGAGCCGGAGAGCTTGCCTCGCATCCTGCTCAGCTGCACGTCGATCGCGTTGGAGCCCAGCGGCTCCGTCTCGTCCTGCCAAGCGTGCTCGGCGATCAGCTTGCGGGTCACCACGGCCGGTGAGCGGCGCATCAGGAGCTCGAGGATGTTGTACTCCGTCACCGTCAAGTTGACGGACCGACCCTCCAGCACTACCTCCCGGCGGGCCGGGTCCAGCCAGAGGCGGCCTCGCACCACGAGCTCACCGTCGATCCCGCGCGGCCGGCGCTGCAGGGAGCGGATGCGCGCCAGCAGTTCGCCGAAATCGAAGGGCTTGACCAGGTAGTCGTCCGCCCCGGTGTCGAGGCCCAGGATGCGATCGGAGGCGGTGTCTCTGGCAGTCAACATCAGGATGCCGGTCGGCCGCCGCTGCTTGCGGAGCCAGGAGACAACGTCTATGCCCTCACGTCCGGGCATCCGCCAGTCGAGCACCGCCACGTCATATTCGTAGAACTTGAGCTGCTCGACCGCGTCATCTCCGCGCTCGACGGCGTCCACCTGGTATCCGGCGTCCTGCAGGCCCTCAACGAGCACCTCCCGGAGTCCGGGGTCGTCCTCGGCGACCAGGATTCGCATGGTGGCTCAGGCCCTCCTGCCCGACTGGATGGCCGCCGCCACCCGCTCAAGGCGCAGAGCCACGACCGGACAGGCGGCGACCGCTTGCCTTGCGTGCTCTCGCAAATGCTCAGGTACGGGACCGGGGGCCAGCAGTGGGTACCCCCAGTCGTCGAGCTCGATCAGCTCGGGGAGCAACTCGGCGCAGAGACCGTGGCCGTCGCAGCGGATCCGGTCGATCCTGATCTCATCCGCCATCTCAAGCCGCCTTTCGCTGCGGCGCTCCATGCTGGCAGGCGCCCCGCTGGTGGAGGCTGAACTCTTCGGCGAAAACCTCTAGCGCGCTGCGCATGAGGCCGGCCGCGCCGTCCGGGTGCCGGCAGCCACCGCGTCCTGGGAGCTGCGCCGACCAGCGGCTGATCCGGACCAGGTCTTCGGGCGCGGGCGTGCCGCCGGCCAGGCGTCCGGTTGCCTCGGCGATCGCGCGCAGTCCGAAGAGGCAGGGCCCGCACTGGCGGGCGCTGGCCGCGGCCATGTAGCTGATGATGTCCGCGGTCGCGGCTACGCCGCAAACGGCGGCTGGAAGGAAGGCGACGACGCCGCAGCCGAACGCGACGCCCCGAGCGCGCAGGGCGGCAGGGTCGAGCGACAGCGCGAGCGCCTGCTCACTCGGCAGCCAGGCGCCGAAGTAGCCTCCGATCAGCGCCGCCTGGACGTGCGCCTGGAGTCCCCCAGCCGCGGCGACCAACTCGCTCACCGTCGTGCCCAGCGCTATCTCGTGCACCCCGGGACGGGCGACGGGACCGGACACGGTGACGAGGGCAGGTCCGGCTGCCGGACGGCGCCCGGCCTCGCGGTACCAGGCATCGCCGAAGCGCGCGACGAGCGCCGAAAGGGCGAGACTCTCCACGTTCTGGACGAGAGTCGGGCGGCCACCGACGCCTTGCTCGAAGGGCCGAGGAGGTGTGGAGGTGGGGAGCGCCACGCCCTTGTTCAGGTAGCGGACCGCGGCCGTCGCCTCGCCGCTCACGTATCCGGAAGGCGCCACCACGACGCCGGCTCTTCGCATCACCTCGCCGCCGCGTTCTGTGATTGCGCGGCGCAGGGAGGCAGATGCCGCAGTGTGCTCTTGCCCGACATAGAGCGCTATGCGCTCCGCTCCGACCGCCTCGGCAGCCAGCAGCGCTCCGTCGAGGACCAGGTGGGGCCGCGCGGCCATCAGCGTCCGGTCCTTCATGCTCAGAAGTTCGCCCTCCGCTCCGTTCGCCAGGACCACCGCACGCCCTCCGGATCGCTCGGCCACCGACCGCCACTTGCGGCCCACCGGGAATCCGGCGCCGCCTCGGCCCTGGAGCCCGCTGGCTTCCAGCATCGGGATCAGCCCCTGGGCCTCCGAACCGACGGGGAGCCGGCCCAGGCGCGCCTCGTGGGAGGCCAGACCCTCGGCGCCCGCCGCCGGCGGCGGCCCGTCCAGCAGACCGACTGGAGATCTCACCACTTCGATGCCTTGTCGGACCTTGTGCCGCTCACCCCAGACCAGGCCGGGGCCGGGGAAGCAGGACGCGGTGTAATCGGGGCCGGAGGAGATTGCGGACGCCGGCTTCCGATCAGCCGTGCCGCCACTGCCGTCAGGACCATTGCGACGCAGACGAGGTAGATGACCAGCATCCAGGAGCGGGTGTCGGTGCCGGTGCCGAGGCTGTGCGCCATGGCCACTGGCCAGCATGCGTAGGCAACCCAATGGACCAGACGCCAGGTCCGCGGGCCGATGGCTCGGCGCAGCAGGCTGGTGAGCAGCAGGGCGACAAAGAGGTCCACGGCAACGACGCCCAGCCCGAGCCAGAAGGTCCGGTAGTACGACGAGAAGGGAACCAGCGCAGCGGCCCAGCCGAGCGAGGTGTAGGGATCAACCACCGCCGTGACAATGTGCAGGGCAAGGAAGACAACAGAGAGCAGCGCCAGGTTGCGATGCAGACCGACGGTGAGGAAACGGGGCCAGGCGGTCGCCCGCCAGCGCAGCGCCGAGAGGATGCCGAGCGCCACAACGCTGCTGAGAAGGATCAAGGAGACAGCTCCCGCCCCCCGGGTGGCGTACCAGAGGATCGAACTCGTCATCTCCGCAAACCCCCCGGCTCTTCCATGGCGTCATCATCCGCCGCGCCAGCTTGCGAAGTCGTTACCGGCTCGGCCGGTCGGTCCGCCGGCCAGCGGCACGAGCGGATGACGCTTCCATCGATTGCGACGAGGCGGGCGTCGAGGCCGTTTGCCTCCAGCCATGGGAGAGCCCTGGTGCCGAGCACGATCGCGGCGGTGGCGGCAATGTTCGCGTCCAGGCAGCTGGCTGCGTAGACGCTCACCGTGCGCCAGGGACTCGCCGCCGGCAGCCCGGTGGCCGGGTCCACGATGTGGTGGTATAGCTGCTCACCCCGCCGCCAGCGACGAACGGTGATGCTGGAGGTGGCCAAGCCGCCGGCGCTGATGCTGACCGTCTGGCCCTGGCTGCTGGGTGGCAGGGCGGAATCTTCAGCCGCCAGAACCCGCCAGCCGCCCTCCGGCGCCCCTCCGGCGACGGCGATGTCGCCACCCAGGCCGACCAGGACGCCGCCGCTTCCGGCTGCGGCCATCGCCTCGGCAGCAGCCAGGTCGGCTGCCAGCGCCTTGCCGGTGGAGCCCAGATCAAGCTCCACGCCGCGCGGGACACTAATACTCTGCAAGGCAGGCAAGAGCTGCACCACCTGCCAGCCGGGAATCCGCTCGGCGGGCACCAGCGGGCCTCCGCCCTGGTCGATGAGTGAGAAATCCTTGTCGTAACCGATCAGGCGGAGTGTCGCACCCACGGTCGGATCGACGGCTCCTCCTGTCAACCGGCTTGCCCGAAGGGCCTCGGTGACGGCGCGATAGAGCAGCGGGCTGACCGGGACCGGCTTTCCACTCTGCCGATTGAGGCGGCTCAGCTCGCTGTCCTCGCGAAACCGGCTGTAGCACGCGTCCACCTCGGCCAGCACCCGAGCCACGGCCCTGGCAGCGGGCCCGGCCCCCTCGGGCTGGGTCGTGAGCACCAGGACGCCGGTGCCCAGAGCCCGCCAGGCCCGCTGCCTGACGGCCATCAGGAACCTCCTGAGGTGGCCTGGCCGCTGCCCGACGAGGCGCTCGAAGGCGCCTGCGGGGAGGCCTGCACGGCGCCGCTGCTCGCCCCGCTGGTGGTTGACGTTGAGGACTTGCTGCTCGAGGCGCTCGCGCTCGCGGTGGTCCCAGGGTGGGTCGCCGCAGCCGCCACGCCGAGGCCGGCGGTGGCCAGGACGGCTGCCACGCCGGCGCTGACTGTGAGGCGGCGAAGCATGCCGAGGGCGCGGTCGCGTCCTCGGGGTGAGGTCGTAGGTGTCTGTGTCATGGCTCCGATCCTGCCGCCGGCCACCTTTCGAGTTGGTTACCGGTCCCAGCTCCACAAGCTGCACAGAGGAAGGGCCAGCCCCACATTGAGGAGGGGAGACAAGTGAGGGCTCCCTCGTCGGGAGCCCTTCACTGGTAGAGCGTTCGGACGGCCTCAGGAGGCGGCTGCCCCCTGCAAGTCGTAGACGGTGACGCCGCTGACGCCGGCGATGGTGACGGCCTTGCCGTGCGCCTCGGCCCAGCTGACGACCTGCGCCACGGTGCCGCCGCGGTCCCCGCCGGCCCGGGCTCCGCCCCCACTCTGAACGACCAGATAGCGAACCTTGCCCTGGGCAACCAGCGACTGGAACTGGCTGAGGGTCGGCGTCGGGTCGCTGCCCGAGAAGCCTCCCATGGCCATGACCGGCTGTCCGCTGGTCAGCTCCAGCCCGCCGGCGTTCATCGAACCCTCCACCGCGGCGATCCAGCTCGCCTGACCGCGATGGGCGAGCAGGTACTTCACCAGCGCCGGACTGGCGCTGACCTGCTGCCCCCGGTTGCCGAACGCTCCCCCAGGCGGCGTACCGCCGGAGGGCACGCCGGCTGATCCAGCCCGCGGCCCAGGGAAGCCCCGGACGCCCTCAGGCGGCTGGAAGCCGCCGGCCCCTCCCGAGCCGCCACTCCCCACAGCGGTCACGGCCGGACCGGCGCTGGTTATGGCGCCGGAATGGGTCGTCAGGACTGTGTCGACTGTGTATGCGGTGGGGCCCGCAAGGACGGCGACCAGACCGGCCGTGATGGCGGCGAGGGCCAGCCGGCGCGAGAGGGGCATGAGGAGGAGCAGGGCGGACAGGAGGCTGACGGCCAGGAGCGCATAGCGCAGCCAGCCGAGGAAATCCGGCGTTCTGCCCAGCAGGACGAAGGCCCAGACGCCGGTCGCTGCGAGCCCGGCCGGCAGCAGCCAGCGCGTCAGGGAGCTCCGACGCAGCCGCCAGAGATCGACCAGCCCCATTCCCACCAGCGCCCCGACGGCGGGCGCCAGCGCCACCGTGTAGTAGGGATGGAAGATGCCGGTCATGAAGCTGAAGACTGCGACGGTCACCATGGCCCATCCGCCCCAGAGCAGATAGCCGGCGCGGTTGAGGTCGGTGCGCACGGCTCGCCACCTGAGGGCGAGGCCAACGACCAGGGCCAGTCCGGCCAGCGGCAGCAGCCAGCTGACCTGGCCGCCATTCTCGGCATTGAAGAGCCGGCCCAGGCCGGCAGCTCCACCGAAGCCGAAGCCGCCTCCGGCTCCGCCGGGACCTGAGCCGCCGAAGATCCGGCCCAGCCCGTTGTAACCGAGGATCAGGTTCCAGATCGAGTTGTTGGTGCTGCCGTCGATGTAGGGCCGGTCCGCTGCGGGGATCAGCATCACGGCCAGCGGCCACCAGCCGGCGGTGACGAGGAGAGCGATCCCGCCGCCGACCAGGCCGAGGATCCGGCGGCCGAGCCGGAGCGGCGCGGCCAACAGGTAGACGACCGCGAAGGCTGGCAGGACCAAGAGGGCCTGCAGCATCTTGGTGTTGAAGGCGAAGCCGAGGAGGACGCCGGTGGCAACAAGCCAGCGGACACTACCGCCCTCGACTGCTCGGAGCGTCGTGTACGCCGACGCCACCAGGAGCAGGGTCAAGATGCCGTCCGGCTGGTTGTAGCGGAACATGAGCGCGGCCACCGGAGTGAGGGCAAGCACAAGGCCGGCGATCAGTCCGGCAGCCGCCCCCGCATGGCGCCGTACGGTGACCGCCGTGAGACCGACAGCGGCCACGCCAGCGAGAGCCTCCGGGACCAGCATGCTCCAAGAGCTGAATCCGAAGATGCGGGCGGACAGCTCCATCACCCAGAGCGCCACAGGCGGTTTGTCCACGGTGACGAAGCTCGCCGCGTCGAAGGAGCCGAAGAAGAAGGCCTTCCAGCTCTGGGCCCCGCTCATGACCGCGGCCGCGTAGAAGGTGTTGGCCATGCCCTCGCGGCCCAGGTCCCATAGGTAGAGCAGAGCGCTGAAAGCGAGCAGGCCGAGGAGCGCCGGCAACTCCCAGGCGGGGGTAGACGCGCGGCTGCCTACCAGCCGTTGCCAGAGTGGGAAGGCTGCCGCCCGCGCCTGGGGGAAGGCGCCCGAGGGCCCTTCACGTGTCCAATCGGTAGTTCTCATGACGTCACCTCACTGGTTCAAATGGGTTTGAGGAAGACGCGCCTGCTCGTGTGAACACCCAGGCGCGAAGCAGTGCGAAGCGGAGAGCGGTCGCCGCGGCGTTCGCTACGACCAGCACGGAAAGCTCAAGGATCCGGCCGGGATGGGACGAGACCAGACGCAGGAGCTCCAGGGCGCCGGACGTCAGCGCCAGGCCAAGGAGGAACACGGCCAGGCCCTGGAGTTGGTGGCGTGCAACGCCCTCGCGGCCGCCGATGCCGAACGTGAACCGGCGATTGGCGGCCGTGTTAGCCACCGCGGTGACAAGCAGAGCCAACGCGTTGGCAAACTGCGCGCTCAGGGCGCCTCGGAGCAGCGTGTAGAGCGCGAGGTAGGCGGCTGTGCTGCAGAGCCCGATCAGGACGAAGCAGGTGAGCTGCCGGACCGTCCCGGCCCTACGGATCGAGAGCAGGACTTTCAAGGTTCCTCCTCGGCTGTCGTCGGGCGGATGTGCCAGGACTGGCGCCGGACCCGCCAGAGGCCCCGCAGGTCCTCCAGCGCCGTGCGTGGGATGTCGACCCGACTGTCGAGGTCCTCGATCCAGTCGACGGGCACCTCGAAGATCCGGTAGCCCAGGCGTTCGGCGAGCAGCAGGAGCTCGGTGTCGAAGAACCATGACTCATCCCGCACGAGCGGGAGCAGACGCTGAGCCGCGCTCCTGGTCATCGCCTTGAAGCCGCACTGGGCATCCGAGAACCCGACTCGAAAGGTTAGGTGGACCAGAGCGTTGTAGCCGCGGGAAAGGATCTCCCGGCGGGGCTGGCGTCGGATCCTCGAGCCCGGGAGCAGCCGGGACCCGATCGCCAGCTCGCTGTGGCCGCTCAGCAGCGGCGCCAGAAGGGGCAGGAAGCACCTCAGGTTGGTCGAAAGGTCGACATCCATGTAGCTGACGACGTCGGCCTCGCTCGCCAGCCAGGCGGTGCGCAGGGCGAGACCTCGTCCTTTCTGATCGAGGTGAAGAGCGGTGACCCCGGGAAGCAAGTCCGAGAGCGCCTGGGCGATCTCCCACGTGGCGTCAGTGCTGGCGTTGTCGGCGATGACGATGAGCCAGGGGATGGGAAGGTGGTCCGTCAGATAGGCCTGCAGTTTGAGGATGCTGCTCTCCAGCTGCGCCTCCTCGTTGTAGGCGGGGATCACCACGTCGACCGAGGCAAGTCTGGCCGAATGTCCCCTGCCCACCGCACTGCCGGCGCGCTGGTCGGCACTCGCCTCCGAGGCGACCTGCAGCGTCCACATGGGACCGGGGCTCGGCACGGCTGCGGGCGGTGACGGAAGGACGCTGACGCCACGGCTATCGGGGAGATCGGCCGGCGGGAACAGGGTGGTCGGGGTAGCTGCTGATCTAGTCATGACCCCGATCCTCGATCTGGCCACCTTTCGGACTGGTTACAGGCGCGGTGTCTTGCGGGAGCTGGTCAGCCTGGGAGGATCAAACGTGATAGCGCTTGCACATGCTGCGGGGGGAGTTCGACGGTGGGCGCAGACGGCTGACGACCGTGGAGCTTGTCAACCGTTGGAATGCTTCGCGTGCCCCCTTCTGGCACGCCTGTGGCCACCCAGTTCCCCGGGACTTGCTCGTGCGCTCGTCTTTGTCCTGGCCGATGAGCGTCGAGCAAATGGCACTCCATCCCGGCTACACCCTCCCCGGCGTACGCTCCGCTCCAGCCGAGCCGAGCTCGAGCCCGGAGTGGGAGCGCCGATGCGCCAGAGATGACCGACAGTCGCTAACCCAATCGCGGAGATGACAGCCGAGCCGCCAATGTCCAATGCCCAGCCGGTGAGTTGTGTCCCGCTGCCGTGCAGTAGCCACTGCGCTGTCGCCATCGCGATCCCGTCCAGCGAGTCCCAGGTGGCGTGTAGCGCCACGACGAGGGCATAGGTGCCGGCCACAAGCAACGCCGCGTGCAGCCGCCGCCGGGAGCCGAGGCCAGCGAACAGGACCCCGCCCAGAATGCCGGTCCAAAGACCGTGCCCCAGCGGTGCAGTCGCGGCCCGCAGGACCTCGGTCCCGAGCAGGTTGGTCAGCGACCACCCAGTGGTGAATGCGTAGAGCGCGTATCCGCTACTCTCCAGGGCTGCGAATCCGAAACCAACCGCCGCGCCGAGCAGAATCCCATCGCGGACGGCATAGCGCTGGAGTCCGACAGCGAAGCCGACCAGCACCGCGAGCTTCGCGGCTTCCTCGAACACACCCACCTCGACGTAGTTGGAGGTCGAGCTCAGGAACCAGTACTCGATCAGGGCCGCTGCCATGATGCCCAGGACACCACCCGCCATGAAGGCCGAGATGACCCGTTCCCCAGTGAGTGGCGTTGCGCGGGTCCGGTCGAACGCCCAGATCATGATTGCCATGGGCACCAGGAAGGTGCCGATAACGATCACGGTCGGAACCAGTATGTAATTCCAAGTCGCGACCAGGACCCCGACGGAGATCAGCCAGAGCAGAATCCCGGTGGTGAGGAATCTGAGCCAGCGTGGAAATCTCGCATTCACAGTTGGCGAATTCAGCGGCAGCCAATTGTGGACGATCGCGTGCTTTATCCCTGAGCGTCCGTGTCCCAAGGCCGTTTGGAGCGGTGACGGAAGGATGGTGATGCCCGGGTAATTCTTTGACTCGGGCGGTGGGGACAGGTTGCTAACGGTGGCTGCTGAGCTAGCCATGGCCCGATCCTCGATCTGGCCACCTTTCAAGCTGATTACGCCCAGCTCGCTCACATCGCCACTTTCCGCCATAGATTGCGGGGATGGTCGCGGATTGCACCGGCCGCAGCGGGGTGACCCAATCGGTCGATGGCCTCGAGTAGCTCGGACTCGTGTCGCCTAGTGATGATCGGCGCCTCGTGCTCACCGCCATCGCGCCACCGGGACTTGCCCTCTTGGCGATCGGGCATCAGGTCATTGACGCCCTGGCCCCCCGGTTCATCACGGAGCCGCTCACTGAGTCTCAAGCAGTGGCGTTGGCCGCCGCACTGGCCAAGGTCGCAGACGGCCAGGCCATGTGACGTCGAACCGTATTGACCTGCGCTCCAGGTCGGATCGTTCGACCCACAGCGCCACCGTCCACGAGTTTAGTGATCCCCCTCTTGATCGCCCATGCCGCCCTGGCGAAGCCTGGAGCCAACCTCTCAGCTGCGTCCCACGACCCGCCTCCGTCAGCGGTGGCCGTGTACTGCACGTACCGGGCCGCCGCTGACTATTCGTTGTACATGCCTACTTCAGCTGCTGACCGTCAACAGCTTCTCACACACCTCGCCGAGAAGGTCGGATGGTGGTTCGTGTGTTTCATCGAGCGGCTGTGCTCCGTTCCGCGCCCGGGCGATGGACTCCCGCGGACACGGGGCGGGACGGCCGGACCGGAACCGGGAGGTAGGCTGGATGCAACCGATCTCCGAGACTGGCGACTAGCCACCAGGCAAACCACAGGACGTAGGCGATCGGTACCAGGGCCAGCAGGACGAAAAAGCTCACCAACATGACTCACCTCCTTGGATGAAATGGTCAGAAACGAGTTCACTGATCCTTTTTCCTGAGTGACATCTATGCCTCACGTGGGCGGAAGCCGTAGCGGCCCAGCAGGAAGACCGCGATACCTGCGGCCACCACGTGCAGGGACATCAGGCCCAGGATTTCCGCCAGGGTGGTGCCGTAGCTGCGCTCGCTGGCATAGAGGAGCAGGTCAGGCACCCAGGAGATCACCAGTGCGATCGTCGCCACCGCGGTGAAGGCCCGAACCGGATCAGGGCGGAGGCGAGCCAGCACCGCGAAGACGATGACTGCACCGGCCACGCCGATAACGGTCAGCGGGGCCACGCTGGCCGTTTGCAGGGACCTGAACGTGGCGGGGACCTGGAGCAGGCTGACCAGCGCCTGCGCGACCAGGACGTTGGCGATCGTGCTCGCGACCACCGCCCCGACGCCGACGACCAATAGGCGCCCCCAGCGCACGCCAGGCCAGCGGCCGGCACGCCGGACGTCTAGGTGCGCCTTTCGAATCTCGACTCTCTCGGTTGCCATCTCGCTACTCCTGTGTTTTGGTTTTGGCTGGTTGTCCAGCCGTTCATGGCACACCGTGCCGAATCAAACCTGTCGAGTTGATTACGGCTCGAGGTCTCTTGGTTATCTGTAGCTATGACGGGTCCAGTGGGCACCAGCGAGTAGGAGCGCCGGGCCGTGCGAGCCGAACTGCCGGAGCTGCGGCCCCGTGTGCTCATCCTCCGCGGCAAGTCGAGGGCCAGATGACCAATCGCTCAGGCGCCTCCTCCTACAAGTGCTAGTGCTGCTGACAGCTCGGTCCTTGCTCGGTGGGAGGCTCAGCCGCCCAGGCGTCTGGCAAAGCGGCTAAGTCGTCGCGGGGCTGGAACGGCGACGACGACGAGCTGCGAAAGATCAACGAAGTGCAGGCCTTGCTCGAGTCCCGGGGCGACGAGATGGCTTTGGCTTCTCGCCGGAGCTGATCGAGCTTCCGCGGCGCCACGAGCTCGAGGAGCCGTGCATCGTTCGCGGCAGCGTCGGCTCGGGTCTGCAGACGCTCTATTTTCACGGGCACTTCGACGTCGTACCCCGCGCAGCCCCCGGCCCAGTTTCGACCGCTGAGAGCGAGCGGCACGATCGTCGGCCGCGGCACCGCCGACATGAAGGGCGGCCTGATCAGCATGCTCTACGCCGCCGCTGCCGCCCGGGAGTTCGACCTCCTCGGCGACGGGAGGATCGTCTTCCACTTCGTCTGCGACGAGGAGAACGGCAGCATCGCCGGGTCCGGGCATCTACGCGAGGCGGGCATGATTGCCAGCCGCCGATCGTGAGGTTGCGGTTCGCGTTATGTAAGCTGCGGCCCACCAAGGCCCTGACAACACGAACCCTGGTTTGGGAGCCAACTTCTCCTCTCGACGGGAATAGGTGGGGCCGCTCAACTCGTTTCCAGTCCTTAAGAAACGAGACGTTCCGTCCGGAAATGGAGCTAGTGGCGACCGAACATGGAGGTCAGACGGAGATGAATCTGTCTTCGAACCAGCGGCAAGAGGATCTGAAGGGGCAGATATGGGCTCCTCGCTGGCGGACTGAGTCATGAGCAGCGGAATCGGTTTCGTCCTGCTCACGACCTTCCTCGCCTCCAGCGTCGAGGCCATCGAAATGGTGACGATCGTGGTCGGCGTGGGGGCGACCCGCGGCTGGCGAGCCACCCTCATCGGCACGGTAGCCGGCTTTCTGGTGCTGGCGGTCGTGGTCGCCGTCTTCGGCCTGGCGCTGAGCGCGATTCCTATCGGACCCCTGCGCCTGATCGTGGGTGCGCTGCTGCTCGTCTTCGGGCTGCAGTGGTTTCGCAAAGGCATCGCGAGGGTGGCGGCGCGCGGCCTGGCCGGAATGCGGGCGGGCGAGGCGGAAGAGCGGGCGGAGTGGACCGGCCCGGGCCTGGACTGGACCGCCTTCGCGCTTGCCTTCAAGGGTGTGCTCCTTGAGGGGCTGGAGGTGGCGTTCATCGTCGTTACCTTCGGCGCCGGGGCCAACCAGCTGGGGGCCGCCGTGATCGGCGGCGTGGGCGCGGTCGTCCTCGTCGGCGGCATCGGAGCGGCCGCCCACCCGCTGGTCTCCCGGATTCCTCGCAGCCTTCTCCAGCTGGTCGTGGGAACGCTGCTGACCACCTTCGGCACCTTCTGGGCGGTCGAAGGCCTGGGCGTGGTCTGGCCTGCCGGCGACGCCATCATCCTGGTGCTGCTCGTCCTCTACTCGGCGACCGCCCTCGCCTACATTGGCATCGAGCGGAGCAGAGCGTTCGGGTTCAGTCCGAGGAGGCTGGCATGAAGCTCATCTGGTCCTGGCTGGTCGGCTTCGGCCGCTTCTGGTACCGGTTCATCGTGGGCGACGACTGGACCGTGGCGGCTGCTGTGGCGGTGGCCCTGCTGATAACCGCGCTTCTCAACGCGCAATCGGTCCCGGCCTGGTGGGTGGTTCCGGTCACCGTCGTCGTGATCATCGGCGTGAGTCTCCGTCGGGCAAGCCGAGCCTAGCGCGACCTTCTATCTCATGCGCAAGCCGACCATCCTGACGGTCGACGATGACCCCATGGTCTCTGCGGCGATCACCCGCGACCTGCGCGGCCGCTACGGCGCCGACTACCGCCTCGTGCGCGCGACGTCGGGGTCCGAGGGGCTGGACATCCTGGCCAAGCTGGCTCTGCGCGACCAGCCAGTCGCGTTGATCGCCACCGACCAGCGGATGCCGCAGATGACGGGCATCCAGATGCTCGAGCAGGCGCGTACCCATGCCCCCGGCGCGAAGTTCGTGCTGCTCACGGCGTACGCCGACACAGACGTCGCCATCAAGGCGATCAACGAAATCGGTCTCGACTATTACCTGCTCAAGCCCTGGGACCCTCCCCAGGACCGGCTGTACCCCGTCATCGACGACCTGCTCGGCGACTGGCGGCGGGCCAACCCGGACCACGCATCCGACGTGCGCGTGGTGGGGCACCGGTGGTCCGAGCGCAGCCACGACATCAAGAGGTTCCTGGCCAGCAACCACGTGCCCTACCGGTGGTACGACATCGAGCGCGACGCCGAGGCCCAGCGCCTGCGCGACCTCGCCCAGGCGACGCCGGCCGACCTCCCGCTCGTGCTGATCCCCGAAGGCGACACGCTCCGCTCGCCCTCGACGCTCGATCTCGCCGGCGCGCTCGGGCTGCGCACCAGCGCGCAGCAGCCGCTGTACGACGTGTGCATCGTGGGCGGCGGGCCGGCCGGCCTGGCCGCCGCCATGTACGCGGCCTCGGAGGGCCTGAGCACAGTCATCGTCGAGCGCGAGGCGCCGGGGGGCCAGGCAGGGCAGAGCGCGGCGATCGAGAACTACCTGGGGTTCCCGAAGGGCCTGGCCGGATCCGACCTCGCCCAGCGTGCGATCGCTCAAGTCACCCGCTTCGGCGCCGAGATGGTCCTCGCCCGCGAAGTCGTCGGCTTCGAAACGCGGGGGCCGGTGCGCGCCGTCTCCTTCGACGGTTCGGGCGAGATCGAGGCAAGGGCGCTGATCGTGGCGACAGGTGTGTCCTACAGGCGTCTGGCGGCAGGAGGGCTCGACGAGCTGATCGGCCGGGGTGTCTACTACGGCGTGACCGCCGGCGAGGCGAGCCAGTGCCAGGGCGACGACGTCTATATCATCGGTGCCGCCAACTCGGCGGCCCAGGCCGCACTCAACCTCGCCCGCTTCGCCAAACGGGTGGTGCTGGTGGTCCGTGCTGCAACGCTCACGAGCACGATGTCCCAGTATCTCGTCGAGAGGATCGCGTCCACGCCTGCCATCGAGGTGCGGTACCACAGCCAGGTGGTGGCGGGCCGTGGCGAAGGTCATCTCGAGGCGCTCACCCTCGTCGACAGGGATTCCGGAGTCACAGAGGAGGTCTCGTCGAGCTGGCTGTTCATCTTTATCGGGGCCTCCCCCCGCACCGAGTGGCTCGGCCCCGAGGTCGTCCGGGACGAAAGAGGGTTTGTCGTAACCGGTCAAGACCTCCTGGGTCCCATGCACGCCAATCGCTGGCCGCTATCCCGTGCGCCTTTCGCCCTCGAGACGAGCGTTCCGGGCGTGTTCGCCGCAGGCGACGTGCGGCTCGACTCAATGAAGCGGGTCGCCTCGGCCGTGGGTGAGGGTGCCATGTCGATCTACCTCGTGCACCGCTACCTGGCCACCGTCTGATGCGCGTCGACGAGCTCCGCTCGCTCAGCATCTTCGAAGGCGTGACCGACGACCAGCTTGCGGAGCTGATCGAGGGCGGCACTGAGGTGCGCGTGGAGCCCGGGGTGGATCTGTTCCGGCAGGGCGAGCACGCGGACTTCTGGTGGGTGCTCGTCGAGGGGTCCATCGACCTCGTGCGCCGCGTCGGCCGCGAGGACACCGTGGTCGGGAGGCTGGACGTGCCGGGCCGCTGGGCGGGCGGGTTCCGCGCCTGGGACGAGCACGGCGTCTATCTCGCGACCGGTCGGGGAAGCACGACGGGGCGGATGCTCCGGGTGCCGGCCGAGGTGCTGCGTGAGCGGACCAGCGCCTGGTTCCCGCTCGGCGGACACCTCATCAGGGGCCTGTACGGCACCGCGCGCTCCATCGAGTCGACGGCCCGGCAGCGCGAGTCCCTGGTCACCCTTGGCAGGCTCTCCGCCGGCCTCGCGCACGAGATCAACAATCCGTCGGCTGCCGCCACCCGGGCGGTGGATGCCCTCGAGGTCGCGTGTCAGACGCTGCTCTCGTCCCTCGGCAGGCTCGCCCGGAACGAGATCTCGGCGCAGCAGTTCACCGCCCTCGACGCGTTGCGCCTTGAGATAGAGCCTCGAGTGGGAGCGGTCCCGGACCCGCTGGACATGGCCGACCGCGAGGAGGCCCTTTCGTCGTGGCTGACCCGCCACGGGGTCGTGCGGGAGTGGATCGTCGCCCCGCCTCTCGCCGCCGCCGGGGTGGATGTCGCCTGGTGCGAGCGGGCGGCGGCCGTCCTGGAGGGATCGGCCCTCGAGCCCGGCCTCGAGTGGGTGGCGAGCACGCTGTCCGCCTCCGCGCTGCTGTCAGAGGTGAAGGAGTCGACGCGGCGCATCTCCGAGCTTGTCGCCGCCGTCAAGTCCTACTCGCAGATGGATCGCGCCTCGATGCAGCACATCGACGTGACCGACGGTATCGATAACACCCTGGTGATGCTCGGGCACAAGCTGCGCGACGGTGTCACCGTCGTGCGTGAGTACGACGCGGACGTCCCCGCAATCGATGCCCAAGCCGGCGAGCTGAATCAGGTCTGGACCAATCTCATCGACAACGCGGTCGACGCCATGGACGGCTCGGGCACGCTAAGGGTGACCACACGGGCCGCGGGAGACCACGTCGTGGTCGAGATCGCCGACACCGGCCCGGGTATGCCACCGGAGGTGGCGGCCCGCGCGTTCGAGGCCTTCTACACGACCAAGGACGTGGGCAAAGGCACCGGTCTCGGTCTCGACATCGCGCGGCGCATAGTCGAGGAGCGCCACGCTGGCACCATCACCATCGACTCCCACCCCGGTCAGACCGTTCTGCGGGTCAGCCTCCCCGTTGGGCCGTCCGAACCGAGGGGACGAACGGCCGGCGTGGGACTATGAGGTACTGCCCTCAGGCCGCTTTCTCTAGCGCCGGTCCGCGCGGCGGGGCCGCGAAATCGAGCGGTGGCCGGAGCACCTTGATCCTGCCGTCGGGGTACAGGAAGAGCTGCCAGCGGCCCTCATGCACCTGCATATGATGCCGGTTGCAAAGGAGCAGCAGGTTGCTCAGGGCGTTCGCCCACGGCGCGCTTCGTGCGTGCCACGAAAACCAGGTGCTGAAAGCCGATCTCCGAATCTTCAACGGCTGCCACAGAAGCGCCGGGCGAATCCATCTCCTGCCCGACACAGACCAGGTCGGCGGCTGCCTGGAAACCCATCTTGCACTCGTGACGAATCCAGTCCAGCGTCGAGATGGAGTCCATCGTCTCGCCGTACTCGACACGGGCAAGGTCGGCAGCGATACGCGCGGCACGTAGTCCCAGCCTGTCTCGCAGACGCTGGATGAAACGCAGCTGCTCGGCGGCGGTATCGGCCTGCTCCCCGCTGAACGATGCGCTGTCGGCTTCCTCGAGCATGAGTCAAATCTAGCGCACAAATGTTCGCCTGCCAACGTCGATATCTGTTAAGAAACGCCCGCCACGCTACCTATGCTGTCTGTGCGGTATGAGCCGATCCGTGGAGGAGTCGAACCGGCGGTTGCTCCGCGCCCGGGATGCGATGGACAGAAACTATGCGCGACCTCTCGACATCGAGAGCCTCGCGCGGGTCGCCCACGTCTCCGAAGCTCACTTCATCCGCTCGTTCCGAGCGACCTTCGGCGAGACTCCGCATCGCTACCTCCAGCGCCGCCGCGTCGAGCGGTCGATGTTCCTCCTTCGTGAGACCAGCCGGAACGTGACCGAGGTCTGCTTCGACGTCGGCTTCACGAGCCTGGGCACCTTCAGCCGGACGTTTCGCGACATCCTGGGTGTGACGCCCTCGGCCTACCGCAACAGTGCCGAAGTCAGGGCGGTACCAACGTGCTTCACGATGGCTTGGACAAGACCGAGCAGTTTCGGAGAAGCCGGGAGCGCAGAACGCCTCCTACGATGGCGGCTGAACGTCCCCGATTAAAGGAGGTCCGAATGCTGACCGGGATCAACATCTCGAACGTCTTCGTCCTCGACCAGGACGAGGCTCTCAAGTTCTACGTCGACACGCTCGGGCTCGAGGTCGCAAACGACATGGACCTCGGCTTCATGCGCTGGCTGACCGTCCGAGTCCCTGGCGAACCCGGCCGCGAGATTCTCCTCGAGAAGCCGGGCTCCCCGGCCATGGACGAGGCCGCGACCGAGCAGATCCGCGAGCTGGTGACCAAGGGCGCTACGGGCTTCGCCGTCGGCTTCACGACGGACGATTGCCGGAAGACCTACGAGACGCTGGTGGAGCGTGGAGTGGAGTTCACTCAAGAGCCGACCGAGCAGTTCTACGGCATCGACATCGGAATCCGCGATCCGTTCGGCAACCACATCCGGATCGTGCAGCCGGCCCCCGTCCAGCAGCAGACGGCCTCGCGCGCGACCACGTAACGCTCCGGAAGCCTTGCGGCTGTCCGCTAAGGCTTCCTCTCGAGGCTCAGCCGCCCTCGCTTCCAGCCGACGCCGCCCTGGGCAACCGGCCTAGGCTGACGAGCTGACGATGACAGTCTTCGTCGAGGATTGGCAGGCTGCCTACGGCTCGCCGTACCTCGTGCAGCCGGACGACCAGGGCGTCTCAGGAGCGGCCCTCGTCGAGGACGGTCCCGAGTTCAAGGCGCACCCGGGCGTGCCCGTGAACGGCCGGCACGAGCGCATTGCCTTCGTGGACGGCGTCCGCCGTGGGGAGGCGGCCCTCTACCAGCACGACCAGCTGAGCGGCCAGGTCGCCCGAGGCGTGGCCGGGAGCCATGCCTGCGGCGGCGTGATCGCCGACGGCGAGCACCGGCCGGAGTACACGGATCAGGTGGTTCAACGCCTGGTCATCTGGGGCTCGGGCAAGACCGGCGGGCTCCCCGACGTGACCGGCGGCTGGCGGTGGGATTGCCGCTCGATTGCCGACGAGGCGCCCGAGGCACCGCTTGCAGCGCTGCAGCAGCGAATGCGTCAGCAGGAAGCCGTGCTCGCCGACCGGCTCTGCGCGGACGGTTACCTGGTCGTGGTCGACGGCCCGCTGAGCTACCTGCGCAACCTGGACCTGCCGGTAGTGGGGTACGTCAAGACCCACAGCAAGGCGCTGCTCGCTCCCGAGTATCACAGGCGCATTCCCGAGCTCCGTCCAGGCGAGCGGTCGAGCATCTTCAGCCTGGGCCGCGACCGCTACTCCTGCTACATGCGCCTGGCGCCCGTCAGCGGACTCTCGGGCCCCTGGGCCGGCGTGGTGAGGCTGGAGGTGCCGCAGTCGGCCGGGCTGCTACCCGCGACCGAGGTCGTGGATAGAGTGGCGGGAATCGTCCCCCGCTACGCCGGCATCGCCTACCGTGATCCCCGGGCGCCGCAGAACCTTCAGCCCGTGGGGGCCCTGGAAGCCACGCTCCGACACCTGCTCGGCGATCCGGGCCTGGCCTACAGAGCGGTCAGGGAGGCGATCCACAAGCTGTCCCAGGTGGAGGCGCCCGCGTGAGCGAACTCACAACACCGGGCCCGCCATCCGCTGGGATCGGGCTCGTCGACGGCGCCGTTGAAGCCACCACAAGGCGGTTTTCACTGCTGCTGCAGGACGACGCCGTCGTGCAGCTCGACGATCTGGTCGCGGTCACCCAGGACCTGCCCGACGGCCGCAGCCTCACTCATTACGGAATCGTGGTGGAGGGCTTCGGCACCATCGAGGGCGCTGAGATGTCGAGCGACACCCGGCGCATCGCCGGCACCCGGACCATGCCGGGGGAGGCGATCCGCCGGGTCGACGTCCAGGTCCTGCGCACGGTGCCCGAGCTGTGGTTGCCACCCGCGCCGGGTGCCGAAGCTCACCGTGCCTCCGGCCCCCACCGCGCCAACGCGCTCTTCCTCGACCAGATGGAGCAGCCCATAGCCGTCGGCCTGGACCAGGGCACCGAGCCCGTGTACGCCGACTTCGCCTTCATGAACGGAGACAAGGGCGGCCACATCTCGATCTCCGGCATCTCCGGTGTCGCCACCAAGACCTCGTACGCGCTCTTCCTGCTCTACATGCTCTTCGAGACAGACCCCGGCCGGGCATTGCTGGGCGCGCACGGCCCACAGACCCGCGCCCTGGTCTTCAACGTCAAGGGCGAGGATCTCCTCCACATCGACCGCCCGAACGGAAAGTTCCGCGCGAAGCCGGAGGCCGCGGCGCAGTGGGCGCAGCTTGGCGTGGACTCGCCGGGCCGTTTCGAGAGGGTCCGCCTTTACTCCCCCCGCTCCCAATCCAGCAGGCCGGGCTCGATCTCGACCGACGTCAAGAGCCGGCCGGCGGCCGAGGTGAGGGCGTTCGGCTGGTCGCCATTGGAGTTCATCCGCCAGGGCCTGCTGCGCTTCTGCTTCTCGGACGCGAGCGACCAGCGGAACCAGATCTCCTTCGTCGAGCAGCGGGTTCGCCTCCAGCTCGCCCGCTGGGCCTACCCGCTGGAAAACGAGCCTGGCGCAGTAGTGCTGGCGCCCCCGCCGGCGGGCACCAGCTTCAACATGGCGCGCGTCATCCAGGAGCGCCGCCCGCCCCGGCCGGCGGGGCAAGGCAGGCCGTTCCGAGACTTCTCGGACCTCCTCGACTTTCTGACCGACGTTCTCGTGCCCGAAGAGGGAGCGGCGGGGGACTCCACCTGGACCGGGAACGTCGCCCCCGCCACCGCGCTGGCCTTCATCCGCCGCCTGGCCGCCCAGACGCCGCGCATGGGCCACGTCATCGCCGCCCAGGCCGAGCCGGTGGCGCTGGAGGAGCCCGTGACGGTGGTCGACATCCACGCCCTGCACGAGGACGCCCAGCGCTTCGTCGTCGGGGCGCTGCTCAGCCAGATCTTCGAGGAGAAGCAGGGGCAGGGGCGGGAGCCGCTCCGGTTCGTGGTGCTCGACGAGCTGAACAAGTACGCCCCCAAAGAAGGCACCAGCCCGATCAAGGAGATACTGATCGACATCGCCTCCCGCGGCCGGAGCCTGGGGGTCCTGCTGATCGGCGCCCAGCAGTCGGCAAGCGAGGTCGAGCCGGCGATCATCCGCAACGCCGCCCTGAAGGTCGTGGGCCGTCTCGACGCGGGGGAGGCCGGCGAGTACAGGTTTCTGTCCTCCGAGCTCCGCGAGCGAGCCAGCCGCTTCCTGCCCGGAACCATGGTGCTCGACCAGCCGCTCATCCCTGCCCCGATCCCGGTCCGCTTCCCGTTCCCCGCCTTCGCGACGAACGTCTCCGAGGGTCGAAGCGGGACCGAGGAGGAGCGGAAGGCAGCCTCGGCGGAGGCCTTCGCGAGGCTCGGGTGAGACTCCTGCACACAGCCGACTGGCACATCGGGCGCGTCACCATGGGGATCGCCCGCGACGAAGACATACACGCCTCGATCGAAGAGGTGATCCAGATCGCGCGCGACGAGAGGCCGGATCTGATCGTCCACGCGGGCGACGTCTTCGACAGCTTTCGGCCGGCCTGGGCCGACCTCCGCTGGGCCACCGACAAGCTGCGCGAGCTCGCCGAGTTGGCGCCGACGGTGGTCCTGGCCGGAAACCACGATTCCCAGGCCCTCTTCGACCTGCTTCAAAAGCTGCTGGGCCCGGCCTCCCGCCTCCGATTCGTGGCAAAGGCGCTGCCCCCCTCGATGGGTGGAGTTCTCGAGTTCCCCGGACGCGGGGACGAGGTGGTGCGGCTGGCGCCCATCCCCTTCATCCACGCCAACCGGATGATCGAGCAGATGGAGGATCCGTCGACCTGGATGACGTCGTACGCCGACCGCGTCGACCTGATCCAGTCAGCGCTGGGCCGCGGGCTTCTCGAGGGCTACGACCAGACGCGCCACGTGCTGCTGCTGGCGGCCCACCTGCACGTGACCGGCGCCAGCTTCTCCCAGAACGACCGGCCGCTCCACGTGACCGACACCTACGCGACCCACTACGAGCGGATCCCTCCCGTCAGCTACGCCGCCTACGGGCACATCCACCGTCCCCAGGCTCTCCGTGGCCCGGTCGCAGGGCGCTTTGCCGGAAGCGCAGTCCAGCTCGACTTCGGGGAGGTAGGCGAGGAGAAGGGCGTCGTGATCGTCGACGCCGCTCCCGGGCGGCCGCCCGAGGTCTCCATCCGGCGCCTCGCCGCCGGCCGCCCACTCAAGCGCATCCACGGCACCCTGCCCGAGATCGAGGCTCTCGCGCCGGCGGTCGGGCGCTCCATCTGTCAGGTGGTCGTCCGGACCGAGGTGCCCACGCCCGACCTGAGCGAGCGCCTGGCGGCGATGATGCCCGGCGCGGTTCTCGACGTCCGCGAGGACTGCGCCGCCACGCGGGTCAGGGTGCTGACGGCGGACCACGTCTCGACCGACCGCGAGCCCAGCCTTGGTGAACTCTTCACCGAGTACGTGCGCGGCCGGGGAACCCGGGCCGGCTCGGCCGACCGCGTGGTCGACACCTTCGTCAGGCTGCTCTCCGCGGTGGAGCAGGCGGAGGAGGTCAGCTTCCCGGAGGTCGAGTCCCTGGAGGCGCCGCTGGTCGAGTCCGCTCGGTGAGGCCTGTGCGGATCTCGCTGCGCGGCCTCCGGAGCTACCGCTCCGAGGTTTCCATCGACTTCACCGGCAAGTCGCTTGTCGCCTTCGTCGGCCCCACCGGCGCAGGCAAGAGCTCGATCCTGGAGGGCATCACCTACGCCCTCTACAACGCGACCACCTGGAACGCCGGCGAACCCAAGTTGCTGATAGCGGACGGCCTCCAGACCATGAGCGTGGTCCTTGACTTCGAGGCCGGGGGCAATGTCTGGCAGATCCACCGGGCCTGCTCCCGAACGAACTACCCGCCGTCCGTCCACAGGCTGAGCTGCCTCAGCGAGCCGGGGCTGCCCGACCTTGACGGCGAGGACGCGGTCAACCGGGAGGTGCAGCGACTGGTCGGCATGAGCCATCGCGCGTTCATGGCCGCGGTGATCCTCCCCCAGGGCCGCTTTCAGACTCTTCTGCTGGCCCGTCCGAACGAGCGCATCGCGATCCTCGAGGGCATCTTCAGGCTGGCCGAGCTGCGAGACGTGCGTACCCGTGCCGAGGAGCTGCGGAACCGCGTCAACCCCACTCTGACGCGCCTGATAGGACGTCGCAGCGGGCTGCTGGAGGATCCCGCCGCGGAGGCCGCGCTCAGGGATGCCGAACTTGCCGGAGCGACCGAACGGGAAAAAGACCTGCTCGCGCTCCAGGAGCAGGTGAGGAGGCGCGAAGAGGCCGAGCGCGAGTCGAGGGCCGAAGTCAAGCGGCTGCGGGACCCGGTCCAGCGGCTGGCATCGCTCGGCGGCGGCGCGGCCCGGTCCCTCAGCGGGCTGGTGCAGGTCGCCGCCGGGCTCGACGGGGAGATCGCCGGCGCCAAGTCCAGCCTGAGCAAGTTCGAGCAGGAGGAGCAGCGGCTGGCCGCGGCCCTCGTCGAGGCGGGCCAGGCAGGTGAGGGATTCGAGCGGCTCTCCGAGCTGGCGGCCAGCCTCCGAGGCCTGAAGGCGGAATTGATAAGGATCGCCGCCGAGACGGCGGCGGCGGCCGTCGAGGAGACGACGCTCATTCAGGAGTCGGAGGCCCTTGAAAAGGAGTCGGCCGCTATCGCCGCGCTCGACGAGGCCTGGCAGGCAGCCGGCGAGCTGGCCGGCCAGGCGGAAGCGGCCGTCGCCGCTCACCTGGAACGGCGCCTCAAGGTCAGAGACCGCCTCGGCGCAGTTCGGAGTGCGGAGAAGCACGCCGAGGAAGCGCGGGCGGAGGAGGCGAAGGAGCGGGCCAAGCTGCCGGCGCTCCAGAAGGCGGCGGATCTGGCGGCAGAGTCGGTCAAGAGCGCCGAGGCCAGCCTCGACCGCGCGCGGACAGCGCTCCGTCAGCTGGAGCGAATGCACGCCGCGGCCCACGCCGCCGAGGGCCTTGAGTCGGGTGACCTCTGCCCGGTTTGCGGCGAGCTGGTGCAAAAGGGCTTCACGCCGCCCGACCCCGGTGAGCTCGGGCCCACGCGTGATACTGCCGACTCTGCCGAGACCGAGCTCGCGCGTCAGCGCGAGGCCGGCACGAGAGCGCAGGCTGCCGCCGGCGCTGCCGCCGCCGGCATGGAGAGCCTTCAGTCGCGGCGCTTAACTCGGGAAGCGGAGGCGAGCCAGCGCCTGGGTGCGCTGCTCGAGCTGATGCCGGGCTTCGACCCGTCCAGGCCTGACGACCAGATGCTCGAGCCGGTCGAGGCCGAAGGCCGGGCGCTGGCAGCCGACGCCAGGACCAGGCGCTCGGCGGCCGAGGAGGCCAGGACCGCCTGGGCGCGGGCGGACTCAGCTCTGATACCGAGGATGGACGCCCTGGCGCAGGGCCAGACCAGGCTCGCCGGCAGGAGGGCCGCGCTGGCGGCGGCATTCGCTGCGTGCGAGCGCGAAGCTGCCGGCCTCCCCAGCTTCGCCCGGCCGGCGGCTCTTGAGGCTGCCGCGATCGAGACGCCCACCGAGGAGGTGAATCGGCGGCTGACCATGGCTCGCAGGGCCAACGAGGAACGTGAGGACCTGCTGCGGAAGGTCGCTGCCGCGAGGACGGCGCTGACGAGCACCAGAGAGCGGCGCTCCAACCTGGTCGAGGAGCCACAGCGGAAAGCAGCGGAACTTCTCGCCCGGCTCCTGCCGCGCGTCAACGATTGCCTCGAGGTGCTGAAGGCGCCGGCCTTCCGCGAGGCGCCGGAGGGCGCAGGGCTCGGGCAGTTCGCCGCCTGGGCCACCGATGTGGAGGCGTGCGCCGAGAACGTCGCGCGCCAGCTCGACGAGCGCGCGCGGGCTGTCGAGCGCGAGGTGGCCTCGGAAGCGGCGAAGCTCGGCCAGCGACTCCAGGAGGCGGGCTTCGCCGAGGCCGCCGGCGTTGCGACCGAGCTGACCTCGGCCCAGCGTTTGATCGGCCAGCTCAGCGGCGCCCGGGACAACGCCCTCAAACAGGTACCCCTGGCGGCCGATCTCGACCGGCGCGTCCAGTTCGGGACGGAGCTTTCGGAGTCAGCTCAAGAGCTGGTGCGGCTGCTGGCCGACGGCCAGTTCGTGCGTCACGTGATCGAACGCCGCCAGCGCAACCTGCTGGCTGTCGCCTCGGAGATTCTCGGCTCCGTCACCGCCCAGCGCTACGGGTTCTCCGACGACTTCGAGATCGTCGACCGGCTCTCGGGCCAGCCCCGGCCCACCCGAACCCTGTCCGGCGGCGAGACCTTTCTCGCCAGTCTCGCGCTGGCGCTGGCTCTGGTGGAGATGGCGAGCCGGTCCGGCCGGCAGATCGACGCGCTCTTCCTGGACGAGGGCTTCGGCGCCCTCGATCCCAATGCGCTCGACGAGGCACTCGGCGCCCTCGAGCGCCGGGCCGGACAGGGCCGCCTGGTGGCGGTGGTCAGCCATGTCAAGGAGGTGGCTGACCGCATCGAGTCCGTCCTGGAGGTGACCAAGGGACCGTCGGGCAGCCGGGCCGACTGGCGTGGGCCCCGCGAGCGTGAAGCTCTGGCGCAAGAGGACCTGAAGGTCGGCCTGATCGCCTGATCCTTGACAGGCGGCGGGCATTGATCTTCAATAGCCGAAGATCGACTGAAAGCGCTTCCATCGGAGGGGCGGGAGGCCCCGAGCGCTACGTAAGGTCGTCGACCGGGGAGGGGATACGGTCCAATCGGGATTTGGCCGTCTGGCGGGAGGTCTTCGCGCAGAAGTCCAGGCGATACTCCAGACTCGGGACGCAGAGGCGTTCCTGGCCCGGGCTGAGGAGCACCTCCCCGATGCATACGACGCGCTCAGCCGCCTCTATGGGAATGGGCACGATCTCGAAGAGCTCTCAGCACGGCTGCTTCGCACGATGCTGGACGCAGCGAGCGCTCGGCAGGAAGACCTGCGGGTGCTGGACCATCGCCGGGAGATCGTCCCCGACTGGTTCCAGCGGGAGCGCATGGTCGGCTACGTCTGCTACGTGGACAAGTTCTCGCACACGCTTGCGGGATTGGAGCGCCATCTCGACTATCTGAACGAGCTCAAGGTCACCTACCTGCACCTTATGCCCCTGCTCCAGCCCCGGCCTGCGCCCAACGACGGTGGCTATGCCGTCGTGGATTTTCGCGCTGTCGACTCACGCCTCGGTTCCATGGACGACCTCGAGCACCTTGCCGGCGAACTGAGGGCGCGCGGGATCAGTCTCTGCATCGACCTTGTCGTCAACCACACGGCTGCGGAGCACATCTGGGCGCGAAAGGCGCTGGCGGGAGAGGTCGAGTACCAGAGCTTCTACTTCACCTTCCCCGATCGGTCCCTTCCCGATGCCTATGAGCGCACGCTGCTGGACGTCTTTCCCAGCTTCGCTCCGGGCAGCTTCAGCTGGGTACCCGACCTTCAGGCCTGGGTGTGGACCACGTTCAACGACTACCAGTGGGACCTCAACTACGGGAATCCCAACGTGTTCCTGGCGATGCTCGAGACGATGCTGTTCCTTGCGAACAGAGGCATCGAGGTCATGCGTCTCGACGCGGTGCCCTTCATCTGGAAACGGCTGGGAACGGATTGTCAGAACCAGCCGGAGGCGCACCTGCTCCTCCAGGCCTTTCGCGCCCTGGTGCGCGTGGTGGCCCCCGCGGTGGCCTTCAAGGCGGAGGCCATCGTGCCGCACCACCAACTCGTCCAGTACCTCGGAAAGGGTGAACGCGAGCGAACCGAGTGCGATCTGGCGTACCACAACCAGCTCATGGTGCAGCTCTGGAGCGGCCTTGCCGCACGCGATGCGGCGCTGATGACGCATGCGCTGATGGCGATGCCATCTCCACCACAGCAGACGAGCTGGGTCACGTACGTGCGCTGTCACGACGACATCGGCTGGGCGGTGTCCGACCTCGACGCGGCCGCAGCCGGCTTCAATGGGTTTCGCCATCGGCGGTTCCTGAACGACTTTTACGCGGGGAGGTTCCCCGGCTCCTTCGCGAGGGGTGCGCTCTTCCAGGAGAACTTCGCCACCGGCGACGCCAGGATCTCGGGGACGGCGGCCTCCCTCTGCGGGTTGGAGCAGGCCCTCGAGGTGGGTGATGCTCTGCTCATCGACCAGGCGATCCGCCGTCTGGTCCTTCTGTACAGCGTGGTGTTCTCCTACGGCGGGGTTCCGCTCATCTACATGGGCGACGAGGTGGCGCTTCGCAACGAGCACTCGTACGAGAAAGACCCCGCTCTCGCTGACGACAACAGGTGGATGCACCGGCCGTTCATGGACTGGGATGCTGCGGCACGCAGGTCTGACCTCAACAGCGTCGAGGGTAGGGTCTTTTCGGAATTCTGCCGTCTGGTCGAAGCCAGGCAGCGCGTCCCGGCCCTGCAGGCCGCCGGCTCGGTGACGCCTCTGTGGACCGACAACGGCCGGATCTTCGCCTACGTCCGCGCTCATCCCCGTGCCGGCCAGTTCCTGGGTCTGGCGAACTTCGGAGACGGTCCCGAATCGTGTGATGCTCGAATCCTGGCTGAGGCGAGGCTGTCTGATCCACAACTGGCTCTGAGCAGCGACGGGAGACTCGATGTGCGCGACGGGCGCATTCACATGCCGCCGCTGGGTTGCCTCTGGCTCGTCGACCGCTGATTGTTCTAAGCTCACTGTCGCGGCGGCATCGGCATGGCAGGCGCTCTCTGGGATTTTGGGGGAAGGGCATCATGAAGAAGAGCCTCGACAGGGGCCAGTTCTGGGACACATTCAAAAGCAGGGTCGTGGTTGTGACAGTGATCCCGCCCGGACGCAGCCGGGATCTTGCGCAGCAGGCCAACCAGGCGGAGGGCAGCGGTGACGCCTCGCTTCGAACCAGGGCCGAGTTCTCAGCCCTCTTCGATCTCCTGCTCGACGGGCGAAGCCAGGCGCCGGGGCAGCCGGAGCTGACCGTGCTCGACAATGGCGCCGCGCTGACCTCCGCCGGGCAGGCGATACAGGATTACCTGGCGGCCTCGCGCGGGAAGGACGAGATCTTCGAGCAGGCCATGTACATGGTCCATGTGACCGGTTGGCCGCAGCAAGACATGAAGCCGGAGCAGGCGGTGAGATCTTCCGGAGACGCTCGCCTCGCCCTTTGGCGGACCGAACCCGGCGACGAGCGACACATCGCGTCGCCGGATGCGGAGGGCGTTCTCCTCGCGACCTCGACGTTCTCCTTGATGAACAGCGGCAATCGAACGCTGCGCGCGCCGAAGCGGTCGTGGAAGGTCAATTTCGGCCTGAAAGGTGGCGACGACCGGCTCGCCGGCATGTCCCGGCTCAACCTCAAGTCGATGGTGAACGATCCCTCGCAGATGCGCGAGTCGCTGGCCTGGCGTCTGTTCGAGAGAGCCGGGATACCGGCGTCCCGGCACACCTACGCCAAACTTGGAATCAACGCCGCCTACATGGGTCTCTTCTTCTTCGTGGAGCAAGTCGACGGGAAGTTTCTGAAGGACCATTTCGGCAAGAACGACGGCGGCAACCTCTACAAGGCATACTGCGGCGACGTCGGCTGCGCCACCCTCGAGCGCCGGGTGGGCGCTGACGGTGACGACCGCGGCGTCCAGTACTTCACGCTGGGCAGCTCAGACAGGACATACCGTCTCAAGACCAACGAAGACGATCCCTCGTACAACACCTACGACGACCTGGCCGCCCTGATCAGGACTGTCGGCGGGGTCGGCCTAGCCGGCGCTGACGAGCGCTTCCGATCCGACGCTTTCCGGGAATCCGTGGAGAGCATGATGAACGCGAGGTGCCTGCTGAGATGGGCTGGCGCCAATCTGCTTCTCGGCAGCTGGGACAACTACTTCGCCACACCCGCCAACTATTACCTCTACAACTCGGGACGCAAGGGAGGCGCCAAGGACTTCGTCCAGTCGCCCTACTTCACGCTGATCCCGTGGGACTACGACAACAGCCTGGGCATCGACTACTTCAACACCGAATGGCAGTACACCGACCTCCTCGACTGGGCGAGCAGCACGGCGAACTATTGCAAGAAGGTCGGATACCCGGCCCGAACGTCCCCGACTCCACTGGTCCAGAACCTGCTTCGCAACCGGGACTTCCGGCGCTACTACCTGGACCATCTCGAGCACCTGCTCGACACCGAGTTCAATCCCGAAGCCATCTCGGCGGCCGTCGGGTCGGAGGGCGGCGACGGGCTCTGGGAACGGGTGCGCCACGCGGCGTACCTGGAGTCCCACACGCCATACGATCCACCCTTCACGGGGCGCCAGTTCACCAACGAGGAGGTCTATCAGACGGGATTCCGGCAGCAGAGCCTGCGACGTGGAGACGCCGGCATCGAGGGGATCGTCAACTTCGTCCGAATGCGCCACGACAGCGCGCGCAAGCAGCTGGCCGGACTTCGTAAGACCGATCCAGCCGGGTCCAGCGGCGCCAGCTTTTCCGGCGCGATGGAACCTCTGCCGGCGCGAGCTTGAAATCGCAGGAACCAAGGCTCGAGCTGCTGGGGGAGGCGAAGCTCCATGAGATTTTGGGCCGGGAGCTGCTCGACAGGCTGGAGGCGAGCGGCGTCATCGCCAAGGATGGGCTCTTCTACGTCGTGTTCGACAGCTCTACCGAGATCGCATCGGTCCATGGCCGGCTGGACCCGTACGCGGACTGCAACGGCATCGTCGGTCAGGGCCCTGCCGGCGCTGTCGGCTACGAGGACATCGCCCACGATCCGGGTCGGGATCGCTACTACGCCCTGGTCGAGGCGCGCCGGCACCGGGACATTTTCATGGCGCAGGTGGACGAGTACGACCAGAGCTTTCGCCATGTCAGGAGCGCCTGGCTGGACTTCCCCCTCGACGAGGTCAACAAGGGCATCGAGGGGCTGACCTGCGTCCATAGAGAGGGCCGGACCTACCTGCTCGGACTCTGTGAGGGTAATCGGTGCCGCGGCGGGGCGCCGGGGCGAACAGTGGGTGAAGGCAGGATCAACGTCTTCTGTGAGGGTGAGCGCCACTGGGACCATGTCCACACCATCCGGCTTCCCGAGAGCTTGCGATTCGAGGACTACAGCAGCCTAGCCCTCTCCGGAGATCGACTCGCCGTCCTCTCGCAAGAGTCATCCGCGCTCTGGCTCGGCGCCCTCCAGCCTTCGAGCTGGGAGTTGGCCTCGGAAGGGAGCACTTACCGGTTTCCGAGGGACGACAGGGGGAGGGCGCTCTACTGTAACGTCGAGGGGGTGTCGTGGCTGTCGTCTGACCGGGTGGTGATCGTCTCCGACAAGGCCAAGGTCGCGACGCAGCGAAGGGGGTGCCGGGCCAAGGACCAGTCCATTCACCTCTTCGCCATCCGAGAAGGCTTTGACGACGTAAACAGCTAAGTGAGCCCTGCGCCGTCCCCGAGCCGCCAGCGGGCGGTCCACCCGGCTGTACATGCGCTCTTTCAGCGCCGCCTGGAGGGCGACGACGCCCTGCTTCGGCTTGGCAACCTCCGATTTGCCCAGGCCGGCCTGGCCGCGGAGGTGTACGCCGACACGCCGGAGCAGCTCCAGCATGTGCTCGGCTTTGTTTCGCCGCTCCCGAACCTGCCCATGGTGCACCTGAACCGCAGCGTGAACCTGCTTCACGAGCGGGACAGAAGCCTGGTAGAGGAATTCGCGACCCGGTTCAGCGGACGGGTCTCCGGTCTCGTGGTGCACGACCAGCGGGACATGGCGACCCGCGTCCCTGAGCTGATGGCCGGCCTCCGGGAGCTCGCTGGTCGATCTCCCGCGCCCTACATATTCCTCGAGTACGCGGCGGGGCTCGAACCAGACCTTTTCGTAGACATAGCCCAGCGGATGGGGGAGATGGAGCGCGTCAGCGTCTGCGTCGACGTGGGGCACGTCGGAATCAGGCAGGCCCGCATGCACTTCAGGAATCGTCATCCCGATCTGGACCTTGCGGCTCTGCACCCGGAGGACCCGAGGCTGCCGAGCCTGGCGGCGGATGTCCAGGCGGCGGTCGACTCCGCGCTGCCTGCCGTGCTGGAGATGACCCGCGCGCTTGGCCGGATCGGCAAGCGGGTGCACTTCCACCTGCACGACGGGCATCCGGTGATACCCGGACTCTCCGACCATTTCAGTTTCCTGACGCAGATTGCCGTGCCTTTCGAGCACCGGGGCCGGCGCTCGCTGGACCCGATGTACGGTCCCGGAGGGCTTGCGGCGATGGTGTCCGCCGCGATCGACGCCCTCGGCGGGGAGCGGGCATCGCTGACCCTGGAGATTCACCAGTCAGAGGGCCGTCTGCCAATTGGCGACGCCGCACCTTTGTTTCGGCACTGGCAAGACCTCAAGAACGCGGAGCGCATGAATTACTGGCTGTCGGTCCTGACCGAGAACAACGTGCTGGTGTCGAACGTGATCGAGCCCAGGCCGGGGCGTTAGGCGCCGTCAGCGTTCGGGACTCGAGGCCGGGCTTTGATCAGGCCTGCGCCGCGCCGTCCTCGAGCTCGATTCAGGTAGTCGGCCGCGCCAGGCGGCCACGGCGAGCAGGACCTGGCCGAGGAAGGGACCGGCAAAGCCCGGGATGCCGATGCCGACAATCATCCACGAGTTGGCGGCGAGGTGGGCGTCGACGGTATGCGCTTGGTCAACGTGGAGAGGTTGCCGAAACCGATCACGGCCAGCACCACGCCTAGGGCGCCGGGCAGCCGCGCGCGGCCCTGAAGAAGGACGTACAGGCCGATCGCCGCCGGGGCCATCGCAGGTAGCCTGTGTGCGGCACCGTGGCCGCCAGTGACGCCTGGGTGGGATACTCCGCCAGCGACCGGAAGTAGTCGCCACCGGTGAGGTCGCCCTCCCATGGCGTGAGCGCGAAGCTGAGCACGGTCAGCCCGGCAGCGCTCAGCATCGAGGCACCGATGAAAATCCGATTGACCGTGCTCAGCGACTTGACAGACTGCATCTCGAACCTCCTGTGGGGTGGGACCGTGGTACCTCCATGGGAGCCATGCTCCGTTGTCGAGGCGGGCTGAACCAGCGGGCCACCCCCCAGGCTGAGAGGGGGCGGCCTCCCCGTTTTCTGGTACGGCCTACACCGCTCCGCCGGTGGGGCCAACACCACCGGTTCGAGGAGGAGACGCGATGAGCAAGGTGTTCAAGGGGCGCTACACCGCCGCCATGGAGGGCGATCTGGTCGTTTTCTTGATCGGTGTCCGCATCAACAAGCCCTGGAGGGTGCGGGAATGGTGGCGTGTCGCGTCGGCAATGCCGCGGATGCTGCGGGAGCTGACCGCAGACCCCCAGAGTGGCTTCCTCGGCGCCGAGTTCTTCATCTCTCCGGCCAACCGGGCGCCGATGCTGGTCCAGTACTGGAGGTCGTTCGAGGACCTCGAGCGCTACGCGCGAAGCCGTGACCACGAGCACCTGCCGGCCTGGCGTGAGTTCAATCGCACCACGGGCAAAAGCGGCAGCGTGGGCATCTGGCACGAGACCTACCAGGTCCGGGCCGGCCAAGCGGAAGCCGTCTACGGCAATATGCCCAGCTTCGGGTTGGCCAAGGCGACGGAGCACGTGCCTGCCACGGGCCGGCGGGAGACCGCCCGCCGACGACTTGGCGGTGACAGCGAGCCGGCCACGGCCACGACGTACTGACGGCATGACACGCAGGGGCCTGCTGCTGTTCGTGGCCATGTGTGTCATCTGGGGGATCCCGTACCTCTTCATCCGGGTCGCGGTCAGCGAACTGACGCCCGCCACCCTCGTGTTCCTGCGCGCCGGGATCGCCGCGCTCATCCTGGTCCCGATAGCGATCAGGCGCGGCGAGCTGCGCCCGGTTCTGGCGAAGTGGCGGCCGCTGATCGCCTTCGCGGCCATCGAGATCGGCATTCCCTGGCTGTTGCTTTCCAGCGCCGAGCAGAAGATCTCCAGCTCACTCACGGGGCTCTTGATCTCGGCGGTGCCGCTGGTCGCCTTCGTGATCGCGCTGGTCCTCGGCAACCGCGACCGGATGGGCTTGGCCGGCGTGGGCGGCCTGCTGCTCGGGATCGTTGGCGTGGCGGCGATCGTCGGTTTCGACCTGCGGGCGACCAGCACGGTCGCGCTGGTCGAGATAGCGCTCGTGGTTGTCGGCTACGCCCTGGGACCTGCGATCCTCGCGCGCTACCTGAGCGAGCTGCCCTCGGTGGGGGTGATCGCCTCTTCCCTGGCTTTATGCGCCGTGGCCTATGCGCCCTTCGCGGTGATCCAATGGCCCTCGCGCGTCCCCAAGCCAGGCGTGCTGGCATCGGTGGCCGTGCTTGCGATCGTATGCACCGCGCTCGCGTTCCTGGTCTTCTTCGCCCTGATCGCTGAAGTGGGGCCGGTGCGGGCGACGGTGATCACCTACGTGAACCCGGCTGTGGCGGCCATACTCGGCGTGGCGGTGCTCGGCGAGGCCTTCACCGCGGGCATGGCAGTCGGTTTCGTGCTGGTCCTCATCGGCTCGGCCCTCGCCACCGGCCGCGGCCCGCGCTGGCAACGCTTTCGCCTGGACCGACTGGTCGGGCGCGCTCCCCCGCCCTAAGGGCTATTCGTCGGGGTGGCCGGTGTTGCCGAAGGCGATTCGGTCGCGGACCACCCGGGCGCGGCCGAGCAGACGGGCGCGCTGGACGGCGTCCTCGCCGAAACGGTCCCGTATGGCGTCCATGGCCGACTCCAACCGCTCCTCCCGTGGCCGGGAGGGGTCAGAGAACATATCCATCTGCCCGCTCCCGACCTCGGTGAGGCCGGAGAGCCCCACGCCGAGAGTTCCCACATCTTGCCGGCGGTCCCGGGCGGCCAGCAGCTTCAAGGCCGTCCGGTAGATCTCCTCTCCTGTGCTGATCGGAGCTGGCAGCTTGATCTGCTTCGACATGCGTGCAACGTCGGGTCGATAGACGACGCCCACGGAGACGACGCTTCCCCGGCGGCGAGCCGCGCGCAGCCTCCTGCCTACCATCTCTGAGAGCCGCATCAGCAGCTCCTCGAGCTCCCGCTGGGATCGCGTTGCCCGAGCCAGCACGTGCGAATGGCTGTAGCTCTTCCGAGCCGCCGCCTCGAAGGTGCTGACCTCGAAGCCTCTCAGCCGCTTGAGCCAGGCGTCGGCCACGTCGCCATGCATGCCCGCGGCTCGAAGCTGTGGTTGGGCGGCGCGCAAGAACTCCAGGGGCGTGTGTATCCCTGCTCGCTGCAGGCGCCGGGCGCTCGCCTCGGCGATGCCGGATAGGTCGGTCAGCCGCAGCTGCCCGAACACCGAGACCAGGTTGGTGTGGTCGATCCGCTCCAGGCCGTCGCGCTTGTCGAGGTTGGACGCCTGCTTCCCCATCCAGATCGAGGTCGAGATACCTACCGAGCAGGTGACGCAGTCGCCGACCTCTTCGCGGAGCGCGCGCTTGACCGCCCGGCCCACGCCTTCCGGTCCCAGCCTGGCGAGGTCTGGGGTCCCGGCCAGGTTCATCGACGCCTCGTCGATCGACATGCGGAGGACGTCTGGGCTGTGGCGCTCCATGATCTCGATCAGCTGGTCGGACACGGCCCGGTACCGAGGCGGGTTGGGCTCCATGATCGCGACCCGGGGAAAGATCGCTTTCGCCTCGAAGACCCGCATCCCCGTCTTGATGCCAAGGTCTCGCGCCTCTTTGGAGGAGGAGACGACGGTGGCTGCGTCCGTCGCATAGGCGGCGATCGCCAGCGGCCACCCACGGAGGCCCGGATCGTGCTGCTGCTCGATGGAGGCGAAGGCACAGTTGAGGTCGACCACGATGGTCGCCGGGTCAGCTCGGTTGAGGTTCGGCTCCTCGGCTGCCGGGGAGGTCCTCACCCTTCACCTGGCGCGTACATGGCGGCCACGGTAGGGCGACATGGCGAGCAAATGTTCGCACATGCACACGCCTGGTGACCAATGGGAGGCGACAAACATCACACTTGATGCCGATGCGCGCCGGAGCGTCCTCTTCGGGAGATTCGGGTCAATCGGGCCGCCGGCCGTCAGGCGCGGGAGGGTTCGACGCGCTCTATGCCGGCCACCCGCCGTGGGACATCGGCCGCCCGCAACCAGCCTTTGTGGGGCTGAGCAAAAGGGGCCTGCTCCAGGGACGTGTGTTGGACGCCGGCTGCGGGACGGGCGAGCACGCCCTCATGTCCGCCGCCCTCGGCCTCGAGGCGACGGGTATCGATCTGGCGCCGACCGCCATCGAGCTCGCCAAGCGCAAGGCGGAGGACCGCGGCCTCGAGGCGCGCTTCCTTGTCTGGGACGCTCTGCAGCTGCCGGCGCTCGGGGAGCAGTTCGACACCGTTCTCGATTGCGGACTCTTCCACGTCTTCGATGACGCTGAGCGAGCCGCCTTCGTGACGAGCCTGGGCGCCGCCATCCCGCCGGGCGGTCGCTACTGCATGCTCTGCTTCAGCGACCGTATGCCCGGCGGCGTGGGTCCTCGCCGAGTTACCCAGCAGGAGATTCGGTCGAGCTTCTCGGACGGGTGGCGCGTCGACTCGATCGAGCCGGCTGAGCTGGAGATCAACGTCGGGCCCCTGGCCGCGCTGGCCTGGCACTCCGTGATCACCCGCCTATAGGAGAGGCCGCCACAGAGGGCCAGTCACTTGCGCTTGAAGTGCAGCGCCGGCAGGACATCCTGCTAGCATCGCCCCATGAAGTTGCGCAACCACCTTTCGCCAGGACTCGCATTGACCCTCTCGGCGCTGATGCTGGCCTTGACGGCTTGTGGTGGCGCCACGACGACCGGCGGCCCTTCGACTCAGACGGCCCAACCGGTCTACGCCTTCGACTCCACGGCCATCACGGTGACGGGGACGGAGAACTTCTACGCCGACGTGCTCCACCAGCTCGGCGGCTCGAAACTCAAGATCTACTCCTTCCTCAACGATCCCACCGCCGACCCTCACGCCTACGAGAGCAACTCGAGCAACGCCAGGGCCGTAGCCGACTCCAGGCTCGTGATCGAGAACGGCCTCGGCTACGACAGCTTCATGGACAAGCTGCTCAAAGCGTCACCGAAGCGGGACCGGGTGGTGATCAACGTGCAGCAGTTGATCGGGGCCACGGACGGCGACAACGTCCACGTCTGGTATGACCCGACGGTCATGCCCAGAGTGGCCAGGGCCGCCGCCGATGCGCTCGCCCAGATCGACTCCGCCAACGCCGCCCGATACTCCGCCAACCTGGCCACCTTCGACGCCTCACTGAACCCGATACGAGACGAGGTCGCCTCGCTCAAGCAGCGCTACGCAGGATCGCCGATCGCCTTCACCGAGCCTGTCTTCGGCTACATGGCGACCGCCATCGGGCTGACCGTGAAGTCACCTCCCGAGTTCACCAAGGCCGTCGAGGAGGGCAACGATCCGCCATCCCAGGCGGTGGCCGCGGAACAGGATCTCCTCAGCAAGCACCAGGTGAAGGTGCTGCTGTACAACAGCCAGACCGTGACCAAGGTCACCACCAACATGAAGGACCTGGCGATGAGAAGCGGCGTGCCCGTGGTCGGCGTCTCGGAGACCGCGCCGCCCGGAAGGAGCTTTCAGGAGTGGCAGACGGCGACCCTCATGGATCTCGAGAAAGCGCTGGGAGGCCAGTGATCGCTTCCGACGCCATCCGGATCGAGAGCTCGACGCTGCGGCTCGCCGGCCGGCCGATCTGGCAGGACCTGACGCTGTCGGTTCCCGAGAGCGAGTTCCTGGCCGTGATCGGGCCCAACGGCGCCGGCAAGACCTCCCTGCTCAAGGGCCTGCTCGGGCTGCTGCCGGCCGGCGGAGTCGTCGAAGTGCTGGGGCTGCCGCCGCGGCGCGGGAACCGGCGAATCGGCTACGTCCCCCAGCAGAAGGCCATTGACCCGGATCTCCCCGTGCG
>CATPBP010000012.1 GCA_955652675.1 Candidatus Dormiibacterota bacterium
CCGCGGAGTCCGCGCCCTCCGACTCCAGGTTGCTCTTGATGCACTGCGCCATCTGGCCGATCAGGCGCCTGGAGACGTCCTCCATCACGCCGCGGCCGAAGTTGGCTATCCGGCCGGCGACGTTGAAGTCGGTAGCCAGCTTGACCATGGATCCGGACCCGGCCGGCACTACGGTCATCACGGCGCTGGCCCTGGCCGAGCCCGGCCCGGTCGTCTCGCGACCGTCCGCCTGCAGCACGGCCCGTCGCGCCGTCTCGTCCCGCTCCGCGATGCGGGCGGTGCCGTTGTAGGCCACGGTGATGGGCCCCACCTTGATCTTAACCCGCCCCTTGAAGTTGTCAGGGTCGACCACTTCTGAAAGCTCGGCCCCGGGCATACAGCCCACGACCCGGTTGACGTCGAGCAGAAAGCTGAAAACTCGGTCAGGGGGCGCCGCGACTTCGAACTCGTTCTCTATCTGCATCCTTCCTTCCTGTGAATATACTGACGGAGCTTTCGAACGGGAGCACATCGTGGCGTATCCAGCGAAGAGAAAATCGAATCGTCGACGTTCCGTCCCGGTCCCGGGGCCGGGGTCCGGTCCCAAACTGGCCGCTCGGCTGTGCTTTGAAACCTGGAGGGACTGAATGAAGCACAAAGTCTCGCTGACGATAAACGGCAAGGGGCGGGAGGACGAGGTCGAAGCGCGGCTCTTGCTGGTGCACTACCTGAGAGATGTGGCCGGCCTTACCGGCACGCACATCGGTTGCGACACCAGCCAGTGCGGCGCCTGCACCATCCTTCTCGATGGCAAGGCTGTCAAGTCCTGCACCCTCTTCGCCGTGCAGGGCGATGGCCACGACGTGAAGACCATCGAGGGCATGGCGGCCTCCGACGGGACGCTGCACCCGATCCAGCAGGCCTTCTGGGACGAGCACGGGCTGCAGTGCGGCTACTGCACGCCGGGCTTCATCATGGCGGCCGCCTATCTGCTCGACCGCAACCCCGATCCAAGCGACGAGGAGATCCGCAAAGGCCTGGAGGGCAACCTCTGCCGCTGCACCGGCTACGTGAACATCGTGAAGGCGGTCCAGTCCGCCGCCCAGACAATGGGCCGCGACCAAGCCCGGCCGCAGCCCGCCGCGACGGGGGAATAGAGCCATGGCCTTGACCACGATGATCGGAGCCAGAATTCACCGACGCGAAGACCCACGGCTGGTGAGCGGCCGCGGACGCTACGCCGACGATTTCATCCGCCCTCAGACGGCGTTCATGGCCGTCGTGCGCAGCCCGTTCGCCCACGCCCGGATCACGTCCATCGACGCCGCGGCGGCGAAGGCAGCGCCGGGCGTGGTGGCCGTTTACACCGCCGCCGATTTCGAGGCGGTGGTGGCCGGAGCGATGCCCGTGGCGCCTGCCTTCGTGGCGGAGAAGAAGCAGGCGCCCGACCGCTACCCGATTGCCAAGTCGGAGGCCTGCTACCAGGGAGAGCCCGTCGCCGTGGTGATCGCCGAGACGCGATACCAGGCCGCGGATGCGGCGGCCCTCGTCGATGTCGAGTGGGAGCCGCTGCCCGCCGTGATGGACATGGAAAAGGCCATGGAGCCGGGCAGCCCGGCTGCGCACGAGGGCGCCGCCGAAGGCAACGTGGCCTGGGACCTCACCTACAACGCGGATGCCGAAGCCGCCTTCGCAGAGGCAGAGGTCGTCGTCAAGCAGAGGATCCTCCAGCAGCGGCTGGCGCCGACTCCGATGGAGGGACGCGGGGTGCTGGCCGAGTGGCACGCAACCGACCGGACGATGACGATGTGGATGTCGAGCCAGAATCCCCACTTCATCCGCCTCTTCGTCGGCGGTGCGATGAGCATCCCGGAGAGCCGGTTCCGCGTCATCTCGCCGGACGTGGGCGGCGGCTTCGGCAGCAAGATCAGCCCCTATCCCGAGGACTACCTGGTCCCGGGCGCGTCAAAATTGCTCGGCCGGCCAATCAAGTGGTCGGAGACGCGTACCGAGAACCTGCAGAACGCAACTCACGGTCGGGGCCAGATCTTCGACGTCGAGCTGGCGGGCAACCGGGACGGCACCATGCTCGGCCTCAAGCTCACGCAGTACCTCGACTGCGGTGCCTACGTCGGCACCTTCAGCGCATTCCAGGCCTGCGCTTGTCTTCTCCCCGGCCCATACAACTGGAAGCAGGTGGCCTCACGGACCGTGGGCGTCCTGACCAACAAAGTCCCCACCGACCCCTATCGGGGCGCCGGCCGGCCGGAGGCGACGCATCTTGTCGAGCGGATGGTGGACCTCTTCACGCAGGAGATCGGTGCCGATCCCGCCGAGGTGCGCAACAAGAATTTCATCCAGCCCGACCAGTTCCCGTTCACCAACCCCTTCGGGCTGATTTACGACTCGGGCAACTACCCGGGCACGCTGGCCAGGGCTCTGGAGATGGCCGGCTACGCGGACGTTCGCCGCGAACAGGAGGCGGCCCGAGCCAGGGGCCGCTACCTCGGCATTGGCATCTCCACCTGGATCGAGATCTGCGGCTTCGGCCCCAGCGCAGCCACCGCGCCCGCAACCGGCGGCCTGGCGCTTACGGAGTCGGCCCACGTTCGGGTCTTTCCTACCGGCTCGGTCAATGTCTATGTGGGGACGCACTCGCATGGACAGGGCCACGACACGACCTTCCCGCAGATCGTCGCGGACACGCTGGGCGTGCCCTACGACATGGTGGACCTCCACCACGGCGACACTGCGGAAGGTCCCGCCTTCGGCTACGGCACTTACGGCAGCCGCTCGCTGGCGGTCGGCGGGCTGGCGGTCCTGAAAGCCTCCCAGAGGGTTCGCGACAAGGCGAAGAAGCTCGCCGCCCACCTCTTCGAGGCCGCTGAGGAGGACGTCGTCTTCGACCAGGGCCACTTCTACGTGAAGGGCAGCCCCGAGAACCGCAAGGCGATGGCGGAGATCGCCTTCGCCTCCTACGGCGCGAACCTCCCCGAGGGCCACGAGCTGGGCCTGGAGGCCGTCGCCTACTTCGATCCGCCGAACTTCGTCTGGCCTTTCGGCGCTCACGTCTGCGTTGTCGAGGTGGATCCCGAGACCGGCAGCGTCGACATGCTCAAGTACGTGGCCGTGGACGACTGCGGCAACGTCATCAACCCGATGATCGTCGAGGGCCAGCTCCACGGCGGCATCGCCCAGGGCATCGCCCAGGCCCTCTTCGAGGAGGTCGTCTACGACGACGACGGGACTCTCAAGACCGGCACGCTGCTCGACTACGCGATGCCGACCGCCAATGAGATGCCGCCGCTCTCGCTGGACAGCACGGTCACCCCTTCTCCGAGCAACGAGCTTGGGGTGAAGGGGATCGGCGAGGCGGGCACGATCGCCGCCAGCGCCGCCGTGATAAACGCCATCACCGACGCCCTCAGCCCGCTCGGCATCAAACACATCGACATGCCGGCCAGCCCCGACCGGCTCTGGAAGCAGATGCACGAGGAACGCGCCTACTCGGCTCAGGGCGCCACGGCCGACCTCGGCGGAGGCGGTTCCGAGCAGGCCCAGCCGCAGGCTGGCGGGACCGCGACGACACCTGTCCCGGGAGGTCTGGGAGAGGGCGGTACGCAGGAGGGAACAGGAGGCGGCACACCGCCACCCGGCCAGGCCGGTCCCCAGCAGGGCAACAACCAGGAGGGCAGTCGATGATCCCCGCCGCTTTCGAGTACGCGCGCGCCGGCTCGGTGCAGGAGGCGGCTGAGCTGTTGAATCGATTCGGAGAGGACGGCAAGGTCCTCGCCGGCGGTCACAGCCTGATCCCTCTCATGCGTCTCCGCCTGGCCCAGCCGTCCGCGCTCGTGGACATCAACCCGGTAGGTGAGCTGAACTACATAGTCGCGGAGGACGGTCACCTGCGAGTGGGTGCGCTCGTCCGGCACGTGGACATCCACACCAGCGACAAGGTGCGCAAGAACCTGCCCATCCTGGCCGAGGTAGCCGAGGAAGTGGGCGACAACCAGGTCCGGAACCTGGGGACCATCGGGGGCGTGATGGCGCACGCGGACTCCGCCGGCGACTATCCCACGCTGGCCCTGATCCTTGACGCCGAGATCGTCACCAACAAGCGGCGCTTTGCGGCCAAGGACTTCTTCCAGGATCTCTTCACGACTCCCCTGGAGCCGGACGAAATCGTCTGCGAGGTGGTTTTCCCGGTCGCCAACGGGCCCCACAAGTACGTCAAGTTCCGTCGCCGCCTATTCGACTGGGCGATCGTCGCCGCGGCCGCCCAGCAGCTGAACGGCGGCTGGCGGGTGGGCCTGACCAACGTGGGTCCCACGCCGGTCCGCTGCAACGCCGTCGAAAAGGCGCTGAGCGAGGGCGCATCACCGGAGCAGGCGGCCGAGCAGGCCTCCGAAGGCCTCACTCCGAGCGGAGACATCCGCGCCACGCCGGACTACAAGAGGCATCTCGCGCGAGTGCTGACCAGGCGAGCCATCGAGGCGTCCAGCTGAATCGAGGCCCCGTGGGAGAGCCTCCGTTCCCCCACGGGGCCCTACCTCCTCGCTGTTACCTGGGTCGGTACGCTTAGAGCAGATGCCTGGTTACGTCCCGGAGAGTATCGAGGAGGTGCTGGAGCGCCTCGAGGATCGGCGGTACATCGGCGATCGGCCCCTGGCGACCGCCATCTTCCTGGCTCTCAAGCTGGGCAAGCCGCTCTTCATAGAGGGCGAGGCCGGAGTCGGAAAGACCGAGGCGGCGAAGGTCATGGCGGCGGTGCTGGGAGCGCGGTTGATCCGGCTCCAGTGCTACGAAGGCATCGACATCGCGCATGCCGTGTACGAGTGGAACTACCCGCGGCAGCTGCTCCACATCCGCCTCTTGAACGAGGCGAGCGACCGGGCCGCGGCCGAAAAGGAGATCTTCAGCAAGGAGTTCCTCCTCCGCCGCCCGCTGCTCGACGCCATCGACAACCAGGACGAGGTCCCGCCCGTCCTGCTCATCGACGAGATCGACCGCTCGGACGAGGAGTTCGAGGCCTTCCTGCTCGAGCTGCTGAGCGACTTCCAGATCTCCATTCCCGAGCTGGGCACGATCTCGGCTCAGCGCCCGCCCTTCGTGGTGGTCACCTCGAACCGGACCCGTGAGGTGCACGACGCGCTCAAGCGGCGCTGCCTCTACCACTGGATCGACTACCCCGGCGTCGATAAGGAGATCGCCATCGTCCGGGCGCGAGCCCCCGAGGCCGCGGACCAGCTGGCTCGTGAGGTGACCCTTCTGGTCCACGGCTTGCGGGATATGGACCTCTACAAGGTGCCCGGCGTGGCCGAGACACTGGACTGGGCTCGCTCGCTCGCGGCGCTGGGCGCGACCCGCCTCGACGCCTCCCTGGTCGACGCCACGCTCGGTGCGGCCCTCAAGTACCAGGAGGACCTGGAGCGGGCCCGAGAGGCCGTGCCCGAGCTGGTGGCCAAAGCCGCCGCCGGAGCGTAGATGCAGCCCGCGGCCGAGCTGGCGCAGTCCCTGGTCGACCCCTGACCCGTGGCCGTCGCCCCCGACCTGCTGCCCAGACTGGCGGCATTTGCCCGGCTTCTCCACGACGCGGGGCTGGATGCCGGCCCCGGGCGCCTCACCACCGCCACGCGGGCCCTGGGTCAGATCGACATCCGGGACAGCGCTGCCTTCAGGGATACCCTGCGCGCCTGCTTCGTGAGCCGCCGGGACGAGCTCGCGCTCTTCGAAGCAGCCTTCGACATCTTCTGGGCGCCCCCTGATCCACGGCTGAGCGCGGGTGCGATCCCCGGCCGGAACCGGCCGCTGCCGCTGCCGCCGGAGCGTGCCAGGGCGTGGCTGCAGGCGCTGGGGCTGAACCGCTCACAGATGCCTCAGCAGAGCGAGGAAGCCGTGCCGCCCGAGAGCTCCGGCTACAGCGCCGAGGAACTGCTCCGCCAGAAGGACTTCGAAGCGATGACCTGGCAGGAGACAGAGCAGGTGAAGAGGCTCCTGCAGCAGGCCCCCTGGCGGATCGCCGAGCGGCGGACGCGCCGGTTGCGCGGTGCCAAGGGCGGCCAGGTCGACCTTCGCCGCACCGCCCGCCACTCGATCCGCTCCAGTGGTGAGCTGGTGCGGCTCTTTCGCCGGCAGCCCAGACTGCGGAGGCGGCCGCTGGTAC
>CATPBP010000013.1 GCA_955652675.1 Candidatus Dormiibacterota bacterium
ACGAAGGCAAGACCGATGGCCGCCATGGCGGTGATCGTGCTGGGACGGAAGACCGCTGCGAAGAGGATCGCCAGGAGCAGGGCGGGAAAAGCGAGGAGGACATCGGTGGAGCGCATGGCCACCTCCTCCAGCGGCCCTCGACAGAGCGCGGCCAGGCCCCCCACCGGCACCCCGAGCGCCATGGCGATGAGCACGGTGACCACGCCGACCAGCAGGGTGTTGCGGGCGCCGGCCATGAGCAGGCTCAGCTCGTCCCTGCCCAGCTGATCGGTGCCGAGCAGGCTGCCGGCGAATCCCGGCGGCCGGAGCCGGTCCGAGACGACCACGTGACCCGGGTCGCGAGGGGTCCAGAAAAAGGAGATCGCCGCGGCAGCCACGACGATGCCCACCAGGATTGCGCCCGCCAGGAGCGACGGTGGAAGTCGCCGGCGGCTCATCTGGCGGCGCGGATACGGGGGTCGAGCAGCCGGTAGGAGATGTCGACCAGGAAGTTGACGACCAGCACGACGCTGGTCAGGAGCACGACGAGGTCCTGCACCGTGACCAAGTCCCGGTTGCCGACCGCCTGGAAGAGCAGGCGGCCGAGCCCGGGCAGGACGAACACGTTCTCGATCACCACCGCTCCCACCAGGAGGGAGGTGAGCTGGATGCCGAGCACGGTCACGACCGGTATGGCTGCGTTGCGGAGGCCGTGGCGGCGCAGCGCCTGGCCTCGGGTGAGCCCTTTGGCGCGGGCGGTCCGGATGAAGTCCTCTCGCTGCACCTCGACCACCGCGGAGCGGACGAACCTGGTCAGCACAGCAGCCTGGATCAAGCCCAGGGCAACTGCCGGAAGCAACAGCGACCGCAGGGCCGCCAGAGGGTCCTCGGACCAGGGCACGAATCCTCCCGCCGGCAAGAGGCGCAGCTTGATGGCGAAGACCGTGACCAGCAGGAGGCCGAACCAGAAAGCCGGGATGGCGATCCCGCCGAGGCTGAGGGCTGAGATCAGAGAACCGCTCAGCCGCCGGTAGCGCACCCCGGCAAGCACTCCTAGCGGAAGCGAAACCGCCAGCGCGAGGGCGCTGGCGAGGAGCGCGAGGGGTCCGCTGACGCCCAGCTTTTCCTGGATGTCGGCCCCCACGGGCGATCGGGAGAGCAAGGAGACGCCGAAGTCACCGTGCAGCAACCCTCCTAGCCAGGCCAGGTAGCGCTCCCAGGCCGGCTGGTCCAGGCCCATCTGCTGCCTGAGCGCGTGCAGCGATTGCGGCGTCGCGTTGGTGCCCAGAACCACCGTCGCCGGGTCGCCGGGAAGCACGTTGACGACGGCGAAGACCAGCACGGACGCCGCCAGCAGGCTGACGACGAGGATGCCCAGCCGGACCGTGACTTGAACCGCCATCAGCCGTGGGACCTCCTCTCCGTGGCCGGAGGGATGACAGCGCCGGACATGCTATAGCGGCGGCGTGAATCTGCCGTCGACGGCGGTCCAGCCGCCATCCACCATGAGGCAGGAGCCGGTCACGTAGCTGGACGCCGGCGAGGCGAGGAAGACGACTGCTCCGGCCATCTCCGAAGCGCTGGCCCAGCGTCTCAGCGCCGGCTTCTCGGCGTAGGCGCGATACCAGTCCGGGCTCTTCTTGATCTGCGCCGTGAGCGGCGTCTCGACCACGCCCGGAGCTATGGCGTTGACGCGGACTCCCCGCTCACCCACCTCGGCCGCCAGGGTCCTTGCCAGCTGCACGGTGGCCGCCTTGGTCGCCGCGTAGACGGCCTGGCCCGGCTCGACGACCTGGGCCCGGATGCTGGCGAAGACGATGATGCTCCCGCTGCCGCGGTCCGCCATGGCGCGGCCGAAGTCCCGCATCAAGCGGAATATGCCCTTAAGGTTGAGATCGATCACGCGATCCACCTCTGCGTCGGAGATCTCGAAGAACGGCTTACGGACGTTCACGCTCGGCGTGGCCACCAGCACATCCGGAGCGCCGGTCTTCTCGAGCAGGCCGGTCACCTCGCGGGCCGCGAGGAGGTCGACCTCAGCCCCCTCCGCCGAGCCAGCTCCCCGCCGGATGGCCTCGGCGGTCCTCGACGCCGACTCCAGGTCGAGGTCGGCGCAGACCACGTGGGCGCCGAAGGCGGCCAGCCCCATGGCGCTGGCCTCTCCGATGCCGCTGCCGGCCCCGACAACCAGCGCACGCCGGCCGGAGAGGTCGAAAAGCTTGCGGTACTCGTCCATCGCGCCCAGAGTACGGCGACGCCGTTTCGGCGGGACGACGTCAGTCGGGTAGAGGCGCCAGCTCCAGGCGGATGGAGGCGATGCCGTCCTCGCTTGCCGGTATCGGGGCGGCGGAGCGCACTTCGATGCTGGCGCGCGGATCGGAGCAGAGGTCGGCCACCAGCGAGGACCCGTGCACCGGTTCCGTCCGGTTGGACGTGTAGGCCCAGACGTCGTCGCTGCCGAGCAGGAGGATGACACCGGTCGCGGTCGCGGAGCGAACCAGCATCGACCCCCGCGTGCCCCGCTGGTGGAGGAAGCTGAGGAGGCCGTTGATGTCGACCCAGGACGCCCTCAGTTCCTGGTAAAGCGGCTTGCCCAGCCATAGCCCGGGCAGCACGTCGACCAGCACACCGGGAAGGGCGACCGCGTCCAGCACGCCCTTTCCGGCCTCAACGTCCTGCGCGATCACCTCCAGGGCGGCTTTGCCACGGCTGACGACTCCGCCTTCATAGACCGCTTCCATGCGGCGGCCGTCGCGGAAGAACACCAGGCCCTGAGCCTGGTCGGTGATGAGGGCGAGATAGCCGGTGTGCCCTTCGGCCTCCAGCGACTGCACCAGGCGAGAGAAGCGGACGAGCGATGAGCGCAGCGACTCGAAGAGCGTCTCGCCTGCGGGGACCGGTGTCGCCCCTTCGAGCCGCGGACGCGCACGCGCGCTCAACGTCTGCATCGTTCGCTCACCCACTTGTACGGCGCCATCTAGCCAAATGACAGGCCCGGAAGGGGCCGCCGCCCACTCTTCGAGCCACGAGCCCCAAAGCCTAGCAGGCGAGGCCTTCCCGTGTGACACTGTCCGTTCTGTGGCCGGCGTCGATCCCGTCCTCGCGAGAAAGCAGGCGGTTCGCGAGCAGGCCTGGGAAGCCCTCAAGGAGAGCGGGGAGGAGCGGTTCCCAGGGGCCTGGGGACGGATCCCGAACTTCGCAGGAGCGGAGCAAGCCGCAGCACGCCTAGCCTCGCTCCCGGAATGGAAGGAGGCGGCGGTGGTCAAGGCCAACCCCGACGCTCCTCAGCTGCCGGTTCGCGCTCGGGCACTCGCCGAGGGAAAGTTGCTCTACATGGCGGTCCCGCGACTTGCGGCGCCGCGGCCGTTTCTCCAGCTCGGGGCCTCGGACGCCGGGTACCCCCGTCAGGCGGCGTCCATCCGCGGCGCCCAGCGCTTCGGTAAGCCGGTGACCGTGGCCGAGATGCGTCGAATCGACCTGGTCGTCTGCGGGACCGTGGCGGTGAACGCGCAGGGTGTGCGCGTGGGCAAGGGCGGGGGTTTCTCCGACCTGGAGTTCGGCCTTCTAACCGACGCGGGTCTGGTCGACGAGCGGACGGTCCTGGTCACCACCGTGCATCAAGTCCAGTTGGTCGGAGGAGACCTGCCCGAGACGGATCACGACTTTCGAGTCGACCTGGTCGTGAGTCCTTCCATGGTTCTTCGGACGGGGCCACGCCGCCGGCCGGCGGGAGTTCTCTGGGACCATCTGACGGCCGACAAAATAGATGCGATTCCAGTCCTCCGCGACCTGCATGGGACCGGCTGAGCACACCCGACCGATCAGAACCTAGCGGGCGATCATCTTGCATTGCCAGAGGACCCTATACGTGATCCCTGGATTCCTGTTCAAGCCCTCAGCTGACAGCTCCCCTGCGCGCACTGGCCAAAGAGGACAGGGCCTTGTCGAGTACGCGCTGATAATCGTCCTGATCGCAGTCGGCGTGGTGATCGCCATAACGGCGTTCGGACTCAGCTACAAACCGTCTTCGACACGGTCGTAAACAACCTCAGCACCGCCTCCTAAGAGTGATTCCTTCCCCCGTGCGGGGAGGGCCAGGGAGGGGGTCGCCTTTTGAGGCCAAGGCTGCCCAAGAGGTTTCGCTCCCCTTGCGGGGGAGGGAATGTCTGTGTGTCGCTACTTCGATTCGTGTTGCCAGACGACTCTGGATAGGCGGGCTACGAGCGCCCAGCCGGCGTCGCCGGCGATGCCATCGGTCGCGATGGCCACCACGTACCTTCCCCTGGGCCCCATCACCAGGCCCGCGTCGATGACCGTGGTGTCGATCACGCCGATCTTGTGTACGACGCGCGTCGACTGAGGCAGTCCGCCGGGGATCCCGTCTTCGAACGCCGTCTTGGTCAGCAGCGGGTAGAGCCACTGCTGAGCCCGCTGACCCCCGGCCTGGCCCTGCGCTTCGCTGGTCCAGAGCGCCGCCAGGTCTGAGGCGGTCGTCTTGTTCGGGAAGTAGAAGCTGGATTGCGTCGCTCCTCGGCTCCTGGCGTAGGCGTTGAGAGCCCTGGAGCCGCCGAGGTTGTCGATCAACATGCGCCCCGCCGTGTTGTCGGAGTACGTGCCGGCCCGGGCGGAGAGCGTCTGGCGCGTGAAGCATTCGCCCGGGTCGTAGTCGGCGAACCAGCCCTCCTCCGCCTGAGCCGGAGAGAAGCAGAGGCGATCGCTCGACTTCATCGTCCCGGCCGCTATCCGCTCCGCGTTGGCCATCAGCAGCGGGAACTTGTAGGTGCTCGCCGCCGTGAAGGTCCGGTTTCCGTTGAGCTCGGTGCGAACCGGCTGCGAGCCGCGAAGGTCTATCACGACGACCGCCACCTGAGCCCGCGTGCTGGCCGCCACCAGGCGGAGGTCGTCGAGCAAACGGCCTCCGGTCGCTGTCGCGATCGACGGGGCCACGCTCGGCACCGGGGGCAGAACGTTCGAGATGGCCGGCAGGTCGGCGGAGACCGACGGCAGGGCGGCTCGTACAGACGGCATCGCGGCTTGCGGACCGTGCTGGATTGCGAAGGTCAGTAGCGATAGGACTCCGAGCAGGGCAAGCAGCAGAAGGCTCAGCGGTCCCAGCGGTAAACGCCGCCAGGGGGGACGTCGCCTGCGACGCACGCGCATGGGGGGATGGACGTACCGGCTCACCGGATCTCCGCAACCCGGTCTGGGGCCCATGCCATCAAGAACACGTCAACAGCGGCGTGGCTGGGTGCAACTCTGTAACCGCCCTATTGTGAGGCCAGCAAGGCCGCCGAGGGGTCCCGAGAGCTCAGACGGCTGCAGCCCGTCTGTGGTCAGCTCGAGAGATGGGCGACCAGCAGCTCGTCGAGCTCACGAACGGCGGCGGCGTCACGGTGGGGCTGAAGCTGCTGACGAACATGTGAGATGCGCCGAAGTCCATCCCGGTAGCCGACCGGGTTTGCGAACCGAAAGGCGAGCGCCAGCTGCCGGCAACTTTCGTCCACCGATCCCTGCTGAGCGTGTGCCCACGCCATGTCGGCCGCGATCTCCGAGTGGTACTTGGTGAAGGAGCGGTCTGTGATCCCGCTCGCCCGGTCGAGCACCGCCAGGGCGCCGCCGGCGTCCTCCAACCTCACCAGGCATGCACCCTCGTAGCCGGCCAGCCGGGCCTCGTCGAAGAAATCGATCCAGGCTGGCTCGTGGTCTGCCGGGCCGGCTCGGTCCATTGCCTGATGAGCGCGCTCCAGGGAGGCCCGCGAGCTATCGGCCTGGCCCAGGTGGGCGTAAGCCTCCGCCTCGACGGAAGCGACCCACGCGTTGACCCTGGGAGCCAGCGCGTCGCGCGATCGGCACGCCGCGCCGACGTAGTCGATGGCTTCCCTCGGGCGCCCCATATAGGTCATGAATTCAGCCGTGAAGGCGAGGACGTAAGCGCCCAGAGCCTGGTTGGCCGATTCGCTGGCCGCCTGGCTGGCGAGCTGGAAGTATCTGGCGGTGCTCGACGAGTCTCGGAGGTCCCAGAAGGAGAGCCGGCCGGCCAGAACCGCCGCTTCTCCCATCGCCGATATGACGCTTCCGCTATTGCCATTGGCGCCCGACAGGTGGGAACGGATGAAGCTGAGATGACTGGCGACCAGACGCAACAGATAGTCTCCGGGCGCCCGCCGCCGCAACTGTTCGAGGTGGAAGGTGACTGCGGCCACGTGCTCCACAGAGGCGGCCTCCAGCTCGACCCATCTACCGTCGGCCCCAGGCATCGCGGCGGACAATGCGAAGGGGGCGACAGCCGGCGTCTCGCTAATCGGCTCAAAACCGGTCAGTCCGATCCCGGTTGCCACTGAACCAAGAATGGCCTTACCGAATTGCCGCCGGTTCGTAGCGTTTTGCTCCGTGCGGAGTGTGCCATAAGCGCTGGTATCGGCGGCGAGTCCGAGTTCGGCAGCCGGTAATCCAAGGCTGGCTGGAGAACTTCCGAAGGCAAGGCAAAGTAAGTAGGCATGGTATGGATGGGGAACGATTCCTCGCTCCCAGCGGCTCACATAATTGGCGTCGAGCCCCTTCGGCTCAGGTAGCGCACGACTGAGCGCGGCTCGATGCATCCGCTCCACGATGTCGTTCTGCGTCCAGCCGCCGTTCAACCGCTGCGCTTTCAGTCGGTAGTTGGCCTGCCGCCCTTTCCCCATTCCAAAGCCACCAATCGCCGCGCCGCCCGCACAGTGACAAGGCAAATGCCTAGTTCACTGCCGTTCCGTCCGATAGATGGTAGGCGTTTAGTACGGGGCGTGTTTGAGAATGTCGATGCGCTCTGAGAGCCCACCCGCTGACCAGGATCTCCGGACCATCTGCGAGTTCGAGATCGCGCTCAGGAATGTGCTTCCCTGGCGGGAGCAGGTGCGCCAGGTGGTCGATCACCACAGCGGCAGCAGGCAGGCTGCCATCGACCTCGCGATTCTCGACGGGGCTCTCTACGACATAGGGCAGCTGGTGACAGCTGTCGCGGCCTTACGCGACAGGCTGAACGCCGAAAGCAGCGCTCAAGCCGAGCTCCGTGAGGTCGCTGGCAGGGTGTAGCCGCGCTCAGCCGCCCGCCGGGCCACCGCCCTTACATGGAATGATCGAGCTGACGGAGGCGGCGCTCGAGTTCTGGGCCCACCGGGCGGCGCTCGCGAAGGACCAATCCTGAGCCGGCCACGGCATCGCTGATACCCCGCGCGACGGCCCGGTCGGACAGGCCTCGGCGGAGCACCGACGCAGTCTCGTGAAGTGCGCCGCTGAGCGGCCGCCGCTTCCAGGCGAACCAGAGGGCGTTGCGAGCCTGCCGCCACCTGCGGCCGGTGGGATCCGACCGAGGTGGCGGATGGTGATGGGCGACGATCTCCGGCACGTAGGCGAGGTCCCGCCCGGCTGCGGCCAGGTCCAGACGGGAGAGCGACCCAGGGCCCCACCAGGAGTCGTCGTCACAGAAGGCGATATAGGGCTCGCTGGCTTCGAGCACCCCGCAGGTCCTGGCCGCCGAACCAAGGTTGCGGCTGAGCGAGATGACGGTGGTCTGCGGAGCCCGCGCCCGGACCGCACTCTCCGTCCCCTCGCTGGAGGGGTTGTCCGCCCCCAAGACTCGGTGACTCTGCTCGGGGGCGCTGAGCTGGTCGAGCGTGTGGAGGAGTGTCCCGCGCCGATTTCGGGTGACGATGACCATCCGACTCCGCCGTGCCGCGCCCACGCTCGCCGAGCCCACCAACAGCGGCGGAGCCCGCGTGAGGAGTGCACCGGCCCGAGCCCGGGTAGGCTGGTCCCGAATGCGGCAGACGTGGCTGGAGCAGGTGACCTCCATCGCGGAGCGCGGCCGGGAGATCCTGAGCCGCACCCCGGCGGCCCGGCGGCCGGAGTCGACAGAGGCCCTCTGCGACAGGCTCCTGGCCCAGCGCGGAGAGGCCCTTGGCATCGCGCTGGCGAGTGAGCTGGTCGGCGCCATCCAGGCGATGGATGAGGACCAGATCGGGCGTTTCGCGCATATGTTGGCAGCCAGGTTCGGGGCCGACCCCGACCGGGTCGAGAGCGCCATCGAGAGATGGCTTTCGCGCCGCGACGCGGAGTCACTCCGCGGTCTGATGGCGGCCGCCGAGTCGCCGCGTCAAGAACTCTTCAGGCGCCTCAACGTCGCCCCGGGTGGCACTCAAGCCATGGTCGACCTTCGGGCACGTTTGCTGAGCCGGCTACCGGAGGAGCGCGAGCTGCAGGCGGTCGAGGCCGACCTCCACCACCTCTTCTCATCCTGGTTCAACCGGGGCTTCCTCCGGCTCGAGGAGATCAACTGGCACACCTCCGCCGCGATCCTCGAACGACTGATCCGCTATGAGGCGGTGCACCAGATTCGGGGCTGGGACGATCTGCGACTCCGGCTGGCTGCGGACCGCCGCTGCTTCGCCTTCTTCCACCCTGCCCTGCCCGACGAGCCGCTGATCTTTGTGGAGGTTGCCCTGACGCGCGGTCTCGCCGCGGCCATAGGTCCGCTCATCGATCCCCGCCGCGCCGTGGCCTCACCCTCGGGGGCGGACACCGCCACCTTTTACTCCATCAACAACTGCCAGCGCGGATTGCGCGGAATCTCATTCGGCAACTTCCTGATCAAGCAGGTCGTGGAGGGACTCTCAGCCGACGTTCCCTGGCTCAAGTCCTTCGGCACCCTCTCCCCTCTCCCCGGTCTCAGACAGGCTGTGGAAAACCCCGACAGTCCTGACGGGTTTACGGAGGCGCGACTGCGGGCGCTGATCGGAGAAAAGGGCGACGAGCTGCGCCGTCTGACCGGTGCCGAAGATCCAGTCAAGGCGCTGCTGCTCTTGCTCGCGAGTCCCTCCCCGCGCCCAGCCCCGGTGCAGACGGCGCTCCGGCGGCTCTCCCTCGCCTACCTGCTCCACGTCCGCAGGGGAAAGCGCGTGGCGGACCCGGTCGGCCATTTCCACCTGTCCAACGGCGCCCGGCTGGAGCGCATCGACCTCGACGCTGATGCCTCGGAACGGGGCCGGGCTTCCTACGGGATCATGGTGAATTACCTGTACGAGCCCGAGCGACTCGAGCTGAACCACGAGCGGTATGTCGAGACCGGCGGGGTCGCCACCGCCCGGGCGCTGGTCGGCGACTCCAGACGCGTCGCCACCGCGTGGCAGCAGCAGTCCTGACAGGCAGCTCAGCCGGGCTTGGGGTCAGCTCGCCGAAGGGCTCTCCAGGCGGCGCGCCGCCGCGTCTCTCCCTGCGCCAGGTTGGTCGTACTCGACGCTGTGGTCCGCCCGAGAGCGATCCGGCAGCAGTCGCACTGCGACCAGGCTCACGAGGGCGCAGATGACGATGTAGACGGCGATCGGGGTCGAGCTCATGTAGGCGGCGAGAAGGGCGGTCGCGATCAGCGGTGCCGGCCCCCCCGCGATTACCGAGGCCAGCTGATAGCCGATCGAGGCCCCGCTGTAGCGAAGCCGTCCGGTGAAGCTCTCGGCGATCAGAGCAGCCTGCGGCCCGTACTGCAGATCGTGCGGGATCAGCGAGAGGACGACGCCGAGCAGCACCAGTGTCGGCACCCTGGTGTCGAGCAAAGCGAAATAGGGGAAGGCGTAGAGGCCCACGAGGACGATGCCGATCGTATAGATGAGGCGCCGGCCGAAACGATCGGAGAGGTGGCCGGCGAGTGGCACGGTGATCAGGGAAACCACCGCTGCCGCGAACACGCAGGTCAGCATGAAGTTGTTGCTCAACTTGAGGGCCCTAGTCCCATACGCCAACACGAAGGCCGTGAAGATGTAGAACGGTGCCTGCTCGCTGACCCGGACCAGCGCGCTGAGGACGATCTCGCGCCAGCTCCGCTTGAACACCTCTACCACGGGCTGCCGCTCGATCTGCTTCTGCTCCACCAGCCTCCGGAAGATGGGGGTCTCGGTGATGCCCAGCCGGATGTACAGGCCGATGGCCACCAGCACCAGGCTGAGCAGGAAGGGGATGCGCCAGCCCGTGCTCAGGAAGGCGGAACCAGTGAGATTACTGAAGAACAGGAGAGCGCCGTTGCCGAGGATCAGGCCGATGGGCACCCCGAGCTGTGGCCAGCTCGCCACCAGGCCACGGCGTTTATTGCTTCCCCACTCCATCGATAGCAGGACCGAGCCTCCCCACTCCCCGCCGACTCCGATGCCCTGCAGTACCCGGAGCAGCGTGAGCAGCACCCCGCCCCAGATCCCGATGGTCGAATAGCTGGGCAGCAGGCCGACCGCTGTCGTGGCCAGGCCCATGACCAGCAGGGTGATTATCAGCGTGGCCTTGCGACCGATGCGGTCTCCGTAGTGGCCAAAGATCGCGGCGCCTACCGGGCGGGCTGCGAACCCTACCGCATAGGTGGCGAACGAGATCAAGGTCCCCGCCAGCGGATCGCTCTTTGGAAAGAAGAGCTTGGGAAAGACGAGGGCCGCCGCCGAGCCGTACAGAAAGAAGTCGTACCACTCGATCGACGTGCCGATCGTGCTCGCGATCGCCGCTCGCGTCACCTGCGAGCGTGTGCCGGTCTCCTGTTGCATCGCCCCTATCTCCCTTTCCTCCAGGTGGAGGCCGTCATAGGTGGGTCCGATTCTTCAGAACCGGTTATACATGCCGCGACGCCTGGCCTTCTACCTTGATCCGACGGCACCTGGCTGCTTTCTGAACCGTTCAGAGCGGATACGGGCCGCGGCGGGGGCCCTGCCTAAGCCCGGATCCGCCGATTCGCGGCGAGCGAGTTGGTGTCCAGGTGCGCCAGATCGTGGGTCGGCGCCGAGCACCGGAGTGAGCGCAGCCTTAGCTGCGTGAACGAGGAGCGCAGAAGCCGACCCGCGAGATGATGTGCATGGGCGCCAAGGCGCCGTCGTGGATCGGTGGATCCGGGCTAAGATCGCGCCGGACCGGCGCGAGCCTCTTCAGCATCGAGCTCGTCAAGCCAGCGGCGGACGCTCTCGTCGTGCTGGCCAAGGGTGGGCGGTGCAGTGTGCGCCCGCCGGCCTCCGCCGTCGAACCGCACCGCCGGCCCGGGCAGGGCGATCCGGCCGAGGGTGGCGTGAGCGACCTCCTGCAGCAGCCCCTGTGAGCGTGTCTGCTCCCACTCGTACACCTCCGCGACGTTGCGGACCTTCCCGGCCGGGATCCCGGCGCCTTCCAGTTTCGCGATCCATTCCTCGGCCGGCGCCTCCGCGAATGCGTGCTCTATCTCGGCGATGAGCTGGTCGCGGTTCCTCACTCGGTCGGCGTTCCGGGCGAAACGGGGATCGAGCGGGTCCAGGCCGGCCAGCGGCGCGAAGACCTGCCACTGGCGCTCGCTGCCCACCGAAAGCTGGACCGCGCTCGTCCCGGTGTGGAAAAGCCCGTAGGGAGCGACGGATGGATGGTGGTTGCCGGTGGCCGCCGGAACCTCGCCGGCGACGGTCCACCAGGTCCCCTGGAAGGCGTGCACCCCGACCACCGCCGCCAGCAGCGAGGTTCGCACGACACGGCCTCTGCCGGTCTGGTGACGCTCGAGGAGGGCGGCGAGGACGCCGCTCACGCCGTACATACCGGCTAGCAGGTCGGCGATCGGCACCCCGACCTTGGTCGGTTGACCGGGCTCGCCGGTGATGCTCATCAAGCCCGCTTCGCCCTGAGCGATCTGGTCGTACCCGGGTCGCTGCGCCTCGGGGCCGTCGTGACCGAACCCGGTGATCGACAGGATCACCAGGCCGGGGTTGATCTCGTGCAGGGTGGCCGTAGGGAAGCCGAGCCGATCCAGAACCCCGGGGCGGAAGTTCTCCAGGAGGACATCGGCGCGGCGGACGAGCCGGGTCAACAGATCGCGACCCTCGTCGCTCTTGAGGTCGACGGCTATCGATTCCTTGTTTCGGTTGCAGGACAGGAAATACGTCGACTCCCGGGCGTCTTCCGAGCCTACGAAAGGCGGCCCCCAGCCCCGGCTGTCATCACCCGACCCCGGCGTCTCGACCTTTATCACACGGGACCCGAGGTCGCCGAGCATCATCCCGGCGTGCGGTCCGGCCAGCGCCCGGGTCAAGTCCACGACCACGTACCCCGCCAGCGGACCGTCTCTGCGCATCGAATCGGACGCCTCCAACTATTCCTCCCGGCTATTCGCCGAACGCCACCCGCACATCTTCCGAGGTGGGTGGTTCGAAGGGCAGCCGTCCGGGTTCCACTGACGCCGCCGCCGGCGGGAGGTTGACCACGACGGCCGGATCGACGCGCATCACCGCGTAGCCTGCAACGGCGCCCGCCCCAAAGCCAGGCGCGAAGACGCGCATGGGTCGGTCGATGACGCCGTCCTGCACTGCATCCGCGATCGCGAGCGGAATGCTCGCCGCCGAGACGTTGCCAACCCTGTCGATGTTGAAGTAGAGCAGCTCGGGGGACAACCCGGCAGACTCTGCCGCCTTGCTGACCATCGTCTTGTTGGCCTGGTGCGGGACGACCAGTTCGACGGCATCCAGCAGCGAACCGGGGCCGCCCTCCGGATGAGGGAGCGCCTTGAGCTCCGCCAGCATCTGGGCCAGGTAGCGCTGAACCAGAGCGCGGACCTCCGGACCGTACACCGTGATGTTGTTGTCGAACTCGGGGTTGGGCCAGATGATCGAGTTGACCTCGCTCACGGGGCCGCTGGCATAGGTCTGCACCACCTCGATGTCCGAAGGTTCGCCGGCCGGGGCGGGCCCGATCACCATCGCGCAAGCGCCGTCGCCGAAGATCATCCGCGAAGTCCGCACGCTCCCGATCTTGTCGGAGAACTTCTCGCCGCAGATCAGGAGAACGGGGCGATTCACCTCCTGGAGGAGCCGCACCGCCTCTCCCAGTCCATAGGGGAGCCCGGCGCAGGCTGCGATGAGGTCGTATGAGGCGTGCGTCTGGTAGATGCCGAGCTGCCCGGAAAGCCAGGTCGCCAGGGAGGGGATCAGTCTGGTGGTGGTGCAGGAGCAGAAGAGCACGGCTCCGATGTCCTTTGCGCTGCGGCCCGCCTTCTCCATGGCACCCTGGGCGGCGATGAGCACCATCAAGTCGAGGTCCATCTCAGTGTATGCCCGGGTCTCGATGCCGGTCTTCGTGGCGATCTCGGCCACCGACATGGGTGACCAGTTGTAGCCGGCATTCCGAATCAGGTCCTCGTTGGAGCAGGCGTGCTCACCTTTGATGGCCGTGAGCGACTCGACCCGCGGCATGACGCGGAACGACTTGCGGACCTCGACGGGGGGGTAAGGCTGGACGGGCTCCTGTGAGGGGGCGGCGGCGGGCGGCCTGCGTCGAGGCGGCCGGTTCTCCTTGACGCGGCGGATGAAGGCCATCACCTCCTCGTTCCGGGGCACGAAGAGGACCACGAAGTCGTCCGGCTCGATCGCTCGGACCTCGGTCAGGCGAGTCTGGGACACGTCCCAGGGGTACTGGTTGTTGAGGACCATGGCGCGGCGGTGCAGCGCCTCCAGCTCTGGCACCTCCTCATAGCAATCCACGATTTCCTGGTAGCTGAAGAGGCGGTGATCGGGATCGTGGGCAGGCAGGTGAAACGTGCGGTTGCCGGGCTCGGCCAGTATCTCGGCCACCGTCGGCTTGATCGCCGGTAGCTCAGTGGCATGGTGCTTCCGGTTGCGGAAGACATGAAAGACGAGCTCGAAGACCCTGTCCTCCGCCTCGGCGTCCCACGCCGCCGGCAGCTCCCGGTAGGCGTTCTGCACGGCACTGATCTTCCGCTCACCCTCCTCCCAGGGAGTCAGGACGGGCAGGAACACGTCGTCTCGATGGCGGGGCACGTCGCGCCAGCGCATTGGGCGCTTCTCGTACATCGTCATCGCATAGCGATTGACCCACATCAGGTTGAGCGTCAGGTCGCGCAGCAGTTCGTGGCGATCGCTGTAGCTGTCCGACTCGACCCGCGACAGGATGTCGGCGCCCGTCGGCGCCTTGGCTTCGAAATCGCGCCTGATCACGGTCTCGAACTGCGTCAGCGTCTCGAAGACTGTGAAGTCGAGGTCGGGCCAGAAGTTCTCGGGGAAAACCAGACGTCCCTGGCTGTTGAGGACGAAAGCTTCCATTGCCGTCACTCCTGCTGCGAGGTGCGGCCACGGACCGCTCTGCCGGGCTACTCGATAACGGGCTGCTCCGTAAAAGGCTAGACCGCGGGAGCTGCCGGTGTGGTGGCGGCCGCTACGCTAGGGGAACGTTTGGCACGCCGATCTACCAGATAATCCAGGGAGGAACCGGATGGCGCCCCTCGAAGAGCTCAGCTACGGAATGAACCTGACCGGCCAGGATCCGGCAGAGCTGACCAAGTCCCTCTTCCAGCTCGCGGCGGAGATTGCCCAGGATCCTGCTGAGCTGGCTCGCTCCGGCGCCGAACTGGCGCTCGCCGAGGCCGGTCTGGCCCTGGAGGTCTCGCGGCTGTTGCTCGGAAGCCGCGAGGAACCGGCGATCAAGCCGGATCCCTCAGATCGCCGCTTCAACGATCCGGCCTGGCACGAGAGCCCATGGCTCCGGGGGGTTCTCGGCAGTCACCTGCTGTGGGCGCGCTGGTGGGGTAAGCATATGCAGGCGAGCCGGCTGGAGGGGCCCGCCCGCCGCAAGGCTGCCTTCGCCCTCAATCTCTTGCTCGACGCCGCGGCCCCGACCAACCTGCCCTGGCTGAATCCCTCGGTCTGGAAGCAGACGGTCGAGACCGGCGGCATGAGCCTTGCGCGGGGCGGCATCAACGCGCTCACTGACATCCTGCTCAACAACGGAAAGCCCCGGCAGGTTGACGTGACCCCGTTCGAGCTGGGCCGGAACCTGGCTGCCACGCCGGGCCGCGTGGTGCTTCGAAACGAGCTCATAGAACTGCTCATGTACGAGCCCCAGACCGAGCACGTGCACCGGAATCCACTGGTCTGCAGCCCACCCTGGATCAACAAGTACTACGTCATGGATCTGGCACCCGACCGGTCCTTCATCGAATACGCGGTTCGGGCGGGCCACACCGTCTTCGCAATCAGCTACCGGAACCCCGATGCGTCCATGAAAGACCTCGGGATGGAGGACTACCTGCGCCTGGGCTGGCTGACCGCTGTCGAGGCAGCCCAGAGCATCACGGAAGCGCCCAAGGTGAATGTTCTCGGGCTCTGCCTTGGAGGCACGCTGACCGGCATCGGGCTCGCCTACCTGGCCGCCCGCGGTGAGCAGGAGCGCATCGGCTGGGCTGCTTTCACCAACACGCTGCTCGACTTCAGCGAGCCTGGCGACCTCGGGGTCTTCGCCGACGAGGCGGGTGTCAGGAGCCTCGAGGCGCGCATGAAGAAGAAAGGCTACCTCGAGGCCTCTACGATGGCCGGCACCTTCGACTGGATGAGAGGCAACGACCTGGTCTGGAGCTACGTCATCTCCAACTGGTACATGGGGAAGCAGCCGCCCGCATTCGACATCCTGGCCTGGAACTCCGACAGCACCAACATGCCCTCGACCATGCACTCGGAGTACCTGAGGTCTTGCTACCTGGAGAACCGGCTGGCCAGACCGGGCGCCTTCCGGATAGCGGACACCAACCTGGATCTGTCCAGGATCGACGTGCCGGTCTACGTCCTGGGGGCGCAGAACGACCACATCGCCCCCTGGAAGGGGACTTACCGGACAACTCAGCTTGTCGGTGGCGAGGCCCGCTACGTGCTCACCTCCGCCGGCCACATCGCCGGCATCGTCAATCCGTCCGACAACCCCAAGACCTTTCACTACGTTCGTGACGACCGTCCCGCTGACCCAGAGGCCTGGCTGGAAGGAGCTCGGAAGGTGAGCAGGAGCTGGTGGGAAGACTGGGCCGAATGGGCTGCCGAGCGATCCGGCGACCAGGTCGCCCCACCCGCCGTGCCGCCCGGAGACCCGGCGCCCGGCCGATACGTGAGGAACCAGGTCGGAGGCCTCCGAACGCTGTCGGGACTTACTCCTCAGGCAGCCGAGTCGAACGGGAACGGCCACGGGAAGCCGGGACGGCCGCGGCGAACTCGTAACGTTTCGAGCGGTGACGGCCGCTGAGCGGCTCCAGCCAACTCAACGAGGGGGTAACGGCATGGGCGATTTCGATGGACGCGTGGCCATCGTCACCGGCGGCACCCAGCCGCATAGGAGCCGCCGTCACCACCGCGCTGGCACAGGGAGGCGCGCACGTCGCCGCCGGTTACCACCGGGGCCGGGAAACGGCAGACCGCACCGGGCTTCATCGACACCGAGATGGTTGCTGCGGTGCCCGATGAGGTGCTGAAGCAGGTGATCGCCCGCATACCCGTCCAGCGGCTGGGCACAGCGCAGGAGGTCGCACGCGTCGTCCGCTTTCCGTGTGAGGACGACGCCGGCTACATAATCGGTGCCGTTTTCGCCGTCAACGGCGGCATCGAGATGTAAGGATTCCCGCTCCCTTGCGCGGAGGGTTGGGAGGGGTACAGGCGCCTGCCGGTTCCCCGACCTGCGAAACTTCCGCCAAGCATGGAGAGCGCTTCGCCCGGCAAGCCCGAGGCCCTTGGCAGGGCGAGCGATCCGGGCCGGACGGACGACGCGGCGCCACGCATGCTGCAGCTGCTGAACTCGTTCCTCACCGTGCAGGCGCTTCACGTTGCCGCCGGGCTGGGGATCGCGGACCTGCTGGCAGACGGGCCGGTCAGCGTCGAAGACGTGGCCGCCGTCACGGGTGCACACCGGCCGTCGCTGTACCGGCTGCTGCGCATGCTCGCCGGCGCCGGGGTCTTCACCGAGGAGGCCGACGGACGCTTCGCCCTTACCGCGCTCGGCGGGACGCTGCGCAGCGAGGGGCCGGCGTCGGTACGGGATTGGGCCCTCTACGTGGGCGCCCCGGAGACCTGGGAGGTCTGGGGCCGCCTGCACGACACGGTCATGACCGGCGAGCCAGGCTTTCTGCTTGCGCGCGGCATGCCCATGTGGGATTACCTCGCCGAGAAGCCGGAGCTGAGGGCTCCGTTCGACCGCTGGATGACCCGGCAGTCGGACCAGCACAACGCGGCCATCGTCGCGGGCTACGACTTCTCGCGATTCCGCACTGTGGCTGACATCGGCGGTGGCCAGGGCTCAACGCTGGCTGCGATCCTACGGGCCAACCCGTCGCTGCGGGGCATCCTGCTGGATATGCCCCAGGTCGTGGCGCACCACGCCCCGCTTGAGGCCGACGGCTTGGCCCAACGCTGTGAGGTCGTGGGCGGCGACATGTTGCTGCGAGTGCCCCCGGGAGCCGACGCGTACCTCGTCAAGCGGGTGCTCATGGACTGGGGTGACGAGCAGGCGACCCGGATCCTTCGCAACTGCGCCGAGGCTTTGACGGCGGACGGCAGGCTCCTGGTGGTCGAGATGGTCCTGCTTCCGGACAACGAGCCGAGCCCGGCCAGGGCCTTTGACCTGCTGATGCTGCTCATGCATAGGGGGGCGCGCGTCCGCACCGAAGCCGAGTTCCGCGACCTGTTCGCGGCAGCCGGGCTGCTGTTGACCAGGGTCATCCCGACGGCATCGCCGAACAGCATCATCGAAGGCGTGCCTGGATAAGCTGACGGCTGTTCCGGCGCTACCCCTGGAGCACATCGGAGCAGGCCGCCCGTACCGTTGGAGCACGGCTTGCAGGTCTGGCACGAGTTCTACACCATGTCCGGCGCGGCCTCCGCTTCTCTCACTGGCCTCGTCGTCGTGGCGCTGTCGATGCACCGGGACGTCATCGCCCGTCACAGCGGCTACCGCAGCGTGGCACTGCAGACGGTAATCGCCTTCATCACGATCCTGATGTTCGCCGCACT
>CATPBP010000014.1 GCA_955652675.1 Candidatus Dormiibacterota bacterium
CCTACTGGATCACGCTCCAGGCCAACAATGTCTCCCTCTTCGCCGCCAGGAGCCGCGGTGTGGGCGTGCCCGGCGGCCCGGGCGTGGGCGTCACCGACGCCGTCGCCAACCTCTCCGGCTCCGCGCTGACCGGGCCGGTCCTGGCCAGCCCCTCAGCGCCCGCTCCGACCGCGCCGAGCGCGCCGCCGACCACCGCCTCGACGACCCCCCTCCCCCCCACGCCCCGTGCGGCATCACCGTCTCCCAGCCGGTGAGCACAGTGGTCAGCGTCCTCACCACCAAGGACGGCCAGGGCTCCACCAGCCTGGCCCTCTCCCTGGCCTGGACGGCGGCCGAGAAGCGCCGGGTGATGGCGATAGACGCGGACATGTCCGGCACCGGCACGCTGGCCGACCTGGTCTCCCTCGACTTCGGCAGCCGCGGCATCGGCAACCTCTTCGGCACCATGGCGATCTCCGGCAACCTGCTCGAGCAGCAGGCGGTCAGCGTCCGCTCCCGGCCCCGGCTGCGTCTCGTGCCAGGCCTGCAGGGCTTCTCCGGACCCGGCGTGGGCGAGCTTCTGCCTCGCCTGGCGCCGGCGCTGGCGGTCCTGCCCGAGGAGCTGGTCGTGCTCGACCTGGGCGCCGCCCTGGCCCATCCCCGCCAGGAATCGTCGCGCCGGACCGGCCAGGCGATCGCCCAGATCTCCAACCGCGTGCTGGTGGTGCTGCACGACAGTCCCGCCCGGCTGGTCAAGTCGATCCAGATCCTGAAGGCCGCTCAGCTCCCGCAGGCGGAGCTGGTCGTCCTGGAATCGAGGCGCGGGGCGCTGCGGGACCAGATCCACCGGGCGATCGCCGAGCACCTGCCGGGCCACAGGCTCAGCGCCCTCCTGCCCTGGGACGAGCGCCGCGCCGCCAAGGCGGAGGACTCCGCGGTGCCGGCTTCGGTGCCCGGGCTGCTGGACAGCCTGCGCCTGGCGGAGGCCGCGCCCGCCCCCGGCGAAGCGAACGGGAGGAAAGGCCCGTGAAAGCTCTCAGCGCCGAGATCGCGGAGGCGGCTTACGAGGGGCTCGAGGCGCTCCCCTGGCCTGACCTGGGCGATGGCGTCCGCGACCTGGCGCAGCGCCTGACGGAGGTGATCGAGACCAATCGCCGGGCGGCCGGCGCCCCGGCCTCCGTGGTCGAGGAGGACACGCTGTTCGACTCGGTGACCGCGCTGGTCGATCGCGTCATCGAATCCCCAACACGTCACGGCGTGCCGCCGATGGTGCAGGAACGCCTGCGCACCGACGACAGCTTCCGGCGGACGGTGATCGAAGCCACCCGGGTGCGGGCATCGAGGCTTTGGCCCCTCTCGCGTCTTATCTATCTGTTGCCCGGGCTGGAGGAGATCCACTGCTTCCGGAGCGACCGCTGGATGGTGACGGCCGGCGGCCGCAAGGCGCTCCTGCTCAACGACGTCAACCCCTTCGGCAGCGACGAGGAGGTCATCAACTTCTTCCGGGACCGGGTGCTGGGCCTGGTCGGTGTGGTTGGTGCGACGCAGCTGAACGACGGCTCGCCGGTGGCCGAGGCCACGGTCGGCGGCGTCATGCGGCTGATCGTTGCGATCAAGCCGGCCATCTCCGGAGACGCCAATGTGCACGCCACCATCCGGACCTCGGCCGCCGCCCGGGTCCGCAGCCTGGACGACTACGTGAGCCATGGCGTCATGCCGCGCGGCGTGGCCGACTTTCTGGAGGCCTGCGTGGCGGGCCGGGCCAACGTGCTGATCGCCGGCGGCACGGCGACCGGGAAGACGACGCTGATGCGGGTGCTGGCGGGCATGATCCCCGACCGGGAGACGGTGGTGGTGATCGAAGACTCTGCCGAGCTTCACCTCGAATCCGATCGCGGCGACGGTCCAATGGATCTCCAGACTGGCGAGCGGCAGCCTCGACCCTGGGTCCCGCTCTGCATCAACCTCTGCACCGTCCCGGCGGTGCTGCGGCAGGACTCGGGCATCACGATGCGGGAGCTGGTCCGGGCGGCTCTCCGCTTTCGGCCCGACCGCATCCTGCTGGGCGAGTCCCGGGGCGCGGAGATGGCCGACGTCTGCACCGCCATGAGCACCGGGCACGACGGCTCCATGGTCACCATCCACGCCGACAACGCTTTTCTGGCGGTGGAGCGGGCGGCGAGCTACACCATGGAGTCGGCCCGGTTCGCGAACAGCAGCAACAGCTATGAGCTGGCCAAGCGGGCGGTCCACCACGCGCTGGACGTCGTCGTCCATCTCGCCCACGGTCCCGGCGGGACCCGGCGCGTGAGCGGCGTGGTGGCGCTGGGCGAGGCGATGGATCATACGGTCGAGCTCTACGGTGCGACTGCCGAGGGAGGCCTGCGGCGCGTCTGCCGGTTGACCGGCGATCTGCCGCCTCGGCTCCGGGCGCGGCTGCGCCACACCCTGCGCAACGAGGAGCTGCCGGCGGCGTGAGAGGTCATTGAGCCGCCCGTGATCGTGCCGCCCCTGGTATTCGCCGCCGAGGTGGTCCTCGTGCTTGCCGTGGCAGCAGCGGCCGCCGCTGTCTACCTGGGACTCCCAGCCGCCGACCTGGGCCCGCGTCTGGGCCGAGCCCTCCGGCCCTACCTGCGGCGCCAGCGGGACATCGCGCACGGCCTGGGCATGAGCAGCAGGTCCTGGGTCGCCCTCCGCGTCGGCGCCGCGCTGGCCGGGTTCGGGATCGGCGCCCTGAGCGGAATTCCCACGGTGGCGGTCGGCAGCCTCGCGCTGGGCCTGGTCGGGGTGCCCTGGCTCCTGGCCGGCCGGGCGGCCCAGAGGCGGCTGCGAATGGAGCGGGCTCTGGCCGGGCTGCTGGTGGAGCTCCGCAACCTGATGCAGCAGTCCAACCTTGCCCTGGACCGGGCACTCCGGGAGGCCGCCCGCAACCCGGCCCCCGAGCTCTCGCAGGTGCTGGCGCCGCTCGCCGGGGATGACCCGATCGGCGAGTCGCTGGCCGCGGTCGGCAGCAGGGCCGGCTCGCCTCTGGCCGACCTGGTGGTGACCGCGCTGCTGATAGCACGCACCCACAGCCCGGTTGCCCTAATCAGGGTTATCGAGGAGGTGCTGATCCCCGTACTCGGGGTGACCGTCGAAGTCCAGGAGGAGAACCACGCCACCGTCGCCCAGCAGCGAGCGGCCGCGGTGGCCATCGGCATCATCATGCTCGTCCTCTTTGCCGCGGTGGTGCGCGTCCCCAGCATGCACGCCTTCTACGACTCGCCGCCGGGACAGCTCGTCCTCCTCCTGGTGGCCACGATGTACGCAGGACTGGTCTGGCTGATCGGCCGGATCGCCCGCCCGGTGCCCTGGGTCGAGTGGGACCTGGAGGCCGTTCGTCGCGAGACGGAGGCGCTGCTTGTCTAACGTCGTGCTCGCGGCCCTGGCCGCCGTGATCGGAGCCGGTTGGGTGGCGGCGCTCTGGTACCTGCGGATCACCACGCATCCGGCGGTGCTGAGCTGGGAGCGCCTGGCCCGGATGCGAGGACTGTCGGTGAAGCGGCCGCTGGGGGAGCGGGTCAGCGCTCGCCTGCCTTTGCTCCGACGGCTCCAGGCCGAGACGGACATCGGACGTCTGCTGACCATCGCCGGGCAAGCGCAGAGCCCGAGCGCCTGGCTGCTCAGGACCGGCGCCCTCTCGGGTACCACGCTGGCCGCCCTCCTGCTGCTCGACGAGGTCACGCTCCTGGCCAACGGCCGGCTCGCCTTTCCGCTGGGCCTGAGCTTGCTGGCCGCGGCAGCGGTGGCCGCGCTCTCTTACGTCCGAGTTCGCAACCGGGCCAGGTTGCGTCAGCAGACGCTGGACCGAGCAGTTGCGGATTCCCTGCCCCACGTCGCGGTAATGACCTATCACCACCGGGTCCCGGTCTCTGAAGCCCTGCTGATCTTCTCTCGCTGCCAGCGCAACCCGGCGCTCCACCAGCTGCTGGCCGATCCCGCCTGGGAAGAGATGTCGCTCCCCGCGCGCCTCCCCGGCGAAGTCGCCGAGGGGGGCCGCCCCGAAAGCACGGCCACCGGCTATGAGCGGGTCGGCCGTGCGCTGGGGGTGCCGATGCTGCTGGCCCTGGGCAGCGCTGTGCGGCGTGTGAACGAGCGGGGACTCAGCAGCCAGGAGGTGCTGACCGGACTGGCCAGGGCGACCTACAGCGAGCGGCTGGTGCAGGCGCGGGTGGCGGCGGCACAGGCCAAGACGCTGATCGTCGTGCCCATGGGTCTGATGATCGTGCCGGTCCTGATCCTGATCGGCGCGCCTTTGATTGCTTCGCTGGCCGGGGTCTTCGGGCGATGATCGGCCGGCTCGCCCTGCCCGTCACCGCCGGCAGCGTCCAGCTCGCGGCCGCGCTGGTCATTCTGGGCCGCCCCGACCTGGACCTGACGCGCGGTCTCCTGCTGGGCAGCGTCCCGACGGTCGCCGAGACTCTCGCCGCCCTTCAGCTGCTGGCCTGGGCGCTGGTGGCCTTGAGCGTCGTCTGGGGGCTGATCCGCGTGCTCACAGCGGGCGCGGCCGTGGCTCGGGCCGCGCGCAGCCGGTTTTGGGAGATCTCCGTGGCCGCATTGGGTCTGCTTCTGCTCGCTTTTGGCGTGGCCCATCAGATCACCTACCAGGTCACCCTCACCGGCGGCTCGGTACAGGAGGCTCAGCAGGCTCTTGGCCGCTAGCGGGCGGGCGACCCACACCTTCCTGATCCTGCTCGAGGGGAGCCCCGCCTCGGAGGCCGCCGTGACGCTCGAGCGAGCCGGGCCCCAGGGGAGCGTCGAGGTCCTCCTGCCACCGGTCAGGGCGCTGCGGTTCCTCACGGCCGGCGGCGCGGAGGGCGCCGCGCTGGATGAATGGTGGCGGAGCTCGAGACCCGTCACTACGCGGCCGATCGTGCTCGTGGGTCACGAAGATGGCCTGCCAAACGCCCTCCAAGGTCTGGACGCGGAATTCTGGGTGGCCGTGCCGGAGCCGCGAATGCTCGGCCTCTACGCGGGCCTGGCCAACACGCGCGCAATGGTGACCACGGAGCCGCGGCGGCTTGTGGAGGTGGTTCTGGAAGCCTCGGGCGTGATCGCCATCGCGAAGCCCGAGCCGCCCCCCGACCCTCTCCAGCTCCTGGCCGAAGCTGCCCCCTCGGCGGGATCACCCGATACCCCACGGCCGCTGACGCGGGGGGCCGTGCTGGGCCCCGCGGGTGGATCCCCATCCCGGCGTCCGGGCCCACCGCGGGCGGCCGCCGCCATCGGTCAGCTCTTCGACCGTCTCGGCCAGCTCCGCCGACCAGCGCTGAGCCGTCAGCTGGGTCAGGCCATCCTGGCTCGCAAGCCGCTGGTGGTGGCGGTCGTCTCGCGCAAGGGAGGCGTCGGCAAGACGGCCAGCGCGGCGGCGCTGGCGGCGCTGCTGGGCGAAGCAGTCGACGAGTTCGGCCACACGGCGGCGCTGGTCGACGCCAACATCGGCAACCCCGACGCCTGGGGGCGGCTGGAGGTCCGCGGCGAGGCGATCACGGTCAGGGAGATCGTGGGCCGGCTGATGCGCGGCGAGGAACCTCCGAGCCCTCCCTACGCGCAGACGCCCGCCCTTGCCGTCTACCCCGAGTCGCGGGAGGCGGGGGACGGATACACCCCGGCCCAGGTTCAGCGCCTCGCCAACTACCTCAAGGCTCGCCACGCGGCTCTGGTCGTGGACCTTCCCAACCGGCTGCCGGCCTTCAGCTCGCCGGACGCCGCCCTGGCGGCGGCCTGGATCGCAGAGGCCGGCGTCGTGGTCATCCCCACGACCGCCGACCCGGCCGCGTTGCTCGGCGTCACCGAGTACCTGGCCACCGAGAGCGTCAGAGGCAAACCGGTGGTGGTGCCCTACATCGTCCCCAGGCTGCGCCAGATCCGGACCGCGCCGGAGGTGCACGAGCTGCTGGAGCGGATTCGCTCCGCTGGGGGCGGCGTCGTGGAGGTGCCTGATGACGACCGGGCGACCCTGGCCCTGATCCGTCGCACCGCGATAACCGAGGCCGGGCTGGCCCTGCGTCAGGGCTACGTGGCGCTGGCCGCGAGGGTGGTTGAGGCCGCGCCCCCGCGACCGGAGCGCGAAGGATGACTACCGGCGGCCGGCGGCGTGGCGGTCCGCAGTGGGCATCCCGCGAGGACCGCGAGGATGCGACGAGGGACATCTGCTTCTGTCTGCTCTACGACCTCTGCGCCTGGCTCGCGCAATCCCGGCAAGCAATTCCGCCCGAGGTCGGCGAGTACCGGCAGGAGGCGGTCCGACAGCTGCCCGACGCCAGGCAGCGGCTGCGCCGCTACCTCAACCCGGCGCTGCTCGACCTCTGGGAAGAGGCCCTGCAGCCGTTCTTCGACGCGGAGGCGTCGCTCACCACGGAGCTGGGTGAGGTCGCGCCGTTGACGGCTGTGGGCCTGGATGCCGATGGCGAGGTCCGGGCCGAGCTGCGCTTCTCGGAGCAGTCCAGCTCGGTCGATCGGTTCGGCGGGCGCCATCCGCTGCCTCGGCGGGAATGGGCGCTCGAGGTCTGGCTCTCCCCAGACCTCCGGCGCATCGAGAACGCTTGCCTGCGCTCCCTCCCCACCTGACCCCGACGGCCCCAACCTGGCATCGCGCCGGGGCCGGTGAGGGCGCATCGTGAGCCAGCAGCGACTCCCTCTGCCGCTTGGCAGTCCGCACCCGGTCCGCCGCAGCCGGCGGATCTTCCGTGGCCGGCCCGACGGCGAGCGGACTCTGCTAGCCGCCCTGGGGATGGCCGCCGCCGTGGCCGGCGCCGTCCTGACCACCCTTCCACCATCGACTTCCGTCCGGCAGGACGAGCAGAGCTACCGTGTCGGCGACGTGCTGCTGGAGTCTCGCGGCGACGGCGTCTACGCGGGACCCGGCGGTGCGCTGGTGCTGCAGGAGCAGGGCGGCAAGGTCCGGGCCGGCGCTTCCACCCACCTCAATGGAGAGCACATGGTCGGCGGCTGTCTGCTCGCACGCGGCGGTCGCTCGGAACGCTGCTGGTTCCAGCTGGGTGGCCGGCGGATCTCGGCCGACGACCAACTCCGGTCCGGAGGCTGGGATCGCCGCTACGACGATGGACGCACGGTCCGGATCTCGCTTGCCGGCGGGCGGCCGGTCCCTGTTCCCTTCGCCCTCGGTCGCTGAAGCGCCATCCCCTCTCTGGGATTCATAGTTTCCAGTTGGCCTAGACCCAGAGTGAGGCAGTTCCGGAGACGCTGGCCGAGAATACGTGACAGCTACCCCAGTAATAACCCCCGTAATGCGTGAGCGTGCCATCGAAGTAGCCGTTGCTGAGGGGACCTCTGACTTTGTAGTGCTGCTGGCAAGCGCCGGCGAAGTGCCACTCGTCCGTGAACCACACGCCTTCGCGCACGGGCGTATCGGGCCTCGAATGTTGGAACTGGCCCACAACCCGCCTGCTGGGGGTCTGGAGGGTAAAGGTCCCGCCGAGGATGTCCGCGTTCGGCAGATCCCCATGGCAGATACGCGCCCACCAGACCCCCTGCACAGTGCCATGAGCCGTACCGGTGAAGGGACTGCTGGAACCGCCCGGGCAGTTCGGGGGAACCCCGGTCTCCACTCCGTTCAGGTATTCAGTTAACCAGGGCGCCGCCGAGGCCCCGACGGGCAGTAACGCCAGCGCCAAACCCACCAGGACACCAGTGAGCAATCTCTTCATCCCGCTGCCTCCCAAATGCTCGACGCGACCGCCCTTCTCGTCTCTGTGCGGCCAGGATCTCTAGGATCTGATGGTGGAGCGCCGCTCCCCGCCCCCGATGTTTGGGCAATTCTCTCCATCCCCGCCAGGATGTCAACCCCCGCGGCGACTCATGTGCCGTGGTCCGGTCTAACCTGCGTCTCTGGCTTTGAAGGCCACCGGCCGGATGATCAGGATCACGCGGACGTCTCGGTCCCTGACCTCTGTCACGTAGCCCCTATAGCGCTGCTGCAGCAGCTGATAGAAACTGCCCTCCGGATCGTCCTCGATCCTCTCCACCACGCCCTGCACCTGCAGGTACCGGTACTGGTCATTCGGGTCCGCTATCGAGAGGGCCACGCTGGGCTGCTGCTGGATGTAGCGGTAGTTGTGGCGTCGCTTGGTGTGCGTCAGCTTGATGACGCCCTCGTCACCGTCCCAGAGGAACCACATCGGATTGACGAGCGGAGTGCAGTCCGGCCGAACGGTCGCAAGGTGGGCGAAGACCGGACGCTCGAGCAGGTCGAGGTGAGACTCCGGCAGCCTGACCATCCAACAACCAGATTAGGCGCTCACTCTCCTTCAACGAACGCCTAAGGCCCGCTCGCGGTGTATGGCGACTCCAAGGACGACCAGGCCGATCCCGAGCACCTCCTCGGGCTTCGGGAGCTGGGCCAGGACCAGGACCCCGATCACGGTCGCGGTGGCTGGCAGGAGGGAAAGCAGCAAGGCGTAGGTGGCCCGGGAGAGCCTGGCCATGGCCAGCTGGTCAGTCACGTAGGGGATGACCGAGGAACAGAAGCCCACCCCAACTCCCGCCGCGAGCAGAAGTGGGCTGGTGAAGGCCGGGGCGGCTCCCGCGACCCCGATCGGCATGACGACGACCAGCGCGATCAGCATCGCGGCTCCCAGTCCGTCGACCCCCGCGCTGCTTCCGCGCTGGGCGATCCGATGCGCCAGAACGATGTAGAGGACGAAAAGGGCGGCGTTCGCAAAGGCCAGGGCGAAGCCGAGAGGCTGGCCGGCGAGGCGCACGTTGGTCAGCAGGCACACCCCGCCCACAGCCAGCGCCAGAGCCAGGAGGTTGCGAGGGGTGCGCGCACCAGTGGCAGCGAGCGCGATGGGCCCCAGGAACTCGATGGCCCCGACCGTGCTGAGCGGCAGCCGGGCGATCGCCAGATAGAACGAGGCGTTCATGACTCCGAGGACGGTGCCCAGGGCAACAAGGACCCAACGCTCGCTCCAAGGGAGGCTCTGGAACAATCGCCACGGTCGCCTCCAGGCGGCGAACACCACAGCGGCGCTCGCGATTCGCAACCAGGCCACCCCCAGCACGTCGATCCGCGAGAAGAGCAGCACGGCGAAGGCCGGTCCCAGATAGTGGAAGACCGCGCTGACCAGGAAGTAGGCATGTGGTGGGAGGCGGCCCGCCACCCTGCCGGCGACGGGGCGAGCGCTCGCGGCGTCGGATGCCTGCGCGGGAGTGGAGGCCATGCAACAATGCTGTAAGGCGGAAGGCGTTCCGTCCATGGCTAGTCAAAAGTTAGGAGCGGTATTTGGCTGGAAAATCAAGGTCCGGTGCACGGCAAGCCTTAGCCAATGGCACGGCCCTTCTGGACCAGGTGAACCTCAGGCTCCTCGAGCTGCTGCAGCAGGACCCACGGCTGACGATGGCCGAGCTGGCCAGACGCGTGGGCATGTCAGCCCCGGCGGTCACCGACCGCGTCCAGCGCCTGGAGCAGGGGGGCGTGATCGCCGGCTACCGGTTGGACGTCGACCCGAAGGCGCTCGGTCTGCCGATATGCGCCTACGTCCGGGTTCGGCCGGGGCCGCGCCAGCTCCAGAGGATCGCAGAGCTCGCCGTTGCTACACCCCAGGTGATCGAGTGCCACCGGATCACCGGGGAAGACTGCTTCCTGCTGAAGGTCCGGGTCGCGGCGGTCGATCAGCTGGAGACCATCCTGGATCGCTTTCTTTCCTACGGCCAGACCACCACCTCGATCGTGCAGTCCTCGCCCGTGCCGCCTCGATCGCTTCCCCTGGTTCTCTGATGCGAATCCTGGTCGGGGTGGCGAGCCGTGGCGCCCCGGAGCTTCTACGGGCTCTCGATCCCCTGGTCTCGGTCTCAGGGCAGGAGCTGGTCCTGGTTCACGTGTTGGACAACGGCGCCCGGGAAGAGATGGAGCTGGCCGGTGGCCGTCTCCGATCCAGACCGATCCCGCGCCATCGCCTGCGGGAGATCGCTGAGGCGGAGCGGCAAGCGGCCCGAGCGGCTCTGGACGAAGCGGTGGAGGTCGCGTTGGCGCTCGGAGCGCTCCCCGAAACGCTGGTCGAGGAAGGCGAGCCCGGCGCCATCCTCTGCCGGCGGATCGAGGAGCGCGACTGCGACCTGGCCGTGGTGGCGCCCGACGCCGGCCGGCTTACGATCCAGGCCGGGCCCAAATCCGTGGGGCACACCGCCCGCTTCGTTCTCGACCACAGTCCCCGTCCGGTCCTGCTCATCCGGGGACAGCTCGCCGCCGGCTGACCGACCCGGTCAGAGGACCTGGCGCCTGGCCAGTTCCTGGAACTGCCCGGACTGAGCCAGCAGCTCTTCGTAGACGCCGCTCTGGACTATGCGGCCGTCCACCAGGACGACGATCCGGTCGGCATGCATGATCGTGCTCAGCCGGTGCGCGATCACGATCCTGGTCGCCCTCAGCGCCTCCAGGGCCTGGCTGACAATCGCCTGGGTTTCGTTGTCCAGGGCGCTGGTGGCCTCGTCGAAGAGCAGGATGCGAGGCCGCTGCACGATTGCCCGGGCGATCAGGAGCCGCTGCCGCTGTCCTCCGGAGAGTGTGGAGCCCCCCTCCACGATGAAGGTCTGCATGCCCATGGGCATGGCGCGGATGTCCTCGTCCAGCCCGGCCAGCCCGGCGGCCTCCCAGGCGTCGTCGAGCGTGAGCGTCGAGGTGCCCACGATGTTCTGCAGCACCGAGCCTGGAAAGACCCGGCTGCTCTGCAGGACGACGCCCAGCTGCCGCCGGACCGCCTGCAGGTCGAGCGTGGCGAGGTCGTGGCCGTCGTAGTGGATGGATCCGCTCTCGGGCGTCTCGAAGCCGAGAAGCAATCGCATGATGGTCGACTTGCCCGACCCGGAGGGTCCGACCAGGGCCAGGAACTGGCCCTGCCTGACCCGGACCGATACGTCGTCCAGCACCAGAGGTGCTTCGGGCAGGTAGCGAAATCCGAGACCCGTCAGCTCGATGTCGCCCCTCAGGGCCCCCGGATGCACCCGCTCCCCGCTGACTTCGGGCATCGCCGCGAGGATTGGACGCGCACTCTCGTAGAGCGGGACCGTCTGGGCCAGGGTGACGGCCGCCATCCCGAGGCCCAGCATCGCCACCAGCCCCTGCGTGAAGGCGGTGGTGAAGGCGATGAAGGTGCCTGTCTGCATGCCGGCCCCGAAGAGCGAGAAAGCCCCGAAGATGAGCATGGTCGACGCGAGCGGCAGGGCGCTCAGGATCACATTGATGCGGATGGTCGTGAACTGCGCGCGGGTGGAGAGCCGGCTCTGCTCCGATTGGTTCTCGGCCCAGACCGCGTAGGCTCGCGGCTCGGCGCCGGCAACCCGGATCTTCGCCATCCCGGTCAGGAACTGGAGTGTGATACCCGCCAGCCTGTTCTGCACCAGGTTGAGGGCGCGCAGTGTCCGCAGCTGGCGTCCGATCAGCGCGAAGCTCAGGCCCAGCCCGACCGCCACCATGGCGACGGCGACCAGCGCCAGACCCACGTTGTAGAAGAACAGCAGAACGAAGCTGAAGAGCGAGAAGACGCCGGTCAGCACCGAGGTGGAGACGGTGCCGGTCAGGATCTGACGCAGGTTCGTGAGGCCCATGGCGCGGTTGGCCAGGTCGCCCGCCGTGTAGCGCCGGAAGAACGGCGCCGGCAGCTTCAGCAGCCGGTCCCAGAGGGCGGACTGCAGGGAGGTGTCGGCGCGGCCTTCGGCTCGCACCTGGACGACGCCGCGGGCGATCTGGAGAGCCCCGGTGGCGAGCCCGGTGATCGTCAGCGCCACGACGGCCAGCAGCAGCTGAGGCTGGTTGCCGGTCGGGAGGATCTCGTTGAAGAGCGGGGCGGTGATGAGCGGGAGGGCCAGCGCCAGCAGGCCGCCGAGCAGGCCGTAGAGACCCATCATGGCCAGGTCGCGGCCGGCGTCACGGAAGCTGAAGGCGAGCAGCTGTCGGGCGTTGACGGGCCGTTCGGGGAAGTGGCGGTAGAGCACGTGGGCGTCCTGCTCCAGCGTGCCGGCCAGCCGAGCGTCGAGGCGGGGCCTCTCGGCGCGGCCCGGTTCGGCCAGCACGTAGCCGGAGCGCGGCGCCGGGAGCACCGCCACCGGCCGCAGGGCGCCGTCCCGACGAACGTAGCCCAGCAGCGGCCCCTGCTCGCGCCTCCACCAGTCGCCGGAGAGCCTGACCCGGCGGGTGCGGATTCGGGAGGCGCGGGCGAGGGCCTCCAGCGGATCCAGTCCCCGATCGCCCGCTTCGGCCAGGTTGGGAGCAGCGACGGGGAAGCCCTCCACCTCGCCGATCAGGCGGCAGGCGGCCAGGAGCGGGTCCTCGGGCGCCCCCTCCGGCTTGGCAGGCGGGTGAGGGTCGAAGCTTCGGGCCAGCCGCCAGGAAGCCTCGACCAGATGCCGCCGGTCGGATTCGGAGCTTCGCGCGAGGCGTTCCGCCTCCCCGCTCTCGACCTGGTCGACCCGGCCCCGAACCTCGCCCAGCGTGCGTGCGTGGAAGAGCTCCAGTCCGGCCGCTAGCTCGGGTTCGGAGGCCGGCTGCACCGCCTCGCCCGCGACCACCGGAAGGGCTTCTGAGGCGACCAGCCAACCCGACGGCGACAGAGGGAAGGCCGGCAGGTCCGGCGTCAGGGGGAGGCTGTCGCGGCCGAGGAAGTGCGCGCTGCCGGCCAGAGTCCTCAGCCATACCAGCCCTTCGCCCGCCCGGGCGATGCTTCCGGCCGCCAGCCTCTGTTCTCCGGCTTTCAGCGGATCGGCGTCGCGCGGTTCGGGCCCGGCGGCTGCCGCAGCGGCCGTGGTCAGGCTCTCGATCCAGGCCAGGAGCTGGGCGCCTCCGGCGCTGTCCAGGACCAGTCGAAGGACCTGGTTCGCCTCGATCTGCACGACAGCGCTCTCGGGTCCTCCGCTTGCCACCAGGTGAAGGCCGGCCTCGCCGCCGGCCCGTCCGGTACCCAGCAGGAGGTCGCCCTCATCCACCCTGAAAAGCGGAGCTCGGGCGGCGGGCTCGTCGCCGCCACCGGAGCGGACGGCGAAGACCTGCAGGGGCCCGCGGCTGACCAGCCAGGCCAGGCGGTCATCCTGCAGCGACAGCGGCCGGTTGCCGGCCGCCGGCAGGGTGACCCCGCCTTCCACGAGAGCCGACCAGGGATCACGCGCGGTGGCGGCCGAACCGACCGAGGTCCGCCGGCTCTTGGTCTCTCCGCTCATCCGGAAGCTACCAGGCGGGCGTACACGCCTTCCAGGCCCTTCAGCTCGTCGTGGGTGCCGCGCTGGACGACCTTGCCCTGGTCGAGCACCAGGATCTCGTCGCAGTCCCGAATCGTGCTCAGGCGATGGGCGACGATGACACAGGTACAGCCCCGCTCGCGCAGATGGTCGTCGATCTCCTTCTCGGTACTGGGATCAAGCGCCGCGGTGGCCTCGTCGAGGACCAGGATGCGGGGATCGCCGGTCAGCGCCCGGGCGATCTCCAGCCGCTGGCACTGACCGCCGCTGAAGTTCCGACCACCCTCTTCGACCGGACTTGCATAGCCGCCCGCGCGACCCGCGACGACGTCGTGCACCTGCGCGTCGTGGGCGGCGGCGACGTAGCTCGCTTCGGGGATGGTCTCTTCCCACATCGTCAGGTTCGCCGCGACAGTGCCCTCGAAGAGGAAGATCTCCTGGTCCACCGCGGCCAGTGAGCCCGTGATGGTCGCCCGCGGGTACGCGTCGCGGGGCTTGCCGTCGAACAGGATCTCGCCCTCCCAGGGTTGGTAGAGACCTGTGATCAGCCGGGCGACCGTTGACTTGCCGGAGCCGGAGCCCCCCACCAGCGCGACGCGGGCCCCGGGGTTGAGCTTTACGCTCAGCCGCTCTATGAGCGGAGGGGAGAGCGGGCTGTAGCCGAAGGTGACTTCGCGCAGCTCGAGGGCGCCGGCCAGCTTCCTGGGGGTGGATGAGCCGTTCGAGGGGACGGTCAGCACGGGATCTGCCGGGTAGCGGAGGACGTCGTCCAGCCGAATCATGCTGCCCTCCGTCTCCTGAACGGTGGCGCCCAGGCTGACGAGCTGGGTGATGGGCTGGGTGAAGCTGGCCATCAGTATCTGAAAGGCGACCAGCGACCCGATGGAGAGGCTGCCCACGATCACCCGCTCGCCACCCAGGCCCAGGATCAGGACGGTCGTGAGCACGGCCAGGAGGGCGGGGATCGCGCCCAGCACCTGGGTGGAGACGCCGAGCTCCTGCTGGGCGTTGAGCGCCTTGGCCTGGAAGCCCGACCAGCGGGAGAAAAAGTCAGAGTCGGTCCCCGTGGCCTTCAGCGTCTCTATGTTCTGCAGGCCGCCGAAGGCGGTGGAGGTGGCGTTGCCCTGCTCCTTCAGAAGCCGCTGGTTGGCGGCGCGCCGCCGCTCCGAGATAACCCGCAAAGCGACGAAGTTCAGGAGGCCGACCGCGATGCCGACCAGGGTGAGCACGACGTCGTACTGGAACATGACCGCCGCGTAGAAGACGATGGTCAGCAGCCCCACCATGGCGCTGGCCAGCTCGCCCGAGAGGAGCTGCGCGATGCGGGTGTTCAACTGCGCCCGGCCGGCAACGTCGCCGGCGAAGCGCATGTTGAAGAAGGTCATGGGCAGGCGCAGGACATGCCAGAAGTAGCGCCCCGAGCCGCTCAGTGAGATCTTCTGGCCCAGCCGGTACAGGTGGAACTGCTGCAGCCAGGTGAGCAGGACCAGGAGCACCACCGTGGCGGCCATTCCCTCCAGGAGCGGGACCAGCCAGTCGTGGACGCCCTGCACCAGGTACTCGTCGATGAAGGTCCGGGTGAAGGCGGGTGCGAGGAGCCCGGGGACCACCAGGAGCAGGCCGGCGGCGACGACGAAGGCGACCGCGACGCGAGAGCCGGCCAGCCGGCTGCGCAGGCCGGTCCGGAGGTTGTACGGCCGGCCGGCCTTCTCGAAGGACGGCTCGGGCGCGAACGTGAGCGCGATGCCGGTGAACGACTCGTCGAACTCGGCGTCGGTCACCGTCCGCCGTCCCGACGCCGGGTCGTTGACGTACACCCGCCCCCGACCGAAGCCCTCGACCACCAGGAAGTGGTTGAAGTTCCAGAAGACCACGAACGGGGTCTGAAGCCGGTGCAGGTCCGCGGGCTCCGCCTTGAAGGCGCGGCCCTGGAGCCCGTACTTCTCGCCCGCCTTGATCATGTTCAGCGCGTTGCTCCCGTCCCGGGAGACCCCGCAAGCCTCGCGCAGCTCCTCCAGGGTGGTGAAGCGGCCGTGGTAGGCGAGGACTATCGAGAGGGCGGCGGCGCCGCACTCGACCGCCTCCATCTGGAGGACGGTTGGCGTCCTGACTCGGCGCTGCCGGTGGGGGGTCGCTGTCTGACCCCCGGCTGCCGCGCTCACCGCGCCTCTGGCAGCACCAGGCTGATCGGGTGCTGCTGCGAGACGGCGACCGACACCGAGGCGAGCGTGCCTGCCGTGATGACCGCGTCCGGGCCCCGCGACGACGACCAGCGGTAGCCGCTGGGCGTCCCAGCATCCGGCTTGAGCGCCAGGTGGACCTCGACCGGGGAGCTGCCCGCCTGGTTCAGGAAGAGCTGGACCAGGTTCTGGTTCTGGAGCAGCCGCATCATGCCCGGCGGGCTGGAGAGAAAGGGCGCCACGTAGTCGACGCTGGCCAGCATGTAGCCGTACTGCTGGGGGCTGTAGCTGCTGGGCGCGACCTCGGCCTGCATCCCGGTCCTGATCTGCTTGCCGACCGAGGCCGGGAAGAACACCACGAGCTCGAGCGGGTTCTGGCTCTCCTCCAGGTTGAGGACCCCGGCGGCGACGGAGACGAGCTGACCGGGATTGACCAGGAGCTCGAGCACCTTTCCGCTGTAAGGGCTGATCACGTTGATGGGAGAACCGTCCGCACCCGGCAGCGGCGTCACCTGGGCCACGACCTGGCCCTGGGACACCTGCTGGCCGACCCCTACCGAGACCGACTGAACCTGGCCGGCCGAGGGAGTCTGGACGGCGAAGAGACCGCCGCCCCGGATGAACATGCCCTGCTCGCTGATGCTCGTGGCCACCGTGCCGAAGAGGCCCCAGACCACCGCCGAGCCCACGACGGCTCCGATCGCCAGCAGCGCGATCCAGCTCCGGCGCGAGGTTATGCGCATGAGCTGGTCCAGCTGCTCCGGCGAGGAGAGGCGGTCGAGCGAGCGCTGTCTGAAGATCGTGCCCATCAGCTCGGCTCGAAGACGAGGACGCAGGGCAGCTCCGGCTGGGCCAGCCTCAGGAGCTGGTAGCCGATGCCCGACAGGCCCTGGAAGAACCCGGGCGCGTAGTCCTCGGAACCCACGCCCGGGGCAAGCCGGAAACGGCCTCCGGGCCGCTCTACCAGAGTCCTGCCGGCAAGATCGCGGGCGGCCTCTTCCAGCTCGGGACTGGCGAGCACCAGGCCGCCGAGGTTCAGAGCTTCGACGCGTCCCAGGGCGCCGCAGCAGACCTGGTCGAAGAGCCCTCGCCCGGCCGCCTTTGTGGTCTGCATGGCAGCCGCCAGGTCGGCTCGCACCTGAGCCGAGTCGAGCACCCCGAGGCCGGCCAGGCGGCCTAGCCCGACGCCCGCGGCACCGTGGCACCAGGCGCTGATCACGCGCACTGGAGCGGACGCTCCCGGTGGCGACGGTCGCAGGTCGGGCCAGTTGGCCTCGTCCGGGCGGAAGATGGCTGCCTCGTAGGCAATGCCCTCCTCCGCCGCGGCAAGGAAGTCGGCCCTTTCGGTGACCACCGAGAGTCTGGCCAGGGCGTAGGCGATGCCTGCCGCGCCGTGGGCGAAACCCGCCAGCGGCTGCTCGCCGTGAGACTTCCAAGCGCGCGGACCGGAGGGCGTCGGAGCGCGGCGGTCGAGCAGATGCTCGCCGCACCAGAGCGCCCTGATCAGGGCCTCTTCGCTGCCGGTCGCTTCGTGGAGCGAGAGCAGCCCGAGCAGGGCGCCAGCCGCCCCGGCCACCACGTCGAGATCGCGGTCGGCCGCGACGCGGTCCCTCGTGATCCCGGACGCTGCGGCCTGGGCGGCGCGGACCAGGTCCGGCTCTCTGAGAAGCCGGGCGCACGTGACCAGGCCGTAGACGATCGAGGCGCAGCCGGCGGCTCCGCCGATGCCGGCTTCCTCCACGACGTTCTCGGGGCACTCGCGGAGCGCGGAGAGGACCGGGCTCAGCGCTCCCAGCGCAAGCTCCCGGAACCTTGGATCTGCGGTGACCCAGGCGGTCGCGGCGAAAAAGACGGCGACGCCGCACTGCCCACCGTAGAGATCCAGGCCGACCGGCCGCAGCGAGGTGCGGCCGGTCCGATCGTCGAACCCGAGACCGATCCACGCCAACCCACCGTCAGGCGCCTCGATCGCCAGGCGCTCCAGGCGATCCGCGATCACCAGCGCCTCTTCGGCGAAGGCGAGGTAGCCAGGGGATCCCGTGCCCTCCTCGCCTGCGTCATCCGGGTCCGCCGGACCTGCGTCATCGGGGCCGGCCGGAACCTCGAGGGCCATCGGAGCCCGGGCCTCGAGGGCGAGCCGGACCAGGGTGGCCTGCCGCTCCCTATCCGCCTGGTCGAACCCGCGAATCCGCTCCACAGCGTGCTCCAGCGGAGAGGCGGCGAAGACCTCGGCGGTGACCTCGGCGGTGCCGCCGCGGCCGGTTTCGATGGTCCGGCCCATGGCGGGCACTGAGAAGCGCGGTATGTCACCCTGCTCCAGGCTGGCCTGCTCCTCGGGGTGAAGCGCCCGGAAGGGGTGGGCCTCCTCTGTCTTCAGAAAGACGCGAGCCGAGCGCTCCAACTCGAGACTAAAGTCGGCCCCGTCTCTCAGCGCTCCCGCAGCCATTGCGGCGTCGAGGATCCTCTGGTAGACGAGCGTCGGGCGGAAGATGAAGCGGACGCTCGTGTCCTCGAGCGCCGCGAGGGGCCCGTCTGGCGCCAGCATGAGGTCTCGGCGCTCCTCCAGCAGCCGGTGCATGTCGCGAAAGCCTGCCTCGACCTCAGAGGAGAACTGCCAGGGAAGCAGAGTCCGCTCGCCCAGCCGAACCGCGTTCACAGGGACCGGCAGATCCTCGAACACGCGGTCCAGGGTCATGGCGTCGGTGTTCACGCGCTGCCAGCGGGGCGTGAGGATGACGGACTCCCGTTGGTCCACGCCGCCCAGGCCGCTGATGTCGATGCTCCGCCCCTCTCCTGCACCGGTCCAGGCGGGAAGGAAGTCGGATTCCAGCACCGATTCCTCCATCCAGCGGCGGGCCGCGGTTCGCGCCCCCGCCACCTCGTCTGGGCCGCCGTGGGGCTGCACCCGCGGGTGGAGCAGGGTCTCGGCGTCGACCAGGACAGGCTGCTCCCCGGCCGCCACCACGTTGTGCTGGTGACAGTCGGTGCTGCCGAGGCCGTAGAAGAGGGCGGTCAGCATGCCTGCCCGCCGAAAGTAACGGCGGCCGGCGGCCTCGTCGGCCACGCCCTGCTGCTCCACCTGCTTCACCCAGCCGTACCCCGGTCGAGCCAGGACTTCGGCAGCCTGCAGCGGGAGGTCGACGCCCTGCTCGTTGATCCACGCGACCAGCTGCGCGTAGCCCCGCTCGAGACCGACGTCGCGCGGCTTGTAGAGGACTTTGAGACCGGAGGCGAAGGTCAGGCGAAGCACCGAGCGGCCGCCCTCGTGAGGGTCGGACAAGCCGGTCGCGATGGCCTGCACCGAGCCCTGGCCGGCGCCGCCCGCGAAGGCCGCTTCCAGCTCCGGACGGTCGGTCTCCAGCCGGCGAATGAATTCTGCGGTGGACTCGATCCAGGCCAGGGTGGCCCTGGATGTCAGGCGGGCGAGCGCCGGGTACTCTTCCAGCAACCCCTCCAGCCCGCCGTCCAGGACTTCTCGGACGAAGGCGCGGTATTCGCTGTCGGTTTCACCGGCCAGCGCCACCAAGCGACTGAGGCCGGTGCCTGCACCGCCCCGCCGGATGGCGAACTCCATGTAGAGCAGCGGTGCGCAGAGAGCGCTGAGGCGGGTGAGGAGCGCTCGCTCCAGACCCAGGCGAGCGCCGCTGCCGAGGCCGCCGGTGTTGGGATGGACGAACGCATAGAGGTTCGCGGCGGCCGTCTCCAGGAAGGGTTGGAGGACCTCCTGGAAGGGGATGGCAGGCTCGAGCGTCAGCGCGTCATGGGGGTCCCCGTCGCCGGCCGCGGCTGCGGCACGCGCGAGCACCAATTCCAGCAGTGACGCCCAGGGGGGTGTCGGCTCCGGCTGCGAGGTTGGCTGGCCGAGAGCGCTCAGCGCGCTCTCGGTGGAGAGGCCGTCCCAGGCCAGACGGCGTTCGAGGATTGACGGCTCGCCGGCGGCCGCGACCTGGCACCATCTGTGCAGCCGTGCCCTGGCGAGCCGGCCGTCGCCGGAGGTCGCGACGACACCTCCCAGCCGCTCTCGGAGCGTGCTGGCGCGCGTCACGACGCCGGGCAAAAACCCGGACGGGAGGAGTGGCGAGACGATTGTGGTGGACACAGTGATCTTGTGTTGGTCAACGGGGCCGGCGGCGCTGTAACAGTTGGTTACTGGGCGCCGCCGGGCTCCTATTGGTGTGTGTTCGCTAGGCCGCTAGCAGCTGCACTGGTTGCTGCTGCTGGACCAGGTGATCCCGCCGCCGGCGACCGCGCCCACCTCCTCCTCTGAGAGCTCGCGAGAGCCCGTATCCGCGGGAGGCAGCACGAGGTACATGGTGCCCGGGGTCTCTTCGACGACCTCGATGCGCACCGTACCCGGCAGCGAGACGCCTAGCACCTGCTGCAGCGCCCCATGTGGGTCGGCGATGAGCTGACTCCGGAAGGACTCGTCCTTCATGGCCCGCTCCACAACCCTGGCTTCCATATCGCTTCGAAAATCCGCAGCCATGTCTACTCCTGAAGTGGATGTGACCCGGCGGTGTTCGGCCATGCGCCGAGGGCCACCGCTGGCCGCTGGAAAGGCAACCGCAGTGTCAGTGGACGAGGAGTGCCGTTCCTGTTAACCGGATGCGGTATTTCGCGAACGATCCGGCGACTGCGGCGAGGTACCCCCTACCCCCGCCCTCCAATGACCCCCACCCCCGGCCCACGGCCGGGTACTCCCCCGACTTCCCGGTCCGACTTCGCGGGGGAGAGAAGGGAGGACTGATCTTGTATTCAAAACCGGCCCGCAAAGCGGGCCGGTGCTAACCTGCGTCGTCCTCGTCACCGCATGGAATTCGGGCTCTTCTCACAACACCACAGGCCTGCTCGGAGCGTCGCCGACGCGTACGAGGAAGACCTGTTCGAGGTGGTCGCCGCCGACCAGCTCGGCTATCGCGAGGCGTGGATAAGCGAGCACGCGTTTCCCGCGGAGCTCTTCATCTGCAAGGCCGCGGCCCTAACCCGCAGCATCCGCCTGGGACCGGGCGTCAGGCCGCTGGCAATCCACCACCCCTTACAGGTCGTGACCGAGGCCAACGCCTGCGACCAGCTCACGCGCGGGCGATACCAGTTCGGTTTCGGGCTGGGTGGGCAGCTGGGCGGCCCCCGAAAGCTGGAACAGCGGGGGTTGGGCGACGACAGCCAGCGCCGGGCGCGCATGTGGGAGGCGATCGGCTTCATCCGCCAGGCCTGGGCCTCTGCGGAGCCCTTCGACTTCGAGGGCGCTTTCTGGCAGGGCACCGGGATCACCGTCCAGCCACCCTCGTATCAGTTTCCGCACCCGCCGATCGCCATCTCCACGGGCGGCAGCGCCGAGACGCTGGAGGTGGCCGGGAGGGAAGGCTTCGCGCTTCTGCTGGGCCAGAACGACGACGGGAGAAGCGTGGCCGAGATGCTCGCGGGCTATTCGGCGGCGGCAGCCGAGGCCGCCAGACTGCGCCCGCGTGATGACGTCCGGCTCTCGCGGCTGGTGTATGTGGCGGAGCGAACCGACCAGGCCATCTCGGATCTCCGGTCCGCCGTCGGCCCCCAGCTGGAGAGCGAGCGCGAGCTGGTGCGCCAGCACCTGGAAAGCGCGGCCAGGGAGGGTCATGAGCCGGGATCGGACCGTTTCGAACGCGATCCCGTCCTCCGCACGGGCTCCAGGATTCTGGCCGAGCTCGGCGCCGACGACCCCAAGGCGCTGACCCTGGAGGCGCTGGCCGAGAGCGGGTACTACCTGGTTGGCGACCCCGACACGGTGGCCGGTCACGTCCGCCGGCTGTTCGACGCCACGGGAGGCTTCGGCACCCTGCTCCTCCTCGCCGGCCGGGACCTGGCCGCGCGCGACGGCCGTCTGCGCTCACTCCGCCTCTTCATGGAGCAGGTCGCTCCGGCGGTCCGGGACCTGAGACCGCCGCCCACGACGCCTTTAGCCGGCGCCGGCGTAACGGGCGATGGGTTCCAGGCAGAGGGCGGTGGTCAGCTCTTCGGAACCGAACCAGACGCTGCGCGGAAGCGGCGGCCGGGGTCCGCTGTAGAACGCGAGCCTCGGCCATGACCCGTCGCCACACTGGGTGTCGAGGATGTGGTCGACCTGCTCGTCGAGCAGCTCCACCTCCGCCTCACAGTTCAGAAGGGTCGCGGCGGCGAGGGCGGAGCTCAGCGGATCTCGAGCGCGGGGTCGCGTGGCGCACCGGTCGGAGACCCGGGTCAGCAGGTGCTCACGGCAGTCCCGCAGCGGCCCCTCGCCGTGGTACGCGGCGCGCGACACCGCATGGTCGAGAGCGAGCGGGTCCGGGTAATACCAGGAGCCTAGCTCGGACTCGGGTGACTCGATGAGCGAACGCAGGTACTCACAGGCGCGGGCGCTCTCTGGGCGGCCGCCCAGGTACAGGATCACGTTGGCGTTGACGACACCGTCCACGTCGTTGTCCTCCTCCGGCGGCCCGACCCAGGTCAGGAACCGCCCCCGGCCGTCCCGGTTGGCGGCGACCAGGGCACTGCAATCGCGGGCATGCCGGCCGTACCGGGCCAGCGTCCAGGAGGCACAGGAAGTGTCATCGAGATCCGGCGGCAGCAGCGAGCGCTTCGGATTGAGTTTCGTCCAGTACCGCCAGAGACCCTGCTCGTCCTGCTCACCGGAGAGAAATCCGAGCGCCCTCTCGATGGTGCCGTCCAAACCCTCCAGGTCTGCCGCGGGCAGCTCGTTCAGCGCCTGGAGCACAAAAGTGGTCACGAACGGTGTGCTGTCCACCACCGGTTCCAGCACCAGGCGCGGATCCACTGAGAGCACGGTTCGGAATTCGCCAGTCGGCAGCTGTGCCAACCTCAGGAACTCCGCAGCCCGCCGGCCGGCGGCGCGACACGCCGCGACCCGGGTCGCCTTCAATCGATGCCCTCGCAAGCCGGGGACATGATAGGCGCCGGCAGGCAGCGATTGGGCGCCGAGTCCACCGTGGGCGACGCCGTACGCGCTACGGCTCCGTTGGGCTACCCGGCCGGCATCTTCTCGGCTGAAGGCCTGGCCCGCGTCGAGGCGGTCGCCGACCAGCTGCCCGGCAGGCTGACCTCCACCTTCGGCTTCGAGGTCGAGCTTGGGAAGCCGCCCGGCGGCGCAGATTTCGCCCTGGCTGTGACCGGCCTCCACGGCGGTCGCGAGATGCTTGCCGGCAGCTCGGATTTCGAGTTTCGGCTGGCCTCCTCTGAGCAGCCGGCCTGGGCTGCCGTGCGCGCGCTCAGCCAGGCCTGGGCGGATCCCCTGTCAGGCCTGGACGCCGAGCTCCACAACCTGGCACTTGAGTTCGACCTCACCGAGGGCGTGGAAGGAGTGCCCCCGCCCAACGTCTTCCTGGGAGCCCGCTCTGGGATCTCGGCGGACAGCCCCATGGACCGCCGCCGGGAGGAGAGGAGCTGGGCCTGGCTCTTCGACGCTGCCCTACCCGTCCTCCGCGGACGACTATCCAGGAGCCAGCGCGACACTCTGGGCCGCTGCTTCCATTCCCTGCCGTCGGGGTCGCGTGCCTTCCAGATCGGCGTGATGCTCGCTCGCCCGGTAGAGGCGCTGCGGGTGTGCATCCTCGGCCTGAGCTACGACAAGGTCTCCGGGTACCTCGAGAGCATCGGCTGGCCGGCGGACCCACAGGAGCTGGATGAACAGGTGGCGCCCCTGCTGGAGCGGGCAGAGTCGGTGATCGTCGACATCGACGTCGCCGACTCTGTAATGCCCTCCATAGGGATCGAATGCTTCCTCGGAGAGGAGAACGCTGGAAGGGGCAACGGAGCGCCGGGGACGGAGGAACATTGGTCGAGGTTTCTGGAGCCGCTGGTGGAGCATGGGCTCTGCACGCCTGAGCGCCGGCAGGCGCTGCTCGACTGGCCGCTCACAGCTGTCGAGTCTCGCGCCCGCACCTGGCCGGCACATCTCAGGGACGCCTCGCGGTTTCTGGGGGCGGACCTCGAAAGCTCGCTGGTACGGGCGATGAACCACGTGAAGCTCAGCTGGCGACCGGACCGCCCTCTGCAGGCCAAGGCGTACCTCCGCGTCCAGCACCGCTGGCGCCCCGCCGCCAGCCCCATCGGCCGCCCCCTGGTTCCCTCGCCCTTGCGGGGAGGGTAAAGGACGGGGCACCGCTCAGACGCGGCCTCGGCCGTCTAAGCGACGCCTTCCCCAACTCTCGCAGCGGGGGAGCGAATGTGTTTTGCCTGGTGGTGGAGCAGCGCGTTGACCACCACCAAGAGCACGACGTCGAGGGCCAGGCTGGAGACCGCGGCGAGCTGCTCCTGGTAGAACGCGAATACGTCGGCGAGGAAGATCGACACGATCACCGAGCGCTTGAACCAGAGGAAGGCCGCGAGCCTGGAGCGGAGCAAGGTCACCACGCCGAGCAGCCCGAGGACGTTGGCGATGAAAGCCGCCGCGAAGGCGACCAGAGCCATGGGCTGCAGTTGAATTGGCGAGCCCCCGGGGCCGGTGTGCAGCACGAGCGCCACGGCGAGGACGATCACCGTGGCGACGAAGAAAAGGGCGCGCAGGCAGAAGAGTATCGCTATGGTGCGCGCCAGCCAGGCTGAGCCGAGCGCACGGTGGCCGGCCACCCGAACTCGCCGCCAGGCCCGCCCCCAGGCGGACCTCCTGCGGTTCTGTGCCGGAGCCAATGCTTCCAGGAGCGCGCCCAGGGGCGCGGCGATGCCCTTTGGCGCGCCGCTCACGCTCCGCAGCATGGTCAGCGCGTTCCTGTGCTCGATGGTGTCCATGTCGTGCAGCACGGCTTCCTGAAGGAGGACCAGGGCGTTGATGAGATAGGTCTCGTCCGACCACTCACGCTTCCGCTCGACCGCCCGCAGCAGCAGGAACAGCGCGAGGAAGATGAGATAGATCAGCGCCATCGTGGGGCGGTAGAAGTAGTTGTTGTCGCTGGTGATGAACTTGCCCAGCTCGTCGATGAAGATGCCGAAACCCAGGCCGGCACAGACCGCCGCCAGCCGCACCACGCGCTGCCCGAGATAGACCAGCAGCAGGAACAGCGCCACCACCATCAGGAGGCCGCCCCAGAGCATGTGGGCCACGTGGAGACCGGCGCCGCCCAGCTGCGGATAGCCCGTGAGTCCGAGCCCGAACCGGATCAGGAGCACGGCGGAGACCGCCGCCACCATGAAGAGCTCGAGGAGGTCCGCCGCCGCGAAGTTTCGAATGAAGACGCGGGAGCGGGTTGCCCTCAGCAGCGCCAGGCGACCACGCTCACGCGCCTCGGCGCGAGTATCGGCCTCAGCCGCCTCCTCCCCGTGCTGCTCCGGTGTGCGATCGGCCCGGGATTGGTGATCCGAGCGCTGGGGCCGGGAAATGTCTCGGTTGGCCATGATTCGCGAACCACACTAGTCGAGGTTGCGCGAGCGCGGAAGAAACCCCTTCCCAGCCGTCCGTACAGCGGCAGGGAAAGGGGTGCCCTAGTTCTCCAGCTTGACGACGCCGACCGGGCAGGCCACGCCGGTCCCGCCCACGCCGCAGTACCCGTTCGGATTCTTGTCCAGGTACTGCTGGTGGTAGTCCTCGGCGAAGTAGAACTCACCTGCGTCCACGATCTCGGTAGTGATTTCGCCGTAGCCGGAGGCACCAAGAGCACGCTGAAAGGTGTCCTTGGACTCCACGGCGGCCCGCCGCTGCTCCTCGGAGCCCGCGAAGATCACCGAGCGGTACTGCGTCCCCACGTCGTTGCCCTGGCGCATTCCCTGGGTAGGGTCGTGGTCCTCCCAGAACACTCGAAGGAGCTGCTCATAAGAGACGCGCGAGGAGTCGAAGACGACTCTCACCGCCTCGGAGTGGCCGGTCCGGCCCGAGCACACCTCCTCGTAGGTCGGGTTGGGCGTGAAGCCGCCTTCATAGCCGACCGCCGTGGTGATGACGCCGGGCGTCTGCCAGAACTTCCTCTCCGCTCCCCAGAAACAGCCGAGCGCAAAGTCGGCGACCTGACTGCCCTCCGGGTAGGGCGGCGCCAGAGGAGTGCCGAGAACCGTGTGCCGGCCGGGGCGAACGATCGGCTCGGAGCGACCCGGGAGCGCCTGCTCCGGAGTCGGCATCTCCTGCTTATGCCTCGAGAAAAGCCACATGATGTTTTGTTCTACCGGGACCGGAGGACAGGCATTCCCCGCCCCCTCATGGCGCGTGAAGTCCGGTACCGGTCAGCAGCCTGACGCGATCGTCGTCGCGGTCGTCGATGATCACTCCGGCCGGCACGAAGGAGCCGCTGTGAGGGCTGCTCAGGGCCGCCTCGCGGGCCGGGCCGTTGTCTCCGCAAGACCCGGTCGCCTTATCGGGCGCCTTGGAGGCGGCCTTCTCCTGGGTCGTTGGCGCTCGACCGCTCGGCTCACAGAAGGCGCCACTCCCCGCCACGGTGGAGATCACGCCGGTATCGGAGACGTAGCGAACCAGGTTGGCGCCGCCATCAAGGACCAGGTAACCGCCGCCGGAGGTGAGCGTCATGCCGATCGGCGAGTTCAGCTGGGCAGCCCGCGCCTGCCCTCCGCTGCCGCAGGTCGAGGCGGTCGCATCGCAGGCGGCGCCCGTCCCGGCCACGGTCTCGATGACGCCGGTGGTCGAGACCTTCCGGATCCGGTTGTCCAGCCGGTCGGCGACCAGAAAGCCACCATCGGGCAGCGCGACCACGCCGTGCGCGTCATTGAAGCGCCCCGCGCTGGCCTTGCCACCATCGCCGCAGGGATCGGTCGGAGCCGGGCAGGGTATCCCGGTACCCGCGACAGTGTTGATGACGCCGTCAGGTGACACCTCGCGGACCCGATTCTCCAGGCCGGCCAGCAGGACGCCGCCTCCGGGCATCAGCGAGATGACCTGCGGGTAGGAGATCCGGGCCTCGGTCGCCGTCCCGCCGTCACCGCAGGTATCCGGCTGGGGGCGGCAGGGCAGGCCGTTGCCTGCCACCGTCGTGATCACACCGTCGGCGGAAACCTTGCGAATCCTGTTGTCCAGCCTGTCCGCGATCAGGTAGCCGCCGTCCGGCGTGGCGACCACGAAATGGGGGCGATTGTTCTGCGCGCTCGTGGCCGGACCGCCGTCGCCACAGGGCGCGGTGGGCTCGGGGCAGGCCAGGCCGTTGCCGACCACGGTGCTGATGATTCCCTGCGGTGACACCATCCTGATCTTCTGGATGTCGCGCTCCGCGATCAGGTAGCCGCCGTTGGGCAGCGCGGTGGCTGCGTCGGGCGTGCCCAGGGGAGCGTTCCTGGCGGGTCCGCCGTCCCCGCAGGGAAGCAGTGCCCGAGTGCACACGCTGCCGGTCCCCGCCACGGTGGTGATGGTGGCCGTGGCGATGTCGGGCTGGGCCGAGGGTCGGGAATTCGCGCTCGGGCTGTTGCAGCCGGCCAGGACCAGCACGATCGACACCACCAGCACCGGCAGCAACCGTAGATCGGCGATGTGGCGTCGGGCCGGGCTGAAGCTGGCCGGGGCTCGCCGTCCCGGCGTGGAAGTGCGCCTTGAATCGTTCATGTCGAATTGGCCCGGCCGGAGCCGGACGTACCAGCCTCAGAAGGCCCGGCGGCAAACCGGCAACCAGCCGGTGAAGATCAAGCGCCGGCCGGCCGGCGAATCCCCTTGCTAGGAGTAGAGGGCAGCAGCGCTTGCAGCGGCGTGGCGCGCGCTGGGCTCTGCGCCGGGCCAGGCGGCGAGCAGTACCGGGCAGGGCGCAGAGTCGCAGACGGTCCGCAAGGTGACCGCTCGCCCCCTGTCCACCACTCCCCGCCAGCCCAGCACTATGAGGTCGGCGGGAAGGGCGCGAGCGGCGTCGAGGATCGACTCGGGTACCGCCCCGACTCTCACCTCGAGCCGGCGCAGCAGGCCGGGAGAGCGCTGAAAGAAGCGGCGGCCGAATTCCTCTCGCCAATCCGGGAGGTCGTATGCCGCGTGGTCCACCATGCGAGGCGCGGGCAGGCTTCCCGGCTCGGCCGGCATCTCCGCACCCGGGACGTGCAGCACGACCACCTCTGCCCGCCCGCCCGCCGCCAGCTGGTCAGCTGCCTCCAGGGCAAGGGCCGGGGCAGGGCTGCCGTCGTGGGGCACCAGTATGTTCGCCAGCCGGTCCGGCAGCCGAGCCTCGGAAGCCACGAAGAGCACCATGTCGCCCTGAGCGCTGGCGCAGAGGGCAGCGCTAAGGTCGCCGGCTGTAACCGGCGCCGCGGCGACTTCCCAGCCGCCCGCCAGCGACGCCACTCTCCCGGCGAGCCTGCCGGGCACCACCGTTATCCGTATCATCCAGTCTCCACCTCCTCCGGTTGAGACCAATTCCCGTTGCCAAATCTTGCCCGGTAGCGGCCCCGAGCCAGCCGCCTGGGACTCCCAGCGCCAAGGGCAACATCGGCCGGCGAGCGGAGCTCGATTCTCACTTCCGACCGGTCGGCGTCGATCCTTATCACATTGTCGCGCCACCAGAAGGGAAAAGCCAGACGTGTCCAGCTGGCGGGCAGCTTCGGATCGACGCGGAGGCAGTCGGCTTCCGCCGTGACGCCTCCGAAACCCAGGACTGCCGTCTGCCAGAGGCTGGCGGCAGCCGCCATGTGGATCCCGAAGGCGGCGTTGCGCATTCGGTCGTCGAGGTCGATCGCCGCCGCCATCCGGAAGTAACCGAGCGCTTCCTCCGCCAGCCCCAACCTGGCCGCCACCACAGCATGGACGCCAGGCGAGAGCGAGCTGCCGTGGGACGTCCGCGGCTCGTAGTAGCGATAGTTGGCCGCGACGACCTCGCGCGGATAGGCGGAAGGCAGCATGTGCATGAGCATCAGGACGTCGGCCTGCTTGACCAGCTGAGTCTTTTGCAGCCGGTCCCTGCCCAGCACCAGCTCGCCGGCGAAGGGCCGGGGTGCCAGCTCGGCGGCGTTGATGTCCTCCAGCTCGAAGAAGTCCTCGAACTGCTCGTAGACCATCGTGTCCGCGTCGCAGCGCCTCATGAGCTGGTCGGCCACCAGTCGCCAGCGCGCGAGGTCGGCCTCCTCCAGCTTCAGACGCCGTGCGAGCGCCTTCCAGCCGCTCGAGTCCGCTCGGCTCAGGAGCTCGGCCGTCTCCAGACCCCTCTCCAGGTTCCAGCGGGCCAGCTCGTTGGTGTACGCGTTGTCCCGCACGCCCTCGTGGTATTCGTCGGGACCGATCACGGGAGCGATGTGGAAGCAGCCGTCCGCGCCACGGCGCGCCCGCGAGGACCAGAAACGGGCCGTCTCCAGGACGATCTCGGCTCCGACCCGAAGCAGGAACTCCTCGTCGCGAGTTGTTTCCCAGTAGCGCCAGGTCGCCCAGGCCACGTCCGCCGAGATGTGGTGCTCCTCGCGACCGGTCAGGACGGGAGTGACGACATGGTCCGGCGTCAGGGCGAAAGGTGGCGTGCAGTCACGGCCGTCGTCGGCTGACTCCCAGGCGAACAGGGCGCCGGTGTAGCCTAGGCTGCGCGCACGAGCCCTGGCGGCCGGAAGGGTCCGATGCCGGTATCTGATCAGCTGCCGCGCGACCTCCGGGTGGGTATGCAGGAAGAAAGGCAGCACGAAGGCCTCGGTGTCCCAGAAGACGTGGCCGTTGTAGCCAGGCCCGGTCAGGCCGCGGGCGCCGACCGAGGCGAAGTCGGTTTCGGGATCCCCGACGGAGATCAGATGGTAGAGCGCGAACCTGAGCGCCAGTTGAGCGTCCGGATCACCCTCCACCACCACGTCCGAGGCCTCCCAACGCTCCCCCCAAGCTTTTCGGTGCTGCTCTCGGGTGGCGGTGAGGCCGGCCTTCTTGGCCCGCGCCAGGGCCTCGGTTGGTGAGCCCTCCGGCTGACCACCGGGAGCGGCCCGCGCCACGGCGGCGAAACGCTCGAGGCTTCCTCTCGACTCGCTCGTGGAGATGGAGAAGAACGCCCGTCCACCCTTCCGGGCAACCAGCTCGAAGTCGACCTGGTCTCGCCCTCGTGTGAAGGCGGCATGTTCAAGGGATGGACCGGCGGGCAGCGGGATATCCGCGCCAAAAGCGAGAGGCGTGCCGTCACAGTGGCCATCCGCCTGCAGCACGAGCAGCTGCCGGTCGTGGAGCGCCGCGAAGCGGGCGGAGCGAAAGGTGATCTCCTGTCCAGAAGGCAGCCGCTGTCGCCAGAACCTGAACAGAATCCCCTGCCGGAAGTCGAGCACCCGCCGCTGCTCCAGGATCTCGCCGATCTCGAGGCGCACCTCAGTATCGGCCAGCCGGGGGTCGAGGAATGTCCACTGCGGGCCGATGAGCGGTTCGGGACCGGAGCTGTCGTCCGGCCGGCGGCCGTAGATCCCGGCCACATAGGTGGCCGGGTTGGACTCCGGGGAGCCCTCCTCCAGGGACCCACGAGTGCCGGTCCTGCCGTTGGCCACCGCAAACCACGACTCCAGGTCCCGCTCACGAAACCGGTCGAAGCCGGCAGACTCCAGCCGCCAGAGCACATCCTGGACGGGCACCGGAAAAGCGTCCGTTGACTCAGCTTCTCGAGCCGTTGACTCAGCTCCTTGAGTGGGAAAGCGGATATTCTCGTTTATCGGTTTAGAAGGCGTCGACGACCGGCGCTGGCGCCCTTGCTGCAAACGATGGCACGAAACGCGGTTCCGAAAGCGGTTCCATAAGTTGTACCTGACCCGTGACGGAGCCGTGTAAAGAGATGTTGGGAAAGCAGGCTCAGCGGATGGAGCGAATCCTGCTCACGAACAAGGTTCCCAGGGCGAAGAAGAGGATCGAGAAGCCGAACACGACCCGATAGCCCTGATCCCCGCCGGTCCGGTTGACGAAGTCCAGGATGAAGCCCGCCACCAGAGGGAAGAACGTCTGAGGCAGGGTGTAGGCGACGTGGAACAGGCCCATGTCCTTGGCCGATGCGCGGCGGTCGGGCAGGGTATCGCAGGCCAGCGCCCAATCGACAGCGTAGTAGAGACCGTAGCCGAGCCCGAAGAGCACCCCCAGCAGGATCACCAGCGGCACGCTGGTCGGGTAGAGGACGATGAAGAGCAGAGCCACCCCACCCTGGAAGGCGCTGCTCGCGTAGACGAACGGCTTACGCCCCGCGCGGTCGGAGAGGCGGCCGCCGAGGAAGCCAAGGGGGATGCCCGCGATGAACACCACCAGCAGCCACTCGGCCGTGAACTGGTCGGGGTTGGGCACGTGCACGACGTCGCGAAAGAACGGCGACAGGAAGTAATAGACCACGCTGACCGCCGCGGTCATCATCAGCCGGGTGAAGCAGACCCAGGCAAAGTCGCCCCGCGTCAGAGGCCGGATGAACTGCTTCAACTCCTCGGCCAGCGACGCGGACTCCCGAGCGGGCGCGGGAAGCCGGCCCTCGGCGCGCGCGATCCAGAGGACGGGCAGCAGTGTGAGCACGACCACCGCGGCGATCACCAGGTAGGTCAGGGTGACCTGGTGCACGGAGGCCAGCGCGAGGCTGACCGCGACCCCGGCGAGCCCGCCCAGCGTGAACATGGCTGAGAGGTAGCCGCTGGCCCGGCCGAACTCCTGGTCGGGCACGATATCCGGGATCATCCCGGCGTAGGCAGCCCCCGCCCCGTTGGCGAAGAGCTGGATGATCATGTAGCCCGCCGCCATCTGGAGCAGGCTGTGGGCGGTCATCATCACGACCAGGCCGACCACGTCCCCGGCGACCCCCACGACCATGATCGGCCGGCGGCGCCCCCAGGGTGTCACCAGGCGGTCTGAGTAGTAGCCCACCAGGGGCGGAATGAGGACGGCGAAGATGCCGCCCGCGCCGACCACGGCACCGATCGCCGTGCCTTGGCTTCCCTGCGGCACCAGCCCGCGCACCTGAGCCTGGATGAGGATGCCGCCGATCGGCAGCCAGTGAAAGTTCGAGCCAAACCACCACGAGGCGAGGGCCAGATGGCGGAGCGCGCCGAAGCGGGGCTGAACGACCGGGGCGGCCGCCGCCGTTGTCATTTCGGGCGATCATGAATGCTGGCGCCGCCGTAGTCAAAGGGCAACGGGATCGTGTCCCTCCCCTTGCGGGGGAGGGATTAAATCAACGGCATTGCCGCAAGGGGGAGGGAGATCATTAGCGGGGCGCTGGGATGGAGGGCACGCTTGGCGGCTGGTACCCGTGAACGATGAAGAGCACCGACGCTGCAAGCGCGGCGAGCAGGATGATCACGAAGGCGACACGGCGGGGCAGCGAGATCCGTGCCTGAGGGACCAGGCCGGAGGCGTTGGTGCCCGCTTTGAACAGCGTCATAGCCTTCTGCAGGCGCGCGACCGCGGCCTCTGCGAAGACCTTGAAGGCCCGCCCGCTGTCCAACTTCGCCGGCGAGGACCCGTTGAGCCGGCCGTCGCGCAGCCGGAGCGCCGCCAGGCCGAGCACGATCCCCTCGGATGCCTGCCGGACGGCGTAGGAGCGGACCGCCTGGGGGGTTAGCGCTCGCCTCAGCAGGAGCGTGATCGGAAAGGCGATGACCACGAAGCCGGCGCTGACCCAGAAGGTGTCGTCGAAGCCCTTCGCCGCCTGGTTGAGCAGGATCGTCTTGATCGGCGCAGGCAGATGGGCCGCCGCCAGGTTCCCACCGGCGGAGACGCTGCCCTGGGGCAGCGGGGGGAGGTTGGCTGAGATCCGGTTGGTGAGGATGGTGGCCATGATCGCGATGCCGAGCCCGCTTGCCACCCGCTGCACGACGTTGCTGATGGAGGTCGCGCGCGCGATCCGATCGGGCGCCAACGTGATGAAGGCCGTCGACATGCTGGGCATCAATGAGAACCCCATGCCGAATCCGCGCAGGACGAGCATCGTGGCGATGACCGGCGCCGCGGTGTCTGAGGACACGCTCGCCATCCAGATGGTGGAGCCCGTGAGCACGGCCAGGCCGAACGGCACCACCCGGCGAGCCCCGATCTTGTCGGTGAGGATGCCCGAGATCGGCATGGCGACGGCCGCGCCCAACCCCTGGAAGCCGAGCAGAAGGCCGGCGTCGAGGGCCGAGTAGCCCTGGATCTGCTGCAGGAAGAGGGGGAACAGGAAGATGGCCCCGAAGAGCCCGAGCGCGATCAGGAAGTTGAGCATCATGGAGGCTGAGAAGGCTCCGTCGCGGAAGACGCGGATGTCTATCAGCGGGTACCTCGTCCGCAGCTCGAAGACGCAGAAGGCCACCAGTAGCAGCACGCCGGCGACCAGCGGCAGGATGGTCTGCACCGAAGCCCAGCCATAGTTGCCCGGCTGGCTGAGGCCGTAGACCAGGCCGGCCACGGCCGGGGTGACGAGGAGCAGGCCGATCACGTCGAGCGGCTCTTTCTTGGCCACCCTGTGGGGCGGCTCTCGGAGCTGAGTCAGTGAGAGGAACGCGCCCACCAGCCCGATCGGCAGGTTGATGAAGAAGATGAACCTCCAGCTCACGTCCTGCACCAGCCAGCCGCCAAGGGTGGGGCCCAGGACAGGACCGAAGAGCATCGGCACACCCATCACCGCCATCATCCGGCCCCTCTCGTCCGGCCTCGTGATGCTCATCAGGATAGTCATGCCGACGGGCATGATCAGCCCGCCGCCGAGGCCCTGGAGGATGCGGAAGCCGATCAGGCTGGCGTTGGACCAGCTGAAGCCGCATAGGACCGAGCCGAACACGAAGAGCAGCTGGCTGATCACGAATATGCGCCTAGTGCCGTAGCGGTCGGCCAGCCAGCCGGTGAGCGGGATGACCGCGGCCAGGGCCAGGGTGTAGCCGGTGATGATCCACTGCACGTCGGAGAGCGTGGTGTTGAATTCACGCTCCAGCGTGGGCAGCGCGACGGTCACCACGGTCTGGTCCAGGATGACCATGACGGCCCCGATCATCACCACCCCGGCCGCCACGAACTTGTAGCTGAGGCCGCCGGACCGAGCCTCCGAGGGCGCCGGCGCCCCGGCACCGGGCATACCGCCCGTGCCGGTCCCGGCTCGTTCGCCGATCGTGGTCACGAGCCTCGCTCAGTGCCGGCCGTGGCGCGGCCCTCCCGGGTCTGGGCCGGCCGCAGCGCGGCCGCCAGGGCGAGCGCCAGCGCGACCACCAGGCCAAACGCGCTCGTGCCGACCACCACGGCGCCGATCCAGACGTCGGACCACGTGGAGCTCGTCCAGGTGCCCGCCCGGCCGGCCGGAAAGCCGACCACCCAGGGCGCGATGAAGACCCAGGCGCCCACCGCGAGACCGGCGAGGAAGATGCCGGCGAGCTGGATCGAAGCACGAACCGCCAATCGCCTCTGCATGTCAGCCCTCCAGCCGGCGGAACGCGGGCGGATACTCCGGCGCTCCCTGCTCGTGCTTTGGCCCGGAGTCTCCGCCTGCGCTGTTCCCCTGACCGGGTGCCGGCGCTGGGCCGGACTGCGACTGCAGCTCTCTGGTGAGTGCCTGCGCCAGGCCCATCAGCGTGTTCTCGAACTCGGCGGGATTCGATGCTCCCGTACCGTCCGCCCCAGCCCGAACGCTGCGCCCGCTCACGGTCGCCTCTCGCCTATCTGTCACTCCAGCCTCGCGCAGCACCGCGAACGACTGAGCGGCGACCAGTGCGAGGCCAATGACCGCCAGGATCACCAGGCCGAGCCCGGTGAAGAATTCCGTCTGGGTGACAACCGTCCAGTCCTTCGCCAAGGGCTGCTGACCGAGCGCCCATGGGCTCAGCATCAGCCAGCCGCCGGCGAATCCGGTGACCAGCGCCCAGGCGGTGCCCAGGACAATACGTACAACCATCCGATGACCTCCAGAGCAATCCTGCCCGCGCGAAGCTTGCGAGTACTAGCTAGGCTATATAATGTAGCACGACTAAACTATGGATAGTGATCAGTACCCCGAAGAACTGAGACCGCTGGTCTCGGCGCTGAAGCGGTTCGGGACCACGCTGAGCGCGGACCTGACCGAGATCCTCTTCCGGCTGAACCTGACCATGCCCCAGATCCGCGTTCTACACACCATCAGGAAGGAGGTCCGGATCAGTGGGCGCCGGCTTGCGCAGGAGCTCGGGGTCTCTCCGGGGGCCATCGTCCAGGTCTGCGACCGGCTGCAGGAGCAGGGCTACGTGGAGCGGGTGCCGGACACCCACGATCGGCGCGTGACCTGGTTCCAGCTGGCCAGCTCCACACGCGACCTCTTCGAGGAGATGCTGGCTCTGCGGCGGGCTCGGGTGGTGCCGGCGCTGAGCAGCCTGTCGCCGGACGACCGCGAGACCTTGATCCGGATTCTCAACCAGATGGCCGCCACTCTCGACTCGGAAAGGGAGGCGGGTCCGAAGAAAGCGTCAGTGATCGACCGCATGACGGCCGGCAGCGCCCTCGAGGCAGAACCGACCACACTGGCGTCCGGCTCGAGCTGAAGCGCGGCGGCCGGCATGTCTTCCTAACGGAAGGGCGGGGCAGGCGTCACCATGAGAGGCCGGATTCACTCCGGCCGTGTGAGTTGTTTTTCTTCACACCCACCATTACTCCCGAGAGGAGGGTGGGTCCGTGGGGGGAACCTTGGGTTCCCCCGGCGTCGTGCTCAGGCTCGCAGAGGATTCGCCCCGATCCACATGGCGGCGAGGAAGAATCCAGCCGCAAGCGCCATGGAGGCCAGGGTGGGAACCGTCCTGCCGCCCGGAACCCGCCACCTGAAGAGCAGGCTGCCCGCTGCCAGGCCACCGGCGAGGCCGCCAAGGTGGCCGCCGATCGATATCCCGGGCACGGCGAAGGTGAATACGAGATTGATCACCAGCAGGCTCAGGATGCCACTGCTCCGGAAACTTACCCCGGCTGCCCTGTGGCCCACCAGGAGCGCACCGAGCAGGCCGAAGATCGCTCCCGAGGCCCCGACCGTGAGCGAGTGCGGGCTCAGGAGCAGGACGCCGAACGATCCCGCAGCCAGTGAGGCAAGGTAGAGGACCGCGAACCGGACCCGGCCCAGCGCCCGCTCAAGAGGTGTCCCGAAGACGTAGAGCGCGGCCATGTTGAGGGCAAGGTGGATCAGGCCGGTGTGAAGAAAGGCCGAGGTCAGGATGCGCCACCACTCGCCGGAGGCAACTCGCGGTCCGGAGAGTCCGCCAAGCGCCACCAGCGGACCGCCGCCGAGCACCGCGTTCGAGCCCGAGCTCAGGACCCCCAGGGCCGCACCGGCCACCCAGACCGCCACGTTGGCCGCGATCAGCGTGTAGGTGAGATAAGGGCGATAGCCGAGAAGCAAGGCGCGTCCCGAGATCACCCTGGAGGGAGACGCGCGGACGCACTCGCGGCACTGCACACCGACCGGCGCCGGCATCAGGCAGTCGGGACAAACGGGCCGCTCGCAGCGCTGGCAGCGCAGACCGGTCTCGCGGTCGGGATGCCGGTAACAGGTGGCGACCTTGCTGGACACCTCAGAACACCCTACCCAGATCTGTCACGGAACCCACCTGGCATGGTTATGATCGGCGCACTGGAACCCGTGACCAGGGAAGACCGGTGCCTGGATCGCTGAGCGTGTACGCGCGCCTGGGGGGCGGCCCGCTGGGCGCGATTCGCGACGAAGTCCGGCGCTGGGAGGAGCTCGGCGTCTCCGGCCTGATGGTCAGCGATCATCTCTTCGGCACCCAGGCCGGCTCGCGGCTCGAGGCGCCCCGCCCGCCGGAGCCGCTGACCCTGCTGGCAGCGGCGGGGACCTTCTCGGACCGGCTTCACCTGGGCACCTCGGTCTCCAACGCCAGCCTTCTCCATCCGGCTTTGCTCCTGCGCCAGTTCGCGCAGCTCGCGGTCATGTTCGGCGGGGAGCGCGTACTGGCCGGCATCGGCGCCGGCTGGAACCGACCCGAGTTCGACGCCCTCGGCATGCGGATGCCCGGCTTCGCGGAGCGGATGGACCGCCTCGAAGAGGCGGCGGCGCTGGCACGCCAGTTGTTCGACCGGGGGTACGCGAATCTGGATGGCCGGCACGTCAAGGCCTACGACCTGCCGCTGTCGCCGGCGCCCCAGGTGCCGCCCCGGCTCCTCCTGGGCGGAGGGTCGGTTCGGCTGCTGGAAATCGCCGGTCGCTACGCCGACGTCGTGGACCTCAACGGCAGCCCGCAGGCCCCGAAGGTTTCCGGGCAGGACCTGCGCACCGCAGACCGGCGCAGGCGGCTGAGCACCACCGTCTCCGACCTCGAAGTGTCCGGTGACCTCGTAAGCAAGGCGTCTGTGGTGGCCGGGCGGCCCGCCGATGCCGTGGAGAGGTCGATCTTGATCTCGGAGATCGTCTTCTGCAGCGACGCCGAGGTGCCCCGCCAGGCGGAGATCCTGTGCGCCAACGAGGGCCTCTCCCCCAGGTCGCTGGACGCCTGTCCCTACGCGCTGCTGGGCACTCCCCGACGAATGGCGGCCCTCGTCCTGGAGCGCCGGGAGCGGCTTGGCCTGACCCGGGTTCTCCTCGGCGGTCC
>CATPBP010000015.1 GCA_955652675.1 Candidatus Dormiibacterota bacterium
CAGTGGGGGCGCCTGCACGGCCTCCAGCCGGAGTGGATCCAGCCCGAGAAGCGGCGCCGGGTGGCTCATTACGACGTTTACGGGCGCTACGCGCAGTCGCTGATCGACCAGCTGCACGCGGATGGTGGGGGCAGCCCGGATTAGGCTTTGGACATGGAGCCTGAGCAGACCGTCACCGTCGACCTGAACGTGCCGGCGCCCATGCGTGACGGCACGGTCCTGCGCGCCAACGTCTACCGCCCGGCGGGAGAGGGCCGCTGGCCGGTCCTTTTGACCCGGCTGCCCTACGGCAAGGACCTGCCGCTGGGCGCCTCCGTTCTGGAGCCGGTCCAGGGGGCCCGGCGCGGTTACGTGGTCATCGTGCAGGACACCCGGGGGCGCTTCAGCTCGGAGGGTGACTGGGAACCGATGCGCAACGAGTCGGAGGACGGCTACGACACCGTCCAGTGGGCGGCCTCGCTCCCCTACTCCGACGGCCAGGTCGGGATGTATGGCGCCTCCTACTTCGGCTACACACAGTGGAGCGCCGCGCTCACCAAGCCGCCTGCCCTGAAAGCCATGGTGCCCTTCATAACGTGGTCCGATCCCTACAACGGCGTGGTCATGCGGGGAGGCGCGATGGAGCTCGGTGCCCAGGCTCGCTGGCAGCTCCAGATGGGCTTCGACGTGCTCGTACGCCGCCATCGAGGCGACCGGGCCGCGTTGGGCAAGGCTTTCCAGGCGCTGGCGGCCGAGCTGGACGCGCTGGGCACCGAGGGCTACCGGTCACTGCCGCTGGCGGAGTTCGCGCCTCTGGTGCGCCACGACGTGGCGCCGAGCTTCTTCGAGAACGTGGCCGCCGCCACCGACCGCGACCGGCTCGCCTTCATGACGATCAAGGGCCGGCACCATGAGGTCGAGGTACCCACGTTCAACGTGGGCGGCTGGTACGACATCTTTCTCCACGACACCATCGCGAACTTCAACGCGATGCGCGAGGCGGGCGTCGCCACCAAGCTCCTGATCGGACCCTGGTCGCACGGCGCTCAGAGCAACCCGGTCGGTGAGCTGAACTTCGGATTCGGCTCCCAGGCCGGCTTGATCGACCTCCAGATCGACTTCCAGAGCCTCCAGCTGCGCTGGTTCGACCGCTGGCTGAAGGCTGCCGAGAACGGGATCACGACCGAGCCTCCGATCAAGCTCTTCGTCATGGGCGCCAACTCCTGGCGGAGCGAGACCGAATGGCCGCCGCCCGCCGCGCCGGCGCCGCTCTACCTTCGGGCAGGCGGCAGCCTCAGCTCGAAGGCTCCAGGTGAGGAGCGCCCCGACCGCTATGACTACGATCCCGCCAACCCCGTGCCGACCAGGGGCGGAGCGCTCCTAATGACTCCCGAGTACCCGGCGGGTCCCTACGACCAGCGTCCGATCGAGCAAAGGCCCGACGTGCTGGTCTTCACCTCCGAGCCGCTCAGCCAGGACACCGAAGTCACCGGCCCGGTCAGCGTCCGGCTCTGGGCCGCCTCCAGCGCACCTGACACCGACTTCATCGCTCGTCTCTGCGACGTCGACCCCGACGGGCGGTCCATCAACCTGACCGACGGCATCCTGCGGGCACGCTACCGCGACTGGAGCGAGGGTGGAGAGCTTTCGGCGATCGAGCCGGACCGGCCCTATTGCTACGACATCGACCTCTGGGCGACCAGCAACCTCTTCAAGGCTGGCCACCGCATCCGCCTCCAGGTCACCAGTAGCTGTTTCCCACGCTGGGACCGGAATCCCAACACGGGGCGCCCCTTCGGCGCAGACGCGGGGACGGCCGTAGCCCACCAGACCATCTTTCACGACAGAGAACGCCCCTCCCTCGTCCTCCTCCCCTTCCGCCAATAAGGCATCGACTCAGATCGCCACTCCCTGGAATGCCTGACGCAGCGCGTCAGTTTTCAGTATCATGACGCACGGCGTCAAATCAAGACAGCAACCCAAGGAGATCAAGACATGGCGACGAAGACAGAGGAGCTGCCGGCCCAGGCCGCAGACGCAGCGACCGGGGCGGCGGCCGAGGTGGTCAATGCGGCCAGCGACCCCGTCGGTACGACCACGAAGCAGGTCCGCCGGCTGGAGCGCAGGGGCGCCCCGATCAACCGGCAGGTAGGCCGCCAGGTGCGCAAGGCCGCGGGACAGGCCGCCGAGGCAACCACCAAGCTGATCGACGGAAGTGTGGCCGAGCAGCTGGTGATCCGCAGCCTGCACGCGGTCAAGGCTCGCGCGCGGCGGCGTGACCTCGTCGGCGAGGCTGCCTTCCGCTCCCTCGAGCTGCTCCACAGCGGCTTCGGGACGGCTGCCAAGCGCCTGGCCCGTTTCCAGGACGCCAGCCAGCCTCCGGCCCGGAGCGAGAGCCGGCGCGGCCAGACCCAGACCCGCGGCGCCAGGCGGCGAAGCGAGACGCCGGTCCGCGAGGCGGCGGCGACCACGGCTTCGCAGGCACGCACCAGCGCGCGCCGCAGCACGCGCACGGCAGCGACGCGGACCCGCAAGCCAGCCTGACCTGAGTTTCAATCCCAACCTCGGACGGGGCGCCTCTGAGAGAAGGGCGCCCCGTTTCCTTTAACCCGAATCCGGGTTAACCTTCGGCCCGTATGGTCGCGTCGGAATGACCGTGGTCTCGACCGGATCGGTGGCCTTCGACTACATCCTCACCTTCAAGGGCCGCTTCGGCGACCACATCGTCCCCGGCAAGACGCACATCATCAACCTCAGCTTCCTGGTCGACACCATGGTGAAGAGGCGAGGCGGCGTCGCCGGAAACTACGCCTACTCGCTCGCCCTCCTGGGGCACCCGGCTGCCGTGCTCGCAACTGCCGGCGAGGACGGCGCCGACTACAAGGCCTGGCTGGAGACGCTCGGCGTCGACTGCGGCGGCCTGCGCCTGCTCCCTGACGAGTACACCGCGACCGGCTTTTCCACCCACGACCTGGACGACAACCACATCTGGGGGTACTACGGCGGCGCGATGTGGAAGGCGGCCACCCTGGGACTGGCGGACACAGTGGCAGACCCCCAAGCCGTCATCGTCGGCCCCAACGCCCCGGAGGCGATGTTCCGCCTGGTGCGCGAGTGCCGGGAGGCCGGCGTGCCCTGGGTCTTCGACCCCGCCCACCAGCTGCCTCACATGTCGGCGGCGGACCTGGAAGAGGGCAGCCGCGGCGCCTGGGTCGTGATCGGAAACGACTATGAGCTGGAGCTGATCCGGCAGCGCACCGGCCGGGACCCGGACTCCCTGCTGGAGCTAGCCGAGATCGTGGTGACCACGCTCGGCCGTGAGGGTTCGCGGATCGCCACCCGGGACGGCAGCTTCGAGATCCCCGCCGCCCCGGCGCGGCGCGAGGTGGACCCGGTCGGCGCCGGCGACGCCTACCGCGCCGGGCTGGTCTTCGGTCTGCTCAGCGGAGGCGGCGTGGCCCGCGCCGGGCGCATCGCCTCGCTGGCGGGGACCTACGTGGTCGAGGAGACGGGAACCATGGAGCACCGCTACACCAGGGACGAATTCTCCGAGCGGTACCAGGAGGTGTTCGGCGAGCGCCCCTGGTGAGGTCGGGCATCGTGTCCCCGCTCACGAGAACTTCTTCGACGCGTCCATCCGGTAGAACCTGAGTCCGAGGGCGAAGAGGACGACCGTCCAGCCGATCAGCCAGAGGGCTGCGGTGCCCAGGCTCTCGGTGTTCTGGCCCACCGTCTCCAGCGGCAGCTGCGAGTAGTGGTACAGCGGCAGCAGCTTTCCGACCGTCTGAATCCCGCTCGGCAGCTGGCTGAGGGGAATGAAGATGCCCGAGATGAAGGACATCGGGAGGTAGATCAGGTTGGTCACCGCCGGTGCCGCGTTGGCGCTGGTCGAGTAGCCGATCGCCATGCCCAGGCCCATCATCGGGAAGGAGCCGAGCAGCAGCTTGAGCGTGAAGCCGACCAGTGCGCCCGGGTCCAGGCGCACGCCGCCCACGGTGAAGGCGTAGGCGTAGAGGACGATCAGGGCCAGCAGCGCGAAGACCAGCGAGAAGATCACCTGGGCCAGCGTCGCCACCCAGCCCGGGAGCGGCGTGGCCCTTTGCAGCAGGTCCTGCTTCTGTCCGCGCTCGTTCGCGATGCCGATGCCGAAATTGAAGACCATCACATTGGCGACGGCGTAGGTGCCGTAGGTGGCAAGGATGTACTTGCCGAACTCCGCCGCATGTGAGCCCGCCTGCCCGCTGAAGATGCCATAGAAGAGCGCGAAGAACATCGTCGGCAGCACAATCGAGAGCACACTGAAAGCGGGAGACCGGAGCCGGCTAAGGAGCTTTGCCCTGGTCTCCGCCCAGAGCATGCGCGGGACCGGAGCTACCTGAAAGGTGGTCGTCGCGCTCATGCCACCGTCTCCTTCTCGGCGTGTCGGGTCAGGTCCAGGAACGCCTCTTCGAGGTCTGCGCCGACCACCTGCAGGTCGCGGATGTCGTAGCCGCGCCGGAAGAGATCGCGGAGCAGCGCCTCGGGAGCGTTGCTCAGCAGGCGGACGCGATTCCCCTCCACCTCCAGGTTCTGATGCGGCAGGCCTTGGAAGTCCGCGTCCGAAAGCGACCGGTCGGCGGTGAAGCTGACCCGCCTGCCCAGCACCCGCGACTTGATCTCGGCCGGGCTGGCGTCGGCGACCACGACTCCGCGGTCGATGACCACCACGCGCTCGGCCAGCTGGTCGGCCTCCTCCAGGTAGTGCGTGGTCAGGATGATCGTCTTGCCTTCGCTCGCGAAGCTGCGAATGCTCTCCAGAAAAGCCCGGCGCGCCTCCACGTCCAATCCGACGGTGGGCTCGTCCAGGAAGATCACCTGCGGATTCCCGCAGACGGCAAGCGCGAAATAGAGGCGCTGGAGCTGGCCACCGGAGAGCTTCTGCGCCTGGCGCCCTGCCTGCTCTTCGAGTCCCGCCAGGCCAATCGCCCGCTCCGCCGGCATGGGATTCGGGTAGTAAGAACGGAAGAGGTCGACGAGCTCCTTTACCTTCAGGGTCCCGGGCACCCCCGACTCCTGCAGCATCACGCCGCAGCGGCTTCTCGCCCGCCGGTCGGTAGGGGCGAGCCCGAAGAGCTTCGCCTGGCCGGAGCTCGGCTTCCGGAGGCCCAGCATCAAGGAGATGCAGGTTGTCTTTCCGGCGCCGTTGGGGCCGAGCATGGCGACCAGCTCCCCGTGCTCGATGGCGACGCTCACGCCTTTCACCGCCTCCACCGACCCGTAGCGCTTGTGAGCGTCGATCAGCTCGACGACCTTTTCCATATCGACGTCAGCCTAGTCCCGCGTGCAGGGGGCCATGCGTACGCACTTTCAAGTGACCGATGTCACCTCGCAAAGGCCTGCTACGTCACTTTCCAGCAGGACATCCCGCCTATAGGCTCATGAGGTGGACCCCGACGTAAGGCATTCGCGCAAATGGGCTCTCGCCTTCGCGAGCGCCTACCTCTTCTTCGTGGTCCTGGCCGTGGCCGGTGAACTGAATGGTCATCACCCTCGCGCCGAGGTGATCGCCACGCTCTCTGCCGTGGCCATCTTCGTGGCCGTGTATCTCTGGTTCTGGGCGCGCCTCTACCACAGCGGGCGCCCGCTGCTGGCCGTCTCCGCCCTCGCCGTGCTCTGTGTCATCGCCGTCGGACTCTCGCTGGTCAGCTCGGACAACTTCGGCGGCCTGCTCATCTACTGCGCCACGGTGGCCGGCTCGGCCCTCCACTGGCGGCGCTCGTGGCTGCTCGTGGCCGCGGTTTGCGCGCTCACGCTTCTGATCGCCGTGGTCCTTCCGGGCGACCTGATCGGACGCTCGGCGGTGGCCCTGATAGCTCTCCTCGCCGGCGTCGGGATGATCGGCTGGAACCGGATGATCGAGCTGGTTAGGGAGTTGAACCAGGCCCGGGACGAGCTGGCACGGCTGGCGGTCGCCGAGGAGCGCTTGCGCTTTGCGCGCGACCTGCACGACCTGCTCGGCCACAGCCTCTCGGTGATCGTGCTCAAGTCCGAGCTGGCGGGCCGGTTGACCGAAGCCGCCCCCAACCGTGCCGCCCAGGAGGCGCACGACATCGAACGCGTAGCCCGGGAGGCGCTGCGCGAGGTGCGCGATGCCGTCAGCGGCTACCGCCAACCCCGCCTGGCTGAGGAGGTCGAGGGTGCGCGCGAGGCGCTGCTGGCCGCCGGTATCTCGGTCGACGTGAAGCAGACGAGCCAGGCCCTGCCGACGCCGGTGGAGAGCGTGCTGGCCTGGGCGGTTCGCGAAGGAGCCACCAACGTGCTGCGGCACAGCCAGGCGCAGCAGGTGGCCATCAGCCTGACCAGCGAGGACGGCGCGGCCTGCCTGGAGATCGTTGACGACGGCCGCGGGGAGGAGGCCACCGGCGCAGGCGGGAGCGGCCTCGCCGGACTGCGCGAACGGGTCGAGGCGCGCCGCGGCAGCGTCGCCTTCGGCGGCCGCCCCGAGGGCGGTTTTCGCCTCGCCGTGAGCCTCCCCCTGCGGCCCTCGCTGGAGCAGTCGGTCGTGCGATGATCCGCGTGCTGCTGGCGGAGGACCAGGACCTGGTGCGGGGTGCCATGGCCGCCCTGCTCTCGATGGAGCCGGACATCGAGGTCGTGGCCGAGATCGACCGGGGCGACGAGGTGCTGACGGCCGCCCTTCAGAGCCAGCCGGACGTTGCGCTGCTCGACATCGAGATGCCGGGCGTCGACGGGATCGCGGCCGCGGCCGCCCTGCGCGGCGGCCTGCCCCAGTGCCGGGTCCTGATGCTGACGACCTTCGGGCGCCCCGGCTATCTCCGCCGCGCCATGAGCAGCGGGGCGACGGGATTCATGCTCAAGGACGCACCGGCGGCGGAGCTGGCGGTCGCGATCCGGCGGACCGCGAGAGGTGAGCGCGTTCTGGACCCCCAGCTGGCGGCTCAGGCGCTGAGCGACGGCGACAGTCCGCTCTCCTCCCGGGAGGCCGAAGTCCTGGTCTCAGCGGTCGACGGGTCCAGTGCCGCCGACGTCGCACGCCGCCTCTTCCTCTCCGAGGGAACCGTGCGCAACCACCTTTCGGCCGCCATCCAGAAGCTGGGAGCGCGCAACCGCATGGAGGCCGCCCGGATCGCCCGGGAGAAAGGCTGGATTTAGTTCGCGAAGCCGGCGCGGGCGGGGGGCGAAAAGCCAGACACTAGCACCCATGTGCTACACCGACGATGCCCGCCCGCCGCTTCCCCCGGTCGGAGGGGCCGCTCTGGACAAAGGTGACATCAATCTCACCGCCGCCGATGAAAACCGGTTCATGGCCCACTATGCCCGGGCGGCGGAACCGACTGGAGCCGGCATCGTCGTGATGCCCGACGTGCGCGGGCTGCACAGCTTCTACAAGGAGCTTGCCGAGCGCTTCGCGGAGGCCGGCATCGACGCCGTGGCCATCGATTACTTCGGCCGGACGGCCGGCGACGGTCCCCGGGACGAGGGCTTCGAGTACCGCCCGCACGTGGAGAAGACGACGCCGGAGAGCATCGCCGCCGACGTTCGAGCGGCCGTCGAGTACCTGCGCACCGAGGAAGGTGACGTGTCGATCTTCACTATCGGGTTCTGCTTCGGCGGCGCCCAGTCCTGGCGGCAGTCCGCCGCCGGCCATGGGCTGGCGGGCGCCATCGGGTTCTACGGGGTGCCCGAGCGGGTTCGCGACGCCATTCCCAGGATGGAGGCTCCCCTCCTGCTTCTGGTAGCGGGAGCCGACTTCACGCCGCTCGAAGAATTCCAGCGCTTCGACCAGGAGCTGACCGAGGCCGGAGTGCCCCACAAGATGGTGGTCTACGAGGGGGCGCCCCACTCCTTCTTCGACCGGACCTTTGCCGAGCACCAGGAGGCCTGCGAAGACGCCTGGCGCCAGATGCTCGACTTCGTGAAGGAGAACACCGCGCCGGCTTAAACTCGAAGGCCATGGCGAGTCTGGCCACCAGGTCCAACCAGGCGCTGCCCGAGTCGCTGCTCGAGGAGCTCGAGCGGCGGCGACCCGGCCTGGCCCGGCACATGACCCGAGCGGTGGTCAGCCTGGTCCACTGGGACACTTCAACGGGAGCGCCGCCGAGACCTGAGGCGATCGCCAGGGCGTGCGAGGCCGGCATCGACCTCTTCCTGGCCACCGCCCGGGAGCACCGGCCGGCCACTCCACGGGAGATGCGGGAGGTCGCGCAGCTGGGCATCCTGCAGGCGCGGGGCTCCTACTCCGTGGAGCCGGTGCTCGCCGCCTACCGGATAGCGGCTCGGGTGGCCTGGGACGCCATCCTGGGCGCCTGGCGCCACCACCCGGACGCCAGTCCCGAGGCCATGGTGGCCACCGCCAACTACGTCTTCGCCGCCCTCGACCAGGTTGCCGCGGAGGTGACCAGGACCTACCTGCAGGCGCGCGAGCAGCACATGCTGCGAGGGACCAGAGCGCGAGCCCGTCTATTGCACTCGCTGGTCAGCGACACCTTCGACAGCGAGCTGGCGGTGCAGAAGCAGGCGCTGGCGGTGAACCTGCCCCTGGCGTCCTCCTACCTCGCCCTGGTGGTGAAGACCGAGGAAGGGGCGCAGGAGCTCGCCGGGCAGCTGGAGCTGCCGGCCAGGGCGCTGGCCGACGCGACCGACCCGCACACGCTGGTGGTGCTCTGGCCCTCCGAAGGCGACGACGTCCGCCAGCAGGTGGAGAGCCTGATGGGAACGCTGCGCGCACGCGGCAAGGGCCGGCTGCGAGCCGGCCTGGGAGGCGAGCACCCGGGACTGCGGGGAACCTCCAGGTCCTACCTGGAAGCTCAGCAGGCGGTCGAGGTGGGCCGCAAGCTGCAGCCTGCAGCGCTGCTCCACGAGTACGACGAGGTGGCGCCCTACCTGATCCTGTCCCAGAACCCGCTGGTGGCGGAGCGTTACGTCACCCACGTGCTCGGCCCGCTGCTCGATTCCGACCCCAGAGGCGTCCTGATGGAGACGCTCGAGGCTCTGCTGACGCGGGGCTCGGTCAAGGGTGCGGCTGGCGCCCTCAACCTGCACCGGCACACGGTGCTCTACCGGATGGAGAAGCTGCGAGACCTGCTCGCCGTGGACCTGGACGACCCCGCCGCCCGCCAACGTCTCCAGCTAGCCCTGGCCCTCCGCCGCCTGGCCTGAGCAGCCAACTGGACATCGGGTAGAAACCTGTGGCGGTTTTTTACCACGTGACGGAGAGGTAATTTCGACGTCTGGTCCGTAGGCTAGTGGTCGATGAGCCAGGCAAACGGCCGTCGTGTGGCGGTCACCGGGCTCGGCTTCGTGACTCCGATCGGCAACGACGTGGAGACCGTCTGGTCGAACCTCGTGGAAGGGGTGTCAGGAGTCGGGCCGATCACCCACTTCGACGCAAGCAGCTATTCGACGCGGATCGCCGCCGAGGTGAAGGGCTTCGAGCCCGAACGGTACATGGACAGGAAGACCGCGCGGCACCTCGGCCGCTACTGTCAGTTCGCCCTCGGCGCCTCACAACAGGCGCTCGCGCAGGCCGGTCTGGTGCCGGGCGACATGGACCCCGACGACGTCGGGGTGATCGTCTCCTCGGGCATCGGCGGGATGGAGGAGATCGAGAAGAGCCACACCGCGCTGATGGAGCGCGGGGTGCGCCGCATCTCCCCCTTCACCGTCCCCATGATGATCGCCGACATGGCGGCCGGGATCGTTGCCATGCACACCAAGGCGGGCGGCCCCAACTACGCGATCGTGAGCGCCTGCGCCTCGTCCGGCCATGGCATCGGAGAGGCCGCCGAGATCATCAAGCGGGGCGACGCGAAAGCCATGCTGGCGGGCGGCGCTGAGGCCACCATCACCCCGCTGACGATGGGCGCCTTCTGTCAGATCAAGGCGGTGAGCGAGCGCAACGACGAGCCTGAGAGGGCATGCCGCCCCTTCGACACCGGCCGGGACGGCTTCGTGATGGGCGAGGGCGCGGTGATGTTCGTGCTGGAGGACATGGAGTTCGCCCGGGAGCGCGGCGCGCAGGTCCTGGCCGAGCTGATCGGCTACGGCGCCAGCGCCGACATGCACCACTTCACGGCTCCCCACCCGGAAGGCGCCGGGGCCATCCGCGCCATGCGCAAGGCGCTGAAAAAGGCGGCGGTGGAGCCGGCGCAGGTGGACTACGTCAACGCCCACGGCACCTCCACCAAGCTGGGAGACATCGCCGAGACCAAGGCGATCAAGCAGGTCTTCGGCGACCACGCCCATCAGCTGGCGGTCAGCTCCACCAAGTCGGTTCACGCGCACCTGCTGGGTGCCGCCGGCGCCATGGAGGCGGCCGCCTGCGTGCTCGCCATCGAGCGCGGATTGATCCCGCCCACCATCAACCTGGACGACCAGGACCCCGAGTGCGACCTGGACTACGTGCCCAACCGGGCGCGTCAGGCGAAGGTCGACGTGGCCATCTCCAACTCCTTCGGCTTCGGCGGCCACAACGCGACCCTGGTCCTTCGCCGGGCCGAGCTGAACTGAACCGAAGGAAGAGGAAATGGCTGAACTGGACTTCAAAGAGCTGCAGGAGCTGGCCGCCGAGATCCTTGGCGTCGAGCCCGAGCAGGTGCAGATGAACGTGAGCTTCCAGCGCGACCTGGCGGCCGACTCGCTCGACCTGGTCGAGCTGATCGCCGCGGTCGAGGACAAGTACGACGTCGAGCTGCCGGAGGAACAGCTCGAGCAGATGAAGAACGTCGGAGACCTCTGGCAGTTCCTGGAGGCTCGCGAGGCCGAGCGGACCAGAGCATAGGAGGCACCATGGCGATAAAGGCAGCTCCCCGGGTCCGCTCCGACGCCGTTCCCCTGCGCACCTTCCGCTCGACGGGCCGGCCGGTCGCCATCGCCGGGCTGGGCATCCACGCGCCAGAGAACGTGCTCACCAACCAGGACCTGGAACGGATGGTGGAAACCTCCGATCAGTGGATCAGGGAGCGCACCGGGATCAAGCGCCGTCACATCGCCGAGCCGGGTACGACCACCTTCTCGCTGGCCGTCGAAGCCGCCCGCGAGGCGCTGGCCGCCAGCGCTGTGAGGCCGGAAGAGCTGGACATGATCCTGGTCGCCACCTCCACGCCCGACGGCCCCTTTCCCAGCGTCGCCTGCCGGGTCCAGGGCGAGCTGGGAGTGCCGGGAGCCTGCGCGATGGACCTGCTGGCGGCCTGCACCGGCTTCGTGTATGCGCTCTCCGCGGCCGAGGCCTACGTCTCTTCGGGGCGCGCCGACACGGTGCTGGTCATCGGCGCCGAGGTTCTCTCTCGCCTGATCGACTGGAAGGACCGGGGGACGTCCGTGATCTTCGCCGACGGCGCCGCTGCTGCGGTGCTGCGCCCCGCCCAGCGAGGGGCCGGGTTCGTGGCCTGGTGCCTCGGCTCCGACGGCCGCGGCTACGACCAGATCACCTGCGGCAACCCCACGCTCGGCGGCTATGCCTCGGGCGAGTCGACTCCCCGCATCGCCATGAAGGGCCCCGACGTCTTCAAGTTCGCCACCGACATCTTCATCCGCCAGGCCTTCGCGGTCGCGGAGGAGGCCGGAATCGACATCGATGACATCGACCTCTTCGTCCCCCACCAGGCCAACAGCCGCATCATCGAGGCGGCCGCCCGCCGCGTCGGGCTGCCCATGGAGCGGGTGATGGTCAACATCGACGAGTACGGCAACACCTCCACCGCGACCATCGGCCTGGCGCTGCACGACGCCCTGCGGCAGGGCCGGCTCAAGAGCGGGGACCGGGTGCTGATCGCCGGCTTCGGCTCCGGCCTGACCTGGGGCGCCTGCCTGCTGGAATGGGAGTAACACTCAGCGGCCCGGTGGCGCTGCTCTTCCCGGGACAGGGGGTCCAGCGGCCGGGGATGGGCCGCAGGCTGTACGACCGCTACCCGGCCGCCCGGCGCACCTTCGAGCGCGCCGAGGAGGTGCTGGGCATGCCCGTCCGCCAGCTCTGTTTCGAGGGCCCGGAGGACGAGCTCAACCGGACCGAGAACCTGCAGCCCTGCGTAATGACCGTCTGCTGGGCCGCCTACGAGATCTGGCGTGAGAGCTACGGCATGGAGAACGTACGGGTCATGGCCGGGCACTCGCTGGGCGAGTTCACGGCCCTGGCCGCGGCCGGAGCCATCTCCTGGGAGACCGCCCTCCTGCTCGTGAAAGAGCGGGGACGGATCATGGCCGCGGCCTCCCGGACCCAGCCCGGCGGCATGCTGGCCGTGGTGGGGCTTGACGAGGGCCAGGTGGAGGCGATCCGGGCGGAGGCATCGGAGCTGGGCCAGCTCTTCTTCGCCAACCGGAACGCCGACGTGCAGTTCGTGCTCTCTGGCGAGCTGCCGGCCATCCAGCGCGCCGAGCAGCTGGCCCTGGCGGCCGGCGCCCGCCGAGCGCTGATCCTGACGATCCCGCTGCCCGCCCACTCGCCGCTGATGGAGACGGCCGGCAGCGCTTTCCGCGCGGTGGTCGAGCGGCTGCCCATCGAGATGCCCCACTTCCCGATCCTGGCCAACGCCACCGGGCAGGCCATCGCCTCCCTCAACGATCTGCGACAGGAGCTCTCCAACCACCTGCTGCGGCCGGTCGACTGGGCCCGCACCATGGTCTCTCTGAGGACCATGAAGGTGCGGACTGTGGTCGAGCTGGGCCCCGGCCGGGTGCTCGCCTCGCTGGCCGCCAAGCACATCCCCGGCGTCGACACCTGGAACGCCGACGAGCTCTTCGTGGACTTCGGCCCACCCGAGCGCTCCCCCGCGTGACCCAGCCGATGGGTGTCGCCGGAGAAGCCTCGCGGCCGGCCGCGGCAACGGCGCCTCCTCCGCTGGAAGGCCGAACGGCCCTGGTGACGGGCGGCGGCAAGGGGATCGGTCGCGCCACCGCCATAGCGCTCGCGGAGATGGGCGCGTCGGTGGTCGTGGCTTACCGCTCCGACTCGGGCGCTGCGGAGGAGACCGCCCATCAGGTCGGCGGCAGCGCCGTCCAGTGCGATGTGACCTACGGCGAGGCCGTGCAGGCCATGGTCAAGGCCATCGGCAAGGTGGACGTGCTGGTCAACAACGCCGGCGCCGTGCGCGACAACCTGCTGCTGCGCATGAAGGAGGCGGACTGGGACTACATCCTCCAGACCGACCTGACCAGCGCCTTCCACACCACCAAGGCGGTGATGTCCGGGATGCTGCGCGCGCGCTGGGGCCGGATCGTCAACATGACGTCCGTCGTGGGCATCACCGGGAATCCGGGCCAGGCCAACTACGCCGCGGCCAAGGCGGGACTGATCGGCTTCACCAAGTCGATAGCCAAGGAGATCGGCTCCCGCAGCATCACCTGCAACGCGGTGGCCCCCGGCTACGTCCGCACCGAGCTGACCGAGGCCTCGCTGACCGACGAGATCGTCGCCGAGCTGGTCAAGCGCACGCCGCTGCAACGCGAGGGCAGCGCCGAGGACGTGGCGGCCGCGGTGGCCTTCCTCTGCTCGCCCGCCGCAGGCTTCATCACCGGCCACGTCCTGGTCGTCGACGGAGGCCTATCAATATGACGATGCGGGGGAAACAGGTTTCCCCCCCAGCCCCCTTCCGCAAAATGGGGCTGGGGAGTCGCTGGGAAGTAACAACTCATACGGCCGGAGTGAATCCGGCCTTTCCAGTGACGCCACCGTCATGTCCCTCCCCTTTCGGGGGAGGGTGCGGGAGGGGGTCCTTCTAGTGAGCATGGTCCATGTCCCCGTCACGGGCACCAAGCTGCCGCCGATCGCGCTTTCCACGAACTGCCCCAGCTGCGGCGTCGGCCTGGTTCCCGAGGAGCTCCGCGAGCAGGCCTACGTCTGCGACTGCGGCCATCACTTCCGGATGCACGGCGACGCCTGGATCGCCCTGCTCGCCGACGAGGGCAGCTGGCGGGAGCGCTGGGCCGACGTCCGCCCGCACGACCTGCTCGACTGGAAGGTCCCCAAGCCGTACCAGCAGACCATCGACCAGGCGAGGCAGGAAGGGCTCAACGAGGCCGTCCGTACGGGTACCGCGACGCTGGCCGGCCGGCCGGTCTGGCTTGGCGTCTTCGACTTCCGCTTCGTGGGCGGGACGCTCTCCATCGTGGCCGGAGAGCGCCTCGCGCGCGGTTTCGAGCAGGCGGCGGCCTCGCACACCCCATACGTGCTCGTGACGGCCTCGGGGGGCGCCCGCATGCAGGAGGGAGTGCTGGCCCTCATGCAGCTGGCCAAGGTCAACGCCGCGCTTGGGCGTCTGCATGCGGCGCGCGTGCCCTACTTCTCGGTGCTCACCGACCCGACTTTCGGCGGCGTGAGCGCCTCCCTCGCTCTGCTGGGGGACGTGAACCTCGCCGAGCCTGGGGCCGCCATCGGATTCACCGGCGCCCGAGTCATCAAGCAGGCGACCTATGCAGACCTGCCACCCGGCTTCCAGAGCGCCGAGTTCCAGCTGGAGTGCGGACAGGTCGACCTGGTCGTTCCCCGCGTGGAGCTTCGCGAACGGCTGGCCCGGCTGCTGGACCTCTACACCGGATAGCCGTGGGACCTCTAGTGTCCGGAGCCGCAATATGCCGGCGAATTTCTGGAGTAGGACACTAGGATTGTCCTGGGAATTCGGGACGATGAGACCGAGGGAGCGGGACACACTGAGCGTGTGGCAGGTCGTGGAGCTGGCGCGGCATCCGGACCGGCCCTACTCCCTCGACTACATCAAGCGGATGGCGCCGGACTTCGTCGAGCTCCATGGCGACCGTATCTCGCACGACGACCCGGCCCTGGTCGCCGGCCTCGGCACCTGGCACGGCAGGACCACGGTCTTCTTCGGCCACCAGAAGGGCCGCACCCTCGCCGAGAGGGTCCGCCGTAACTGGGGAATGATGCACCCAGAGGGCTACCGCAAGGCCCTCCGGATCGCCCGCCAGGCGGTCAAGTTCGGGTTTCCGATCGTCTCTTTGGTGGACACCCCGGGCGCTTTTCCGGGGGCCGCCGCCGAGGAGCGAGGCATCGCGGCGGCGATCGCAGGGGCCATCATGGAGTGGTTCGAGACGCCGGTCCCCATTGTCGCCGCCGTGATCGGTGAGGGCGGCTCCGGTGGTGCGCTGGGTATGGCGGTCGCGGACCGGGTGCTCATGCTCGAGAACTCGACCTATTCGGTGGCCTCTCCGGAGGCGGCGGCCTCGATCGTCTGGCGGGACAACGCGCGCAAGGTGGAGGCCGCCGACCAGCTTCAGCTGACCTCCCGCGACCTGCTCGCCATGGGCGTGGTCGAAGAGGTGGTGCCAGAGCCTGAGGGAGGCGCCCACGTCGACTATGAGGGCACCGCGGTGGCGCTCGAAAACGCGCTCTGGCGGCACCTGCAGCCGCTGCTCACCATGCCCGTGGACGAGCTCCTCCAGCACCGCTACGAGCGCTTCCGCTACATCGACTCCCTGATAGCCGCACACCCCGACTTCGGTCCCAAGGTCGAGCCCAAAGTCTGACCAGCGCGCGGTTTGACACCTTCTCGACCGACCTGATACACATGCCGTTCGGCATGGCTGCCGGGTAGGCGCGCCTGCGAGGACGGGGCTTCTGCGCCGGCAGTTGGGGGGTCGTTTTACCGCAAAGGGAGGTCTCGCCGTGTCCGAGGCTACTCAGACACCGCTGTTCCTGCGCGCCCTTGGTCTCGCCCTTGGATTCTCGCTCGGGGCTGTGGCGGCCGCCCCGACGGCGGGCGCCTCCCAGGGAACCCTGAACGTGGACAGCAACGCCGACTCGGCCAAGCTGGGCGGCAGCGGCGTCAACTGCCGGTCGGAGGCGCCCGGCAACCCATGCACGCTGCGGGCGGCGATCGAGACCGTCAACGGCTTTCTTCCGGCGGGCTCGACGATCGACGTCCCGGCGGCCTACTCGGGCGCGCAGGCGATCAGGCTGACGCTCGGCCAGCTCGACCTGACCAGGAGCCAGGACATCGAGACCACCGGCGGTCCTGGGGGCGCCACCGTGGACGCTAAGGGCGCCTCCCGTGTAATGCAGGTGGCGCAGGGTGCGAGCGTCACGCTGTCCGGGCTCACGGTCAGCCACGGGAACCCGCGAGGCGACGGCGGAGGGATCCGCAACCTGGGCAGCCTGACGCTGGACGGCGTGCTGGTGCGCGACAACCAGGTCTCCGGCTTCCTGGGTGGAGGCCTCTACACGACCGGGGCGGTCACCATGAAGGGAGGAGCCGTGACCGGCAACCAGGCGCTCGCCTCGCCTGGAGGCGGCTTGGGGGGCGGCGTGTACGTGTTCGAGGGTGGCAGCCTGACAGCGGCGGGCACCTCCTTCACCGGCAACGCCGCGGGCGCGGCCGGAGGCGGCATCCGAGACCGGGGAACCGCCGACCTCGACGGCGTGACAGTGAGCGGCAACTCGGCGGCGGCAGGCGGCGGCATCGCCGCACGTGGGCCGGGCGGCCTCCAGTTGAAGAAAAGCACGGTCAGCCGCAACGTGTCGGCCGGCGCGGGGGGGACCGGCGGCGGCGGAGGACTGCTGGCCGAAGCCGGCACGACCATGACCATGGTCGACAGTCTCCTGGCCGGCAACAGCGTCCGCAGCGGAGTGGGGGGCGGGATGCTGGTGCTGGACGGCACCGCAGCTCTCACCAACGACACCTTCTCCGACAACTCAGCCCTGGTAGGCGGGGCCATGGCGCAGGGCGGGGCGGCGCCGTCCCCCGGCACTCCCTCCTCCGCAGCCGAGCAGACCATGCGGGACGCCGTCATGCGCGTCCGCTCGCTGACCGCGTCGGAGAACGCGGGGGCGGCCGGAACCAAGGAGAAGGTGAGGGCGGCCCCCGGCAGCCAGACGCCGCCGGAAGCGGTCTCGCTGCAGTCCTCGACCGCCGCTGGCAACTCGGCGAACTTCGCCGGCGGGGTCTTCAACCAGCAGGGCCGGATGCTCACGGTCCACAGCAGCATCGTGGCTGGGAACGCGGCGCCGGCCGGGAGTCCCAACTGCTCATCGGCGCTGACCTCGCTCGGCTACAACCTGGAGAACGCCGACGACTGCGGCTTCACAGCCACCGGTGACATGCAGGCCACCAACCCCATGCTGGGCGCACTGGGCTCCAACGGAGGGCCGACGCAGACCCTGGCCATCTTCGCCGCAAGTCCGGCCATCGATTCCGGGGACCCGGCCTGCCCTCCCACGGCGGGCGACCAGCGTGGGGTGAGCCGGCCTCAGGGCGCGCGCTGCGACATCGGTGCCTTCGAGGCGGTGCTCACGACGCCAGCCGCCATGGCCGCGGTCCCCGAGCCGCCCCGCGCCGGGCGGCCGACGCCCGCGCCGAACCCGGCGCCGGCCGGCGCGTTGATCGTGATCTGGGGCGCCCTGACCCTGGCGGCCCGCCGGCGGCGGCGCAAGGAGCGGGCGCAGCGGACCGGGTAGCCTTGGCCCGTGGCTTCCATCCGCGTCCGCTTCGCGCCCTCGCCGACGGGGCTGTTCCACGTCGGAGGCGCGCGCACGGCGCTCTTCAACAAGGCTGTCGCAGAGCAGGCGGATGGCACCTTCGTGCTCCGGATCGAGGACACCGACAAGGAGCGCAACCGTCCCGAATGGACCCAGGGCATCATCGACGCGCTGGACTGGATCGGCATCAGTCCAGGGAGCTACGAAGGTCCCTACTTCCAGTCGGACCGGGCCGGCCGCCATCGCGAGGCGGCGGAGGAGCTGTACCGCGCCGGGTGCGCGTACTACTGCGACTGCACTCGCGAGCAGATCGTGGAGCGGACCGGCAGCCCCCAGCGCGGCTACGACAACTTCTGCCGGGACCGCGGGCTGGGAACCGGACCCGGCCGCGCGCTGCGCTTTCGCACCCCTGACGAGGGGGAGACCGCGGTCGAGGACCTGATCCGGGGCACCACCACCTTCTCCAACGCCGCTCTCGACGATTTCGTGATCGCGCGCAGCGACCGGTCCGCGCTCTACCTGCTGGCAGCCGCCGTCGACGACCTCGACATGGGAATCACCCACGTGATCCGGGGCGAGGAGCATCTGCCCAACGCGCCCAAGCAGCAGCTCATCCGGCAGGCCCTGGGCGCCTCGCCCCCTGCCTGGGCCCACGTGGCGCTGCTCGTCAACGAGCGCCGCCAGAAGCTGTCCAAGCGGCGTGACAAGGTGGCGCTGGAGGACTACCGCGACGAGGGCTATCTGGCCGAAGCGATGGTCAACTACCTGATGCTGCTGGGCTGGTCCCCGCCCGAAGGGCAGGAGATCCTGCCCTGGGAGGCGATCGTGAGGCAGTTTCGCCTCGACCACGTCCAATCCTCGCCCGCCTTCTTCGACGTGACCAAGCTGCGCGCCTTGAACGGCGTCTACCTGCGGGCGCAGTCCGTGGAGGAGTTCGTGGAGGCTGCGCGACCCTGGCTCACGGGACCCCGGGTACCTTGGCCGCCCGAGCGTTTCGACCCCGAGAAGTTCGCCGCCGCCGCGCCGCTGGTACAGACTCGGGTGGCGGTGCTGTCCGAGGTGCCAGCGCTGGTCGACTTCCTCTTTGTAGAGAGCGTGCCGATCGACGAGGCGGCCTGGGCGAGCGC